>NZ_CP030139.2:2407500-2716860 GCF_003846445.2 Synechococcus elongatus PCC 11801 | reverse complement strand
CAGCGACTGCCACAGGAGACAGGACGGAAAGCCGTACCAAGCGCTGCGTTCCGGTCTGGAGGCCAGACCTAGAATAAATTCAGCATTTCCCCCGGCCACGGGTCGCTTCATGACTGACAGCTTCTTCACACGGACCTTGGGACTCAGCGGTCTTGTGCTGTTGGGCTTGGGGGGCTGTTCGCAAGTGGCACAGCTCCCCGCTCCTCCAAATCCCCTGTCGGTGAACCGCAGCGAAGCGGCTGCACCAAGCCGACCCCCATTGCCATTGCCCGAAAATGGCAACTTCATCGTGGCAGCGGTGGAACGCGAAGGTGCTGCAGTGGTGCGAATTAATGCCTCACGCCGGGTCGGTAATGCCGATCCTTTTGGGGGATTGTTTGGCGGCCCGCCAGCCAACGATCGCGTTGAACGCGGCTCAGGATCAGGTTTTATCTTTGACAGCAATGGTCTCCTGATGACCAATGCCCACGTGGTGGAAGGGGCCGATCGCGTCCAAGTGCGGCTCAAGGATGGACGCACCTATGAGGGCAAGGTCTTAGGCGCAGATTCAGTTACCGATGTCGCTGTGGTCAAAATCGACGCCAAAGATCTGCCGACGGTTCGTTTGGGGAACTCGGATCAACTCCGTCCTGGTGAATGGGCGATCGCCATTGGTAACCCGCTCGGCCTCGATAGTACTGTCACAGTTGGGATTATCAGCGCCACCGGGCGATCGAGTTCGGAGGTTGGAATTCCTGACAAGCGCGTTGGCTTCATCCAAACGGACGCAGCGATCAATCCGGGTAATTCCGGCGGTCCACTGCTTAATGCTGCCGGTGAAGTAATCGGCATCAACACGGCGATTCGTGCCGATGGTCAAGGCATCGGCTTTGCCGTCCCGATCAACACTGCTCGTCGCATTGCCGATCAAATCATTCAAACGGGTAAGGCATCTCATCCACTGTTGGGAGTGCAGATGCTGCCGCTGACGCCGGAGATTGCTCAGGAGAACAACCGCAATCCCAATGCCCGCATCAAGCTACCCGAAATTGAGGGTGCTTTGATTGTGCAAGTGTTGCCGAACTCCCCCGCCGCTGCCGCTGGGATTCGTCGCGGTGATGTCATCACGACTGCAGACGGTCAGTCAATTCGTTCCGCTTCGGATCTGCAGGCAGCAGTCGAGAAAAAGAAAGTAGGCGATCGCCTCTCCTTGGATCTGCTCCGCCAGCAACAGAAGCGGCAAGTGACGGTTCAACTGGCTGAAATTCCCCAGCAGCAGGGCTAACGCCAGTCATCATGGACTCGCAGAACTCTGAATCCTACCGGGTTGTGGCAGCACACCCACTGCCCAGCGGTGCAGTAATTGCCAGTCCGGGTGGGCACTACAGCTACCGAATTATTGGGCCTTGTTGTCGCCTCTTCGATCGCGATGAGCTGCCTTGGCCTTGTTGTCGGTTACAGTGGCGCGGCAAAGAACCGAGCTGGCGGCGGATTGGGCGTCGCTTTGTGGTGGATCTGGCCACGAGGCGATCGCCCTCCTACGCAGTAGAAATCTTGGAGCCCGGACACCAGAGTCAGCCGGTCGTAATCACGTTCTATTCTGTGAAGCTCAGCCCTGAACAACAGGCTTGGTGGCATGCGCGATCGCTGACAGCTCCAACAACGACGATGGAACCACCATCACTGACTCCTGCGATCGCCCCACCACCTCAGAATCCTAGTGTTGAGGCTGCTTCAGGGTTGGGGAATCGCCAATAAGGCCGCTGCTTCACTATCGGCATAGAGTGTCGTCGCAGGATGTTCCTGCAAATAAGAGGCGGGGATTGCTGTCGATGGAGGAGATTGCAAAGACTGGGCCAGAATATTCGCTTTGCTGGAACCCGTGACGAGCCACAGGAGCTCGCGGGCTTCCAGAATGTCGGCCAGCCCTAAACTGAGAGCTGTACGGGGGACGGCTTCAGGATCGCCACCAAAAGCCCCTGCATTTTGCTGACGGGTGCGATCGCTCAGTTGGACCAGACGGACTCGACTCTCTCGGGCACTACCAGGTTCATTAAAGGCAAGATGACCGTTTTCCCCCACCCCGAGCAGTTGCAGATCCAAGCCACCTACTTGCTCTAAGCAACGGCGATAGCGCTGTGCTTCCTGCACAGGATCTAAGGCAGCCCCATTCAAAAATTCAACTTGATCGGGTCGCAGTCTGGCTGACTGACAGAAACGACGCTGGAGTTCTGCTGCAAAAGAGGCTGGATGATTCGCGGCTAGCCCCCAATATTCATCCAACGCAAACACCCGGCAGTGCTGCCAGTTGATCGGGCGGCGCAGTAGCTCGGCGTAGAGCGGCACCATGGTTCGGCCCGTGGCTAGGCCAAGGGTCAGTTGGGGTTGCGCTTGTAGGCGATCGGCGATGCGATCAGCAACAGATTGGACAACTTCCGTGGCAGACGAGAAGACCAGACAGCGCATTATGATTCACCAGACTGTCGCCATCCTACGGGCGATCGCGGCTTCAGTGCGTAATCCCTTCTGGGCAACTACGAGCTCCAAGGGAAGACAGTCAGTAATCTCAAAAATTTTGTAGCAAACGTTAATCAGGCCAAAACTGCTTTTTAAAATCAGGAAAACTACTTGTTAAGTAATGGCTATTTATCGACAAAGTCTTCCTCAACTTCAAGGTGATTTATTTTTGGGGGATGGAGGGCTTGAAACCATTCTCATCTTCCACAAGGGTTTTGATCTACCCTGCTTTGCCAGTTTTCCTTTAGTCAACGATCCTCGAGGGAGAGTCATTCTAGAGGAGTATTATGCTAACTATCTTGCGATCGCTGAGCAATTCAATACGGGAATGATTTTGGATAGCCCCACATGGCGAGCTAGCCAAGATTGGGGCGATCGCCTTGGCCATAGTGCATCTGTACTAAAAGATCTAAACCAACAATCAATTCAGTTACTCGAAGCCATCCGATCGCAATGGTCACATCTGCAGAAACCCATTGTCATTAGTGGTTGCTTGGGTCCCCGCGGTGATGGCTATCAAGCCGAAGCCCGCATGGATGCCCAAACTGCAGCAGCCTACCACCGGCCCCAAATTGAGACGTTTGCGGAATCCAATGCTGATTTGGTCAGTGCTTACACACTGAACTATATTGACGAAGCATTGGGGGTTGTTCTTGCAGCCCAAAACACCGGCATTCCCATCACCATTTCATTTACAGTGGAAACTGATGGTCGCTTGCCAAGTGGTGAAACTTTAGAGGAAGCCGTTTGTATCATCGATGCGGCTACAGACTCATACACGAGTTATTTCTCAATTAACTGTGCTCATCCCAGTCATTTCCACTCTGTCCTTACACGGGAAGCAAGTTGGGTGCAGCGCATCCGCAGCATTCGTGCCAATGCCTCGCGCTTAAGTCACGCTGAGCTGGATGACGCGACCGAACTGGATATTGGTAATCCACTGGAATTGGGGCAAGATTATCAGTCGCTTCTGGCAACCTTTCGGCAGATCAATGTCTTGGGAGGCTGTTGTGGGACAGATCCCCGCCATCTGCAAGCGATCGCGGCTGCCTGTGTGTCCCTCTGATCAGCCTGAGCCCTGACTGACGGCTAGTAGTCCTCAGCCTCAGATGAGGGAGCGTAGAGAATCAGCAAGCCAGCAATCATCCCATCGTCTCTGGTGTTTCTGACATCACTTGAAACCACTGTCGTGGCCATGGTGCGACCTCGCCACAGCCCGAATGGTTGCCCTAGGCCCAGCCCTCACGCTACGCTAGATAGCTGTTCGTTTCGCAGCAGAGCAATGCCGAAACTCAAAACTCGCAAAGCAGCGGCGAAGCGGTTCCGCATCAGCGGTAACGGCAAAGCCATCCGCCGTAAGGCTTTCAAAAACCACCTGCTCCAACACAAAAATGCCACCCGCAGACGCCGGCTGAGCCAGCCTGAGGTTGTGCATGAGACCGACCAAGAGCGGGTGAAGTTGATGCTGCCTTACTCCTTCTAGGACGCGGCCACTTCCCCCTTAGTACACCGAAGGATTCCAGACCATGGCTCGAGTCAAGCGTGGCAATGTTGCCCGCAAACGTCGTAACAAAATCCTGAAGCTGGCGAAGGGCTTCCGGAGCGGTAACTCCAAACTCTTCCGCACTGCTAACCAACGCGTCATGAAGGCATTGACCAATGCCTACCGTGACCGTCGTCGTCGCAAGCGGGACTTTCGCCGTCTTTGGATTGCTCGGATCAACGCTGCAGCTCGTCTGCATGGCGTCAGCTACAGCCGGTTGATCGGCGCTCTCAAGAAAGCCGATATCCAAATCAACCGCAAAATGCTCGCTCAATTGGCTGTCTTGGACAGCGCGGGCTTCAAAGCGATCGTGGAACTAGCGCTGAAGGCCTAGGTTAATCGTCATGAATAAAGCCAGCCGACCGACCTTGTTGCGACGCTGGCTCATGCTTGGGACGTCTGTGATGGCGTCCTTTTTTTATGGAGCGATCGCCAGTGGTGGACTCGCAGCTGATTTAGAAACCATTAAGCGACGTGGCTATCTCATCGTGGGCGTGCAAGCCGATGTCGCGCCTTTGTCCTGGCAAGATGCTCAGGGTCAGTGGCAGGGCTTTGAAGTCGATTTAGCACGATCGCTAGCGGCAGAGTTATTAGGAAATCCAGCCTCCATTCGTTTTCAAGGCTTACGGAGTCGCGATCGCATTCCCGCACTCTTGGATGATCGCGTCGATATTTTGATCGCTCAAATGACCGTGACGGACTCACGGCGGCGCGTCGTGCAGTTCAGCCAGCCTTACTATCGCGATCGCATTGGTTTGCTCAGTCTGCGCGGAACTCTGGCTCTCCAGCGTGTTGCCGTCTTGCAAGGATCCAGTGCCATTCCGCTTCTTCGGTGGCAAGCACCCGAATTTCAGCTGGTGGGTGTCGAGAACTACGCGGCGGCTCAAGCTGCTCTCCAGCAAGGACAGGTAGAGGCGATCGCCGCAGATCGCCTGATCCTCCAGCAGTGGCAGCGCCAAGATCCGCGCTATCAGCTCTTGCCACAACAATGGGGCGATTTCCCACTGGCGATCGCGTTGCCCCAGGGCTTGCAGTACCGATCGCTCCAAATTGCGGTCGATCGCGTACTGCAGAAATGGAGTGCAGATGACAAGCTAAGAGACATGAAAAATGACTGGGGTCTCTAGGCCGCCGCAATTTGCTTGTCTTCTAAATCCCTGCTCAAGACACTTTTTACGCCCCGCCGCTCTCCCAGCGATATCGATCGCGTCTGCAGAGAGTTGGAACGCAATATTCGCCGTAGCTCAGGATTAACCCAGTCCTATCTGTTTCTGGTCGTCACTTCTGCCTCGGTGGCTACCCTTGGCTTGCTGGCCAATAGCGTCGCCGTCATCATCGGTGCCATGTTGATTGCGCCGGTGTTGCAACCCCTACGGGGTCTAGCACTGGCAGGCGCCAATGGCAGTCTTCGCCTGCTGAAGCGAGCCGGCTTGAGCCTGATCGTGGCGATCGTGGTGGCCATCACCCTGTCTTGGTTCCTCGGGCGGTTGGTGGCCTTGCCTGAGTACGGCAGCGAAGTGTTAGCTCGCACCAACCCCAACTTGTTGGATTTGGGTGTTGCAGTAGTGGCAGGTTCTGTCGCAGCCTATGCCAGTGTCAAGCACAACCTGAGTGATGCGATCGCAGGGACAGGTATTGCTGTCGCCTTGATGCCACCCTTGGCGACCGTGGGTCTGACCCTTGCTCAGGGAGATTGGCAGGCCAGCGGGGGCGCAATGCTACTCTTCCTGACCAACGTTGTCGGGATTATTTTGGCGGCGATTGTGACCTTCAAGCTGATGGGAGTCACGCGCCAAAAAACCTCACGGGGCCTCTATCTCAGCCTTTTCCTAACCTCCCTGTTGAGCATTCCCCTTGGCTTAAGCTTTTGGGAATCGCTCCAAAATGCCCGCCTGCAGCGCGATCTACGCGACATTTTGCTGACGGAAACCATCACCGTGGGTCGGCAAGTTCAGTTACTGGGGGTCAGCATCAACTGGAACCGCGATCCGATCGAGGTACAGTTGCAAGTCCGTGCTCTGCGCCCTGTCACTCCCCGACAAGTCGATCTCGTTGAAACGTTCCTCGAAAATAAACTGAAGCGGCCGGTCCGGCTGATTTTCTTCGTATCGAGCTCTGTTGAGGTAACATCTGACGAATCTCCGGCTGAAGAGACTCCCTTACCAGCTCCACCCACGCCAGCCGTACCGGCACCAGAAGCAACCCCAGCACCAGCCGAAGCAGTTGCAGAGCCATCAGGGCAAACCACGCCCGCACCCGAACCTGAGCTACCCTCTGCTACTCCTGAGAACCCTTAAAAGGTCATCGCGATCGCTTGCGAAGTTCAGCAGGCAGCCGCCGTAACGGACAATAGGGTCGCTGCCAACCCACGCCCCATGGAATTCTCACAGCTCCTGCCCAACCCTAGCCTCACCTTGGTCGTTGTTATCGGAACCGTGGTAGGACTCTGGGGCTTCCAAGCAGTTCGCATTGTTCTAGGGAGCCGCGGCCTCACCCAAGCTCTCGGGGAATTTGTGGCCCTGGTTGGACAAGGTCGGCTCGAAGTGGCTTATGCCAGCCTTAGTCCTGCCTATCAAGGTCGAGTACCGTTTAAGGAATTTAAGCGGGTGCTACAGCGCACTGGACTACGGCAGTATCTGCGATCACGCCCTGGCAAGCCCGATCTGCAGGGCGATCGCGTGATTTTGCCTGTGACGCTCTCCCTGCGCAATGGACAAAGTCAGGAAATAGCAGTGACTTTTCTTCGTGACGGCAAAGGCTGGAAGATTGATGATTTAGATTTGGCTGCCTCTGAGACATAGGGTGAATTAAACAACCTCTGGGCGATCGCAACTGAGGCTGTGACAAAGACTTGAGCGTTTGCAGAGACAGTTCACAGATCAATACGACAGGGTCAAGCCTTGGTGATCTGGGCTACCGTAGGGGCAAGTTGCCTGAGGACTGAGGCGATGTGTATTTGCATTCACTGTGCGCTTGTCGATCGTTGTCGGACCTATCACGAGGTCGAAACGCAACATCAACAGCCTCATCTCACCGAACAGCCTGATTTTGAGCCCCAGTCACCCACCATCAACGTCAACATCCGCATGACGGATGGAACCTATGACCAGATCGAGATGGAATGGGATGTAGTGGACTGTCAAAGCTTTGTGGCCGATCGCGATCGCTGGTCGCGTCTCCGTCCTGGTGAGCTAATTCCCACTTAATTGACAGCCCGACGCTTTGAACGGATCGCTGATCCTCCCGCCAACCTGAGACGATAGAAAGACAGCGATCGCAGGAAAGACAGTGCTGGGTTTAGCCATTCATACTTCCACACCCACCTTGGGATTGGCGATCAGCACGAGTTCAGACCTGCCCTTCGGACAAACTTGGGATGTAGGTCGCGATACGGCCGCCGTTTTGCTGCCGCGCTTGCAAGAATTTATTACCCCTCGTGCTTGGACTGAGCTGAACTTTCTGGCTGTGGCCTGCGGTCCTGGAGGCTTTACGGGCACCCGCATTGGCGTTGTTACCGCTCGAACTCTTGCACAGCAACTAGAACTGCCGCTGTTTGGCCTTTCTACGTTGGCGGGGTTGGCTGCTGCTCAGTGGCGACAGACGGGCCAGCCCCAACCGATCGCAGTGTCGATGGATGCCCAGCGTGGTCAATTAATTGGCGCACTCTATGACTGTCAGGACGGTATCCCCATCGCACTGGAGACTGAGCAGGTCTACGAGCCGGAGTCCTGGGCTCAGAAACTCGCGGACTGGCAACTTACGGATTGCCGAGCAGACGAGACGATCGCAACAACCGTGACGGATCTGCTGGCGATCGCAGAACGGCAGTGGCAACGGGGCAATCGCCCAGATTGGTCTGCTGCACTGCCCTACTACGGACAGCATCCCGTTTCGGTAGCGGCGGGCTAGGCTGTCGAAAGCAGCGCAGCAGTGCTAAGGTACAGCCGTTTCTGCTCTGCGTCTGCCAAGGTCATGCGTCGTCTGTTGCCAATCACCCTGTTGTTGGGTCTGGGTGTGGTCTGGGGGCTCAACCGAGTTGCGGTTGCCCAGCGATCGCCCCAAGCCATCTTTGTTTTGGGTGGCGATTCCCGACGCGAGGAATTTGCAGCAACCTTTGCCCAGCACTATCCCGACCTGCCAGTCTGGATTTCCTCAGGTACCAATCGCGAATATGCCGAATGGGTGTTTAGCCAAGCGGGCATACCTCTGTCGCGGCTGCGGCTGGACTACCAAGCCACCGATACCCTCAGCAACTTCACCAGCCTGGCCGATCGCTTCCAGCAGCAGGGCATCCAGCACGTCTACCTCGTGACGTCGGACTATCACATGCGGCGTGCCTTGGTCATTGCCAACATTGTCTTTGCCAGTCGCGGCATCACGGTTGAACCTGTTGCCGTTCCCTCCAATAGTGCTTCGGAATCCTGGCGCAAGGCTGTCCGCGATGGTGGCCGAGCGATTATTTGGGTACTGCTCGGCCCTGAGGCGGAACTGTGGTTAGGCAAGGCTTGGCAGCAAGTGCTAGCGACCCAAGCTGTGTAGGGCATTGATCGCCGCTGCACAGGTGAACGTCACCCGCTCCAGTTCTTCGCGATCGCTCGATTGTGGGGGCGCGATCGGTTCACCAATCCGAATCGTTAGCGGCACTGAGCGCGGCAGGAAGGAGCCTCGCCGCAGGATGCGCTCCGTTCCCCACAGGCTGACGGGCAAGAGTGGAGCGCCGGTTTTGCAAGCAACCAAAGCAGCTCCCAGTTTGGGGTTGTGAATGCGACCATCGCGTGTGCGGGTGCCGTCGAGGAAGATTCCAGCAGCCCAACCAGACTCAACGGCGGCGATCGCCGCTTTCAGGGCTTTGCGATCGCTACTGCCGCGCCGCACCGGATAAGCACCGTAGAGCCGGATTGCCTGCGCCAAAACAGGGACTCGAAACAGCTCCTCTTTCGCCATGAAGGCGACGGGTCGCCGCACGCAGTTGGAGACGATCGGCGGATCGAAGTCGCTGGCATGATTGCTCACGACAATCAGCGGCCCCGATCGCGGCACATTCTCCGCCCCGTAGATCCGCCCCCGAAAGTAGAGGTGCAGCAGCGGGCTGACCACCGACCATTTCAGCAGGTGGTAGAGCAATAGCGAGCTGGGGGGTTCGCGATCGCGGCGAACTAGGAGACTAGACCGCGAGGTCTGCTGCCGTTCCAACATTGCGCAATCCGATCGCAGGACAGGTGCGTTTCATCAAGCCGGTCAGGACTTTACCGGGACCCACTTCGACTAGTTGCTCAACTCCAAGGGACTCGATCGCCAGACAGGTTTCGCGCCAGCGCACCGAGCCAGTCATTTGCTGCAACAGGTTTTGCTTGAGTTCAGCTGCAGCGGTGCTGGGGCTAGCACTGACATTGGAGAGAACCGGAACTTGCGCCTCCTGAAAATCCACGGCTTCCAAGCTGGCGGCAAAGGTCGCGGCGGCTTCCGCCATGAAGGGTGAGTGGAAGGCACCCGAGACAGTCAGTGGCACCGCGCGTTTGCTCTTGACGTTCGTCAAAATCGCATCAACCGCTGCTGGTGTGCCAGAAATCACGACTTGAGCAGCGCTGTTGTCATTGGCGAGCACAACGCCTTCAGTGGCCGCGATCGCCTCAGTCAAGGCTTCGGCATCAAAGCCAATCAACGCGGCCATTTTGCCCCCTGAAGCCGCCTGCATCAGTTCTGCCCGCTTTTGCACGAGGCGAAGGCCAGTGGCGAAATCAAAGACGCCCGCCGCATAGAGCGCCGAATATTCTCCGAGGCTGTGACCGGCGACGTAGTCCGGCTGTTCACCCAGATTGCGCAGGCGATCGCTGAGGATCGCTTCCAGCACGTAGAGGCAGGGTTGGGTGTTGACGGTTTGCGACAGCGTTTCAGCATCCGCTTGACAGCGCTCCAGCACCGACCAGCCCAGGATGGCCTCGGCTTCCGCAAAGCGTTGTTGTGCTTCGGGCCAATCCTGCAGATCAATGCCCATTCCTGTTGCTTGGGAACCCTGACCCGGGAATACCCACACTGTTTTAGCCATCGCGATCGCTCAGTCTCTTGCTATCCACGTCTCAAGTTCGGAAGGATTGCCTAGGACACCACGCCCCAGCGGAACACTGCCGCCCCCCAGCTCAGACCAGCGCCAAAGCCAGAGGCCGCAATCAAATCCCCCGGTTGGATCTTGCCAGCTTTAACGGCCTCATCCAAGACCAAGGGAATCGTGGCCGAGGAAGTGTTGCCGTAGTTCACCAAATTGCTGAGGACGCGATCGCGATCGATCCCGAGGCGATCGGCCACGGCGTCCAAAATCCGTTGGTTGGCCTGGTGCAGCAGCAACCAATCGACGTGATCGCGATCGATACCCGCATGGAATAGCGTCTTTTCCAAAATTTCTGGGACACGCTTCACGGCAAAGCGATAGACCTCTTGGCCATTCATCGCTACGGGCTGATAGGTACCCTGGGAAACACTGATATCTTCCAGCAACGATTGCGGTTGCTCTTGATAAGCCAAGGTCAAACAGCCGTTCAAGCTGCCATCGCTGCGCATTTCAAAGCCCAGCAATTGATCTACTTCACTGGCTTGCAGAACAACGGCACCGGCACCATCGCCAAACAACACACAGGTGCGGCGATCGCTCCAGTCCGTCCAGCGCGACAGGACATCCGCCCCAATCACCAGCACCGTGCGATAGGCACCGCTGCGAATAAATTGCGCGCCTGTCACCATTGCGAACAAGAAGCCCGAACAAGCTGCCGTCAGGTCAAACGCAACCGCTTGGCTGGCTCCCAATGCCGCTTGGACTTGGCAAGCACTGCCAAACAAGTCGTCGGGGGTTGACGTCGCCAGCAAAATTAAATCGACGGCAGTCGCTTCTAGGCCCGCAGCATCAAGCGCTGATTGCCCAGCCGCAGCAGCCAATGAGGCCAGGCTCTCGACGGATGGCTGAGCCACGCGGCGCTGACCGATCCCCGTACGGCTCCGGATCCATTCATCCGAGGTTTCAACTAGCTGCGAGAGCTGGTCATTACTGAGGGTTGTCGAAGGAACAGCAGACCCACTGCCCGTGATTGCAACACCAACGCCAGGTCGAGTCAAATTAACACTCCGTCACATGCCGGAGTCTTCAGTAAATCACAAGAGGGGGGGCGATCTACCAGCGATCGCCTAGCTGACAACTGGCTCTGTCACGAGATCCGCTGTTGGAGCAGGGGGCTGCTGGATCTGATGGAGATGGTCAATCACACGGTTGTTGGCAGCATCGACGGCCAGACGAATCGCGCTGTAAATCGAAGGAGCCTTGGAGCTGCCGTGGCTGATGATGCAGACGCCATTGACGCCCAACAGTAAGGCTCCGCCGTGCTCTGCATGGTCCAATCGCTGCTTGATCCGGCGCAGATTCCGGCGTAGGAGGGTTGACCCCACTTTGCCGCGCATACCGCGGGGCAGTTCGTCGCGAATGATCTCCAGGAAGACGCTGCCCACGGCTTCGGCGAATTTCAGCAGAACGTTGCCGACAAAGCCATCGCAGACAACAACATCGAACTGACCTGAGAGAACATCGCGTCCCTCCGCGTTGCCGACAAAGCAAATGCGCGAGTTATTCCGCAGCAATTCATGGCTAGCGAGGGCTAACTCGTTGCCCTTAGAGTCCTCTTCACCGATGTTGACCAAACCGACTCGGGGATTGGGCTGTCCCAAAACATCCCGACTGTAGATTGAGCCCATCACGGCGAACTGCTCGAGGAAGCGAGGCTTGCAGTCCACATTGGCGCCCACGTCCAAGACAAGGACGGGCTTGCCCGGGATCACCGTCGGCAACAGCGCTCCGATCGCGGGGCGATCGATCCCGCGAATGCGGCCTAGCCGCAGGAGAGCAGAAGCCATGACTGCGCCAGAGTTACCCGCAGAAATGACTGCATCTGCCTCGCCTGCTTTGACCAAGTCCATAGCGACATTGATCGAAGCACGGGGTCGGCTCCGCACCGAAACCGCCGCATCTTCCATAGCGATCGCTTCTTCAGCTGCTTCAATCCGCACCTGCAGATGGGGGGCGTGGTCTTGGCAGATCGCTCGCAAGCGATCGGGATCGCCCACCAAGATCACATCGGCCTGTAGTTCTTCTTGGGCGCGCAAAGCCCCTTTGACAATTTCCTCGGGGGCGAAATCGCCGCCCATTGCGTCCACCGCGATCCGCGCACGCGTCATCGGCTTACGTCCCTGAATCTCACCGGATTTTATCAGACCCGTTGCCCGCGCCTGAATCAAGAGAATAACGGGGATCGATCAGCCTCTTCCAACGGCATCCCATCCCCTTGATGTAACTTCCTAACCGCCAGCGACCCTAGCGGCCTTCTTCGCCGGGCTCGACAATACGCTGGAACAGGTAGCCGGTGCCCCGTGCTGTCAGAATCAGCTCTGGGTTACCCGGATCGTCTTCGAGCTTGGCGCGCAGCCGCGAAATGTGGACATCGACGACGCGGGTATCGACGTGGCGCTCGGGGGTATAGCCCCAGACTTCTTGCAGGATTTCAGCGCGGCTGAAAGGCTCACCGGAGCGGCTGACCAGCAATTCCAGCAGACTGAACTCCATGCCAGTGAGTCGAATCCGTTCGTCGCCTTTGTAGACCTGACGTTTATTGGTGTCGATTCGGATGCTGTTGATTTGAATGACACCCGAGCTGGGAATGCCATTCGCCCCACTTTTTTCGACCCGCCGCAGCACCGAGCGAATCCGGGCTTCTAGTTCTTTCGGAGAGAAGGGTTTGACGACGTAATCATCGGCGCCCAGTTCAAGGCCGGTGATGCGATCGGCCACATCCCCCAGGGCCGTCAACATGATGATGGGAACGTCGGATTCTTTGCGCAGCTCTTGGCAAACGCCATAGCCGTCCAGCTTCGGCATCATCACATCGAGCACCACAAGATCCGGCGTAGCATTCCGGAATGTGGTCAAAGCTTCTTCGCCATCGGCTGCGGTGACGACTTCGTAGCCAATCATTGCCAACCGGGTTTCAAGAATCCGTCGGATACTCGCTTCATCGTCAACAACGAGGATTTTTTCCTTGCGATTTTCCAAGATTGGCCTCTCTCAAAGGTCGTCAGGTAACTCGGATCCGCCCAAGGCGAATGGCGTAGCAGAATGATAGGGAACCGACAAATCAATAACAGGATAATCGCATTTCTTATCGTTTCGTCATCGTCAGAACGTTTGCCGACATTGACTTTAAGCAATCCGTTACAACACAAAAAATTGTCAAAATTATTTACAGGTTTGTAACGAATGGCGCGATCGCGAAGCGAATACGTCTGTCAAAACTGTGGTCATCGAGCACCGCGCTATGTCGGTCGCTGCCCTGCTTGTGAGAGCTGGAATAGCCTCGTTGAGGAAGCGATCGCCCCCGCCGCAAAAACACCGATCGCAACGGTTCTACCCTCCCGACAACGGCGCGATCGCCGCGCGGACAGTCCCCCTCAAGCCGTTGCTGCCCAGCCCCTGAGCGCGATCGAGGATGTCAGTCAACAACGCATTCCCTCCGGATCTGGGGAGTTCGATCGCGTCCTTGGTGGCGGTTTAGTGCCGGGATCTCTTGTCTTGATTGGGGGTGATCCGGGCATTGGCAAATCAACACTACTACTGCAAACGGCGACAGCACTCTCCCAACGCCAGCCGATTCTCTACGTCTGTGCTGAGGAGTCGGGCCAACAGGTGAAATTACGCTGGCAACGGATTGCTGCCCACCGAACACCCAATCAAACGGATCAGCAATTTTATTTACTGCCAGAAATTGACCTCGATGCGATCGTGGCGGAGCTAGAAGCACTGCGGCCGCCCGTCGCGATTATCGACAGTATTCAAGCGCTCTATAGCCCAGCACTCGGATCTGCTCCAGGATCCGTTGCCCAGGTGCGGGAATGTACCGCAGCCCTGATGCGGGTGGCGAAGCAACTGACGATCACGCTGTTGATCGTGGGTCACGTCACCAAAGACGGGGCGATCGCTGGACCCAAAGTGCTGGAGCATTTAGTCGATACGGTGCTCTATTTCGAGGGCGATCGCTTTGCCAGTCATCGGCTGCTGCGATCGGTCAAGAACCGCTTTGGTGCGTCTCAGGAACTCGGCATTTTTGAAATGGTCGATCGCGGCCTCGAAGAAGTGGGGAATCCCTCGGCTCTCTTCCTCGGTAGTCGTGACCAAGCTGCCAGCGGCACAGCCACGATTGTGGCTTGTGAAGGAACTCGACCGCTGTTGGTGGAACTGCAAGCTCTTGTGAGCCCCAGTAGCTACAGCTCACCGCGTCGGGCAGGGACTGGGATTGAATACAATCGCCTGCTGCAAATCTTGGCGGTCCTGGAAAAACGCTTGGGGTTACCGCTCTCCAAATTCGATGCCTATGTCGCCTCGGCTGGCGGTCTGAATGTGGCCGAGCCAGCAGCAGATCTCGGGATTGCGATCGCCCTTGTCGCCAGTTTTCGCGATCGCTGCCTGCGTCCCGACACGGTGCTGATCGGCGAAATCGGTCTGGGCGGGCAAGTGCGTCCTGTCAGTCAAATTGAGTTGCGCCTTAAGGAAGCTGCCAAGTTGGGCTTTCAGCGAGCACTTTTGCCCAAGGGACAGGAACGTTGCGATTCCGAGCTAGAGCTGGTGCCCGTCAGTCGGTTGGTTGATGCGATCGGGCTGGCCCTGCAAGAAGCACCCACCAATAGCGATCGCCCCGCTCAAGACTGAAGAGATACGGCAATTGCCCCAGTGCTTTGCTTAGAAGCGCGACTCAGATGACTCTTCCAAGAGTTGCGTCCGGACGGTGGCACTAAATCCAGAGGCTTTGAACTGCTTGAGTTGCAGGGGAGCAGGCTGACTGGCCGGCACACTGATCCGGATTTCAAAAGGATGATCCCCCGGTGGCACGGACTCGACTTCCCCTAGTCTGGTACGGTTTTGCATCACCGAATCACCGTTAGCATCGTAAATCCGACCGTAGATATCGACGTCGTAGACCGTTTTGTTACTGGGATTGTTGATAGTACCGACAACGAGATAGCAGCTAGCCGGCCGACTGCTGCCGCCACTGGTGACTGCGCCTTCACTCAGTTCCGCAGGGCATTGCTGATAGTCCACCGAGGTGACGTTGAGTTGAGTCATGGCTGCAGCTGGCCCAGCACCGAAAATCAGACTGCCGATCAGCAGCATTAGAAGACTGAGCGATCGCCAGATTTTCATGTCCATTCCCTTCGCAAGCAGCTTCTCCATTATTGCGAGGCTTCAGCGCCGACCACAGACAAAGTCATCGGTGATCGGATGCTGCGGTTGGCGAAAGATTTGGCTGGTGGAGGCAAACTCAATCAGCGTGGTCACGGGGCTGGCTTGGCCGCTGATTGGCAGGGGATGGAGGAGCGCCGTGTAAGTGGCGCAGCGCCCAGCTTGGGCGAGGCTGTTGGTGACCAGCAGAATCGTATAGCGATCGCAGAGCCGCAGCAGCAATTCTTCTAGGGCCAGAGTTGCAGCTGAATCCAATTGCACACAAGGCTCATCTAGGAGCAGAATGTCGGGTTCCATGGCGATCGCTCGGGCGAGGCAGAGACGCAGCTGCGTCTCGGGAGAGCAGTAGCGGGCAGGCTGCTGAAGATCCAAGTCGGCGGGTAGATCAACCAGGGCTAGCACCTCGCGCGCCAAGGACTCAAAGTTGCCGGAGTATCCCTGCAGGCGGGCCGGTAGCACCAGGTTGTCGTACAGGCTACCCGCAATCGGAGTGGCAGGGCCACGGATCAGAGACAGTTGGCAGCGCAGACTTTCAACATCCACACGGCGATCGCGCAGATCACGCCCTTGATGCCAGATATGACCACTGACCTGCAGCTCAGATTGAAGATCGCTGAGGCGATTCAGGCAGCGCAGGAGCAAGGTTTTGCCACAACCTGAGGGACCAACGATCGCCGTGACCGTTTGTTTAGGAAAGTCACAGCTGATCTGGTGTAGCAGACAGCGATCGCCACGATGAACCGACACCCCGTCGAGGCGTAGTGCGGGGTCAGGGAAGCGGGGCGGCGGCGGCAAAAACTCCATGGCGCTTAGTGTAGGGGAGAGTCAGTCCGCTAAGATCCTGTGCGGTTCACCTGGGGAATGAGGCATGCGCTGGAGCGAGTTTCTGCAACACTTAGAGGCCAAGACTGGCCCCTGCATAGCCCAAGCGATCGCTGGTGACCCAGAGTTACACGGGGTGGCGGCCATCAATGAAGCGCAGGCGGGACAGGTGAGCTTTCTCGATCAGGAGAGTGGCCTGCAGGACTGGATTGAGCAAACGGCGGCAAGTGCATTGATCTTGCCACCTGATCCTGCCCTACAAGCCCGTGCCGAAGCGCGCAACCTCGCTTGGGTGACGACGGCCCAGCCGCGGCTGGCCTTTGCCGCTGCGATCGCGATTTTCTATCAGCCCTTTCGGCCTGCACCCGGCATTCATCCCAGCGCGGTAGTTGATCCTAGTGCCCAGTTGGGTGATCGCGTCAGCGTTGGTGCCCATGTGGTGATCGGGGCCAACAGCGTCATCGGTAATGACGTCATCCTGCACGCCAATGTTGTGCTCTATCCCGGCGTCATCGTCGGCGATCGCTGCCAGCTCCATGCCAACAGCACCATTCATGAGCGCAGCCAACTCGGGCAGGACTGCGTGATCCACAGCGGCGCAGTGATCGGGGCGGAAGGGTTTGGCTTTGTGCCCACCGCCAGCGGCTGGTTCAAGATGGAGCAGTCTGGCGTGGTGGTGCTGGAAGATGGCGTCGAAGTCGGTTGCAATAGCGCCATCGATCGCCCCGCAGTCGGTGAAACGCGCATCGGGGCGCAAACGAAACTGGATAACCTCGTCCACATTGGACACGGCTGTCAAATTGGCAAGGCTTGTGCCATGGCGGCTCAGGTCGGCCTCGCCGGTGGGGTAGAAGTCGGCGATCGCGTCATTCTGGCAGGACAGGTGGGCGTCGCCAACCGCGTCAAGATTGGCGATCGGGCGATCGCCTCTTCTAAATCCGGGATTCATGGCGAGATCGAAGCCGGCGCAATCGTCTCAGGCTATCCAGCCATTCCCAACCGCCAATGGCTGAAAACATCAGCAGTCTACAATCGCTTGCCCGAGTTGTACCGCAGCCTTCGCAACCTAGTCCGACGGGTTGAAGTCCTTGAGCAAGGTCGGAGTGAGAGCTAGGCGCGATCGCGCCTCTGGTACTTCCTCAACATGCCACCGTTCAGGCATCCGGACAGTCGAGCGATTAGCCTTGTGGCAGCAATTCCTCTTGCTACTCCCGTGTTAAATCGGAACGGAGCCGCTGTCCCAGCCAAAACGCGAGCTGAGCTGCTAAGTCCGTGGGGGAAACCCCTAATGGGCTATGGGTTCTTGCGATCGCTTGGGCTGTACGACTGTGCCACCAAGTGGCGGCGATCGCGGCAGAGACGGCATCCGTCTGCGCCAACAGTCCACCCAACAGCCCTGTCAGCACATCACCGCTGCCACCCCGCGCCAAAGCTGGAGTGCTGTCTACTAAGGACCAACTGGTTCCGGCCAGTGTCGCAACAGTGGGTGAAGGCCCCTTGCGGACGAGGATGACTGAGTGTTCAGCCACTGCCGCAGCCACTGCTTCAGGAGTCGGCACTGAGCTAAACAGACGTTGAAATTCACCGGCGTGGGGTGTGATCACTGTGGCAGACCCCGCCAGACGTAAGGTCCAGTCCTCGGGATGTTGCGCCAACACTGTCAGGGCATCAGCATCGATCAGGAGCGATCGCGCTTGCTGCAAGACCTGCTGCAGTACCGACCGGATGCTGGATCCTGTTCCCACCCCAGGACCGATCGCGATCGCACTGTAGCGATCGCAGTCCAGCGGTAGCTCGGCAATCTCACCCGTTGCGGTTTCCGGACAAGCCAACACCAGCGCTTCTGGGACTTGAGCAACAGCGATCGCACTCAAATGCTCAGGGACAGCCAGCGTCACCATGCCAACACCACTCGCCCGCGCTGCGATCGCCGCCAGTAGCGCTGCACCGCGATAGCGCTGGGATCCCACAATCAGCAGTAGGTGACCGCGACGATACTTATGAGCATCGGTTGCCAGAGGTAAGGGGAGCGCCGCGATCGCTCGTGCATCCGTCAAGATTTGGCGAGAGGGATTACTCCCCAGCACCGCAACAATATCGGCCTCCGGAATCCCGAAATCTAAGCGTTCTAGCTGACCTCGCCAAGGCGCCGCTGCCAGTTGTAAAAGCCCCTGCTTCCACAGTCCCAAACAGACCGTCCGTTCCGCTGCGATTGCTGCCCCGAGCGGTTCCCCGCGATCGGTGTCCAGACCAGACGGGAGGTCAATGCTGCAGATCGGTTTGCCACTGGCATTGAGGTGGGCGATCGCCGCTTGGCTGGCTTCATTCAAGGTGCGGCTCAGACCAAAACCAAAGCCCCCATCAAGCCAGCGATCGCAGCTGTCTGGGTAGGTGTTCATGATTGGAATGCCCAAATGCTGTGCAAACTGCAAGTGCGCTTCCGTGAGCGGCTTACGCCGTTCAAACGGATGCCAAATCTGGACTGGATAGCCTTGCAGATGCAGTTCCCGTGCCACCACCAAGGCATCACCGCCGTTATGCCCGGGCCCGACCCAAATCCCCCAGCGCTGTTGGCGATCGGGATATTCAGCCATAAGTCGTTGACCGAGGCGATTGGCCACCTTCTCCATCAGAGCTGCGACGGGTAGACCGGCAGCAAACAGACGCGTTTCGATCGCCTGCATTTGCTCCGCCGTTACCACCACGCGATCGGCCAAAGAAGGAGAAGCCATCGGTTATCCTGACGTACTCTGCGATCGCCAACACTCCGTCAAGAACAGGTGAGCGCGAATCGCTGTGCTCCTCAGAATAGGTTGAAACTTATGCCGAGATCGACCCTGTGATAAGGCTTGTATCGGTGAACGATTAGCATTGCCAGATCATCAATCGCAGGCAGTTGCGAATCACGACCCGCCATGTAATCGACTGAAAAGTTCTTCTCAACTCGCTATTTCAAAGCTGTTCCAGTCTTTACCGAGCCTAGCGATCGCAAGTTCCAGATGTTGGGATTGCTTTACCTCATCTAACTTGTATCCCAGTCTCAACCATTCGAACTGAGCCTAAAGTTGACGTTTAAATCGCTAAAATTGTCAAAAATGGGTTTGCTCCATGCTCCTCTCCCACCCCGATCGCCAAGCACTAAAAGCTTTGGATGATCAGCTTTCTAATCGGTTTATCAACCTCGATCCAGCTGGCTATTTCGTGATTTATCTCGATCGCGAAGCGGGATTGATCTGCGCTGATCACTACAGCAATGCCATCAATGAGAAGGGTCTAGCAACTGATCCAGAAACGGGTGAAGTGTTGGCCTGCAAAGGCAACCTCAAGCGAGAGCCAACAGCAAAGTTCCGTGGCCGCACCGCCAAGGAACTCGGCAAGCTGATCACCGAAGATACTCAGCCCTGCCCACTCAGCTATCTCGATCACGCCCTCTATCTCGGTCGCGAGTTTCAGCGGGCAGAAGCCTGTCTGCTCAGCGGGAAAGAGTACATCCAAGACTAAGCATTAGGAATGCTGCAGCGCCTTCCACTCCTCTGGTGTGTTGCAATTAGTCAGCCAATCGCGATCGCCCAGTGCAAGTTCTGCAACGGCAATCGAGTTGAGCCAACCCTGAAAATCTCTACGACCTTGGGCTAACCAAGGTGAAATCGTTATGGCGATCGCCGGTCGATAAAAGCCAACCAGCGGCTCCCAGCCCTGTTCCGTTCGCGCGATCGCAGCCAGACAATCCTCAGGCAATTGTTCAACCTGCTGTCGCCAAGCCTGCAATGGGGCGATCGCTAAACGCGGTAAATCGCAAGCTAAGAGTAAAACCCAATCTGCCTTGATTTGCGGCAGTGCCCCAGCCAAGGCAGTCAGCGGGCCTTGTGGCCCACTCGGCTGTGGTTCCGTCAAGCACTGCACCGTCTGCGGCAGCCACGGCAGATAGCGATCGGGTTGCGGACTACAGAGCCAGACACTGTCACAAATGGCAGCAGCGACCCGACTTGTGCGGGCAATCAACGGTTCACCGTCGAGTTCCAGCAGAGCCTTGTCCTGCCCCATCCGACGGCTGGCGCCCCCTGCCAAAATCAGTGCGGCACAGTCCATGGCGATCGCTCCTGCCAGCAGAAACACCCTTGATCATCGGAGGTGATCGCTGTGTAAGTCGCGGGCGATCGCGAAATCTTCAGCAATTTCAGCTGAGCGATCGCCCCACCCCATGACCTAGGACAGCACCCAGTTCACCAGTGTCCGCACCCCGTAACCGGTTGCGCCAGATGGGTTGTAATGCTTCTCCTTGTCACTCCAAACCGGGCCAGCAACATCGAGGTGGGCCCAAACCGGATGTTTGACAAACTGTTTGAGGAACAGGGCTGCCGTAATCGAACCACCTGCCCGCGGTCCCGTATTTTTGAAGTCGGCTACCGGTGACTTCAGCCCCTCTAGATAGGGTTCTTCCAGTGGCAAGCGCCAAAGTTTTTCACCGGCGTCTTTGCCGGCCTGCAACAGCTGCTCAGCCAGTGCATCATCCGGGCTCCAAAGTCCCGCAATGTCATCCCCCAGAGCGATGATGCAAGCCCCAGTCAGGGTAGCAAGATCGACGATCGCATCGACACCCAAGCTATCGGCGAACACCAAGGCATCTGCCAAGGTCAAACGACCCTCGGCATCGGTGTTGTTGACTTCGATCGTCTTGCCATTCGAGGCGGTCAGAATATCGCCCGGGTGCATGCCTCGGCCGCTGATCATGTTCTCAGTCACAGCTGAGATGAAGTGCACTTCCACATCAGGCTTAATCAAGCCGATCGCCTTGGCAGCACCCAAGGTAGCGGCGGCACCGCCCATGTCGGTTTTCATCATCTCGATGCCACTGCCGACGCCCTTGATGTTGTAGCCACCGGAGTCGAAGGTTAGGCCTTTGCCCACGATCGCCAGCTTCCGGCGCGGGGTGCCTGCTGGATGATAGGTGAGGTGGATGAACTTGGGCGGTAGATCTGAGGCTTTGGCAACGCCCAGAAAGGCGCCCATTCCCCGTTTTTCGCAGTCTTCTGCTTCTAGGATTTCCAGCTCCAGACCCAGTTCCGTGGCAAGTTCTTGGGCGGTTTCGGCCATGGTCACGGGTGTGACTACGTTGGCAGGTGCAGCCACTAACTGCCGAGCCAAGACAACCCCAGCGACGACTTGCTCTGCTTGAGCGATCGCGGCTTCTTGTCCAGCCAGTCCCAACAATTCAACCGTGCTAGGGCCATTGGCCGTGTCCGGTTCAGACTTAAAGCGCTGGTCTTTATAGAGCGCAAGAGACGTCCCTTCAACGATCGCAGCTGCGATCGCGGCGGGATTCTCCCCCACGGGAAAAGCGATCGCCAAAGTTTGGCTCTTGAGGCTGCGCGCCTGTTTTGCTACCGCTGCCGCAGCCCGACGATAGTCTTCCGTGGTCGGCGCTTCTCCAAGGCCAACAAGAATTAATTTGCGGATGCTGCCGCCAACCCGAGTCGTGGCGGTTTCGACCAGCTTGGCTTTGAACTCGCTCTCGCTGAGCAATTCTTGAAGGACGCCATTCCACTGCTGATCAAGGGTCTGCAGTTCAGCCGAGAGGGTCTCGCCGATCGCAGCGGTCGTGAGGCCAAGGGCTAAGGTATCGCCGGTCCAATCTTGAGGTAGCGTGGCGATCGCCTGAAATGTCATAGCGGTATGCGTCCTGTTCAGCGTGCAACGAGCCAGATTTAACGGCTCTGAGCACTGATTGTACGCAGCTTCTCAGGCGTCACATGTTCCCAGCCCAAGGTGGCACCGCGAGAACAGCAATAGGTCTCCACGCTTTGACTGATCGCGGGTGTTCGCGCCCAGATACAGCGACCCCCTAGTGAAGCGATCACGATGCGATTGAGGCTCTACTCCACCCTGAGTTATCTCACCAGACAAGAGCGAGCTCCTCAGTCCGCGCTGAAAGCTAGGCCAAGGGATGATAGGGAATATTTTGCAAACGCCGAATCAAGTCTTCAATACTGTTGTCTTGGGCTGGTTTGCCTGCATTGCTAACCAACTGACGGCCGACTACATGGGCGCCCAGATGAGCGAGCTGCAGCCGCAAGGCCGCTAGCACAGTATGACCACCCCCACCTGAATGGGTCGCCATGGCGATAGGACGGCCATTGAAAAGACGCCGAAAATCATCACCCTGCACCGAGAGCCAGGCGATCGCACTCGTCAGCACCGGCGGAATCGAGCCGTTATATTCCGGAACACAGAGCACCCAGCGGGTCGCTGCATCCAGTTGTTGGCTGAGGCTAGGGAGTTGACTAGGTAAGCCTTGATTGGCCTGTTGCCGCGGGGTGTAGAGTGGCAAGTCAACCGTAGTAAGGTCTAGGACGGTACTGGCTAACCCTCGCGCCGAGCCTGTATCGGCAAAGCGCTGGGCCAGCTTGAGGTTCTCGCCATTACTGGCACTAATCACGAGCAGATCGGTGGTCATTGCATTCTGGTGGAATGAGAGCGATCGAGGCAGCAACCCGTCACTCACGCAGGGGGTTACTGAGCAAGGGCTGAGGTCTTTAGTTTTAGCAATCGCGATTCAATAACGGCTGACCTAAAAGCTTTAGTGAGCTTCAGGCCGCTTCAGAAACCCTCCAGCGGCGACAGATCAACGCACTTGGAAAAATTGGGATACTCAGCCTCTGACTGCTATGAGCGCTAGGTAGGTTGGTTGAGCCTGGGTGTTGAGTAAAACCGTTTCACCAAGCACTCGTCAGCAAAACTTCGAGCACTTGATTGGGCTGCAGACTCGTCGCAGGTAAGCCACTGCCAAAAGCAGTTGCTGCACCCGCTGCACCACCCGCGATCAGTCCCACGGGGCCACCCACAACTAGTCCTGCGGCGGCACCGACGCCAGCATTATTGGCAACACGACCGCCATCGGCAGTTGGCGGGCCGGTAATTACCCCTGAAACTGCGTAGATGGGGACAGACACACCATTGAGCACAAGGGCTTGGGCAACAAAGCGACTGCCCTGTTGATTGGTTTCAAAGCGGCCGAGCACCGGCGTCCCAATGGGTAAAAGGATGTTGCCAGTTCCGTCAGTCACATTTTGGTCAACAATCAGCACTTCTTGAATCGGCAAAGCGCTCTGTAAATTCAGACCGGGCCCAGCGTAACGGAGCCGCACCAAAAAGCGATCGCTCAATGGTTTTAGGGGAGTTGAGCTTAGCGAGGAGCCACCGCCCGCCGGCACGGTTGGTAATGGGACGCTCGATTGAGCCCAACTTGCGGGTGCTGACAGTGCCACCATCAGGCCAGCGATCGCGATTGAGTACTGCCGCGTCATGTCCATTCCATCCACCGCCTTTCGCACAGAGTCGCTTGCCATCTTATCGGTAGGAATCAAGACCTGATTGGCAATCGCCCTGCCTTGACGTTGCCAAAAATTCTATGAATCAATCCAAAAACCCCTGCATCAATCTCCATCGTGCTTAGCCCCCCTGACTCTCAGGAAATTAACGGTTAAGATCGGTGCACAACTGCCGAGCTTCCCAATGAACCGTTGCAGTTGCACTAGGTGAAAAGGGGAGCGATCGCACGTTCGATGCCGTCAGCCGGTTTGCCGGCAGTCCCTTTCTCCGCTGATGCCATGAACGTCGCTGCCCCAGCCGCTACTCCTGCTCCTTCTACCTTTGCTGTTGAGTTACCAACCTGGCTTGAACACAGCCTGGGTCAAGAAGAGCAGCCTGATACCTCTGCTGATAGTGACGACTGTTTAATTGCTCGCGCCTTCCGATTTGCTTACTCCCTGCATGAAGGCCAATACCGTGCTTCCGGCGAGCCCTACATTGCTCATCCCGTTGCTGTAGCGGGAATCCTGCGCGATCTCGGTGGCAGCGCAGCAGTGATCTGTGCTGGTTTTTTGCACGATGTTGTCGAAGACACGGAAGTCACCCCCGAGGAGATCGAAGAGCGATTTGGTGGGGAAGTCCGTCAGCTCGTCGAAGGCGTGACTAAGCTTTCCAAGTTCAACTTTTCCAGTAAGACTGAACAGCAAGCCGAGAACTTCCGGCGAATGTTTTTGGCGATGGCGCAGGACATCCGCGTCATTTTGGTCAAACTGGCCGATCGCCTCCACAACATGCGGACACTGGAGCATCTCGCTGCCACCAAGCAGAAGCGGATCGCCAAAGAGACGATGGACATCTTTGCTCCGCTTGCCAATCGCTTGGGGATTGGTCGCGTCAAGTGGGAGCTGGAAGATCTCTCGTTCAAATACTTGGATGCGGAGCAGTACCGCTCAATTCAAGGGCATGTCGCTGAAAAGCGGGCCGATCGCGAGGCTCGGCTGGAACAATCGGTCCAAATTCTGCGCGATCGCCTAGGGCAGATTGGGATTCAGCCCGTTGATGTCAGTGGCCGCCCCAAACACCTTTACAGCATCTATCGCAAGATGCAGATGCAGCAGAAGGAATTCCACGAAATTTTTGATGTGGCGGCGCTGCGGATTATCGTCAACAGCAATGACGAATGCTATCGAGCACTCGCCGTTGTTCACGATGCTTTTCGACCAATTCCCGGTCGTTTTAAAGACTACATTGGCCTGCCCAAACCCAACCGCTATCAATCCCTGCATACAACCGTCATTGGGCTGTCGGGTCGTCCCCTAGAAATTCAAATTCGGACGCTGGAAATGCACCGAATTGCTGAATACGGGATCGCGGCTCACTGGAAATACAAAGAAAGTGGCGGTTCAGCTGGGAAGTTCTCAACGGAAGATGAGAAATTTACTTGGCTGCGGCAGTTGCTGGAATGGCAACATGATCTCAAGGATGCCAAGGAATATCTAGAGAATATTAAAGACAACCTCTTTGATGAGGATGTCTATGTCTTTACTCCCGGCGGCGATGTGATTGCCTTGGCGCAGCGATCGACACCGGTTGACTTTGCCTATCGCATCCACACCGAAGTCGGGAACCGTTGCGCGGGGGCGAAGGTCAATGGCCGGATTGTGCCGCTGGAAACCCGCCTCAACAACGGCGATATCGTCGAAATTCTCACCCAAAAGAACGCCCGTCCTAGCTTGGACTGGCTAAATTTTGTCGTTACGTCGGCGGCCAAAAACCGGATTCGTCAGTGGTACAAACGCAGCCACCGCGACGAGAATATTGCGCGCGGCCGCGAAATGCTCGAGAAAGAGCTGGGTAAGCCCGGCTTTGAAGCGCTGCTGAAATCAGAGCCGATGCAAAAGGTTGCAGAACGCTGCAACTACCCCAGCCCCGATGACCTGCTGGCGGCGATCGGCTACGGCGAGATGACCATTACCTTGGTGGTCAATCGGATCCGTGATGCCGTGCGATCGCAGCAACCGGCACTGCTGGAAGGAACCGAAACTGCACTGTCCGACGCCGACTTGGCTGCAACCCTCAGCCAAGCGACTCAGCGCCACGATGCCCAGCGCCCCGTCAGCCGATCGCCAATTATTGGCGTTGAAGGACTGGTTTATCGGCTGGCAGGCTGTTGTAATCCTCTGCCCGGCGAGTCCATTCTGGCGGTTGTCTCGCGCGGTAATCACGGCATTGCCGTCCATCGTCAAAGCTGCCCGAATGTGGAAGGGATCGAGGGCGATCGCTTAATTCCAGTCTGCTGGAACCCAGACGAAATCAAAGCACCACGGCCGCAGACCTACCCCGTCAATGTTCAGATCACGGTGCTCGATCGCGTGGGCGTCCTGCGCGACATCCTCACCCGCCTCAGCGACAACAACATCAACGTCCGCAATGCTCAGGTGAAAACCACACCCGGTAAGCCCGCCATTATCGATCTCTGCATCGATCTTGCCAGTGCTGATCAGCTGGGACGGACGTTTTCCCAAATCCGTCAGATGAGCGATGTGCTGCATATTCGGCGGCTGTCGAGCGGCAGCGATGACGAGCTTTGATAGTTCAGGAATTGGCGTTGCATGCCAGGGATATGCAGCAATATAGGTAGCTACGATTAACTAACCTATTTTTGACTCACTCTATCCATCTATTGATTCACAATCTTAGGTTTAAGGTAATCCCTGTTCTTTTCTAGCTCATACCTTAAGTCGATAGGACTTAAGAACCCATACTTGGAGACTCGCCCTAGTCAGTGGCTTTATCATTTAGCCTGATAACCATTGATTAAAAACTAGGTTTCAGTCGTGCGTGACTTCTTGAAAAACGTGACTGATGGTTTGGTGCCAGCAGTAACAGCTAATATTTCTGCTGCTGCTCAAGCCGCGATCGATGGCGCTGCAACGCTGTTGACCCCAGGGGCTGGTGTTATCCGCCAAGACGGTGCAGTGAGCCAAAATCCCCAGGCTTTTGGTTTTGCTTTTGAGCACCTGCAGGCGATTGGCTACAACCTACAGTCCAGTCTGCAAGGAAGTGGTAACCGTGCCTGGCAAGTGCCTGCGGATGGTACCGCTGCTGGCACTGACATCTATGTGACAGATGCTGTGGGCCGCATGATCGCATCGATTCAGGCCAAAGTTGGTAGCGCTGACTATGTGACCCGTCAGGTTAACAGCGGTCGCTATGGTGACCAAGCGGTTGTCACCGATGCAGCCAATCAGGGTATTGACGGCGCATCAGTCGTGATTGAGGTGGACGGCATTCGGAGTCTGCCAATTGACCGCGGTACAGCTGAATGGGTTGCCGCCCATCCCTTTGAAGCCGCAGCTTTAATTGAAGTAGTAGCAATTGGGGGCGAAGCAGTCGCTGGCGGCGTTTCGGGGGCTGCCATCAATGCTGCGATCGCCACAATGCTGGAAGGAATTAAGTTGGCTGGAGCCTACGCTCGGGGAGAAGGTGCACCGAGTGAGGAACAGTTACAAGCCTTTCAGCAAGTAGTGCTGCAGGCGCTCCAAGCTGGTTTTATCCGAGGTGCCGCTATTAAGTTGCTGCAACGGCTTCTCCAAGGCAATGCCTTTGCAGTTTTGGGCTTCGCGATCGCGGCCGAAGCTGCGCCGGCCCTGATTCAGATGCTGCAGGGACACTTGACCCTTGAACAAGCGATCGCGCAAGTGGGGCCATCCGCCTTAACTGCGGGCATGGTCACCACCGTCGTTTTACTCTTCCCACCTGTGGGCGCCCTTCTCTTCAGCGCCTCTGTTTTGCAAGCTGTCTGGGCAGAGGTCACGCCAGAGTTTCGAGCCTACGTGCTGGAGGGCATTGCAGCAGCCGGTCGGGGAGCTGTGGCCGGTGTCCAAGCAGGTCAAGCGCACCTAAAAGCTCAGCCATGGGATTTATTCGGAGCTTCTTCTGCCAGCGCCCTGGCGTCCTCCGCCGAAATGCAAGCGATGCAGGGCGAGCTGGATAGCCTGCTGGAGTAGTCCAACACCCAAAAGTTCGCCAGGAGGTTTCTCAATCCACGATTGGGGCGAGAAAGGATGCTCTAAAGCAGAACTTGCGTTTATGATCACAGCTAATTGATCGGCGTCTTGAGAACTGCGATGCAAGCAACTGCTGAGGACTCGTCAGTTAACTTTGAATTTCTAAAACCCTTTGACTACCCGCTCTATAACTACGCCCTCTTAGCTGAAAAGATCCATCAACTAACGGCTGCCGATCCTTGCCTCTGTCAACTTCGCCTCTTTTCTGAACATTTAGCTAATGTCATAGCGACTCAGTACAATCTTGAACGTCCTCGAAAAAAGCGCTGGAATCAGGCACAGCTTCTGGAGAACTTACGGTCGCAGCAAATCATTGAAGGCAGAATCTACCGTCTTTTGCAGTGGTTTCGTGAGACTGGAAACAAAGCCTGTCACTGTAATGAAAAAGGGGTGCATTTACTCAACGATCTACCTGATCGCTTTACACCAGATGACTCTCTAGAAGGTTTGCAGAAAGCCCAAGAGTTAGGGGCTTGGTACATTCAAGCTTGCCATTCTCAAGAATTTGTAAAACCGGTCTTTAAACCACTTTCTCAGAATAATTCTGGGAGCACTGACAACCCACAACCCTCTCTTGAAGAACTGAATCGCAGAGTTCAACAGCTCGAGGCCTCGCTTTCAGCCAGTTTGCGACCTTATCTACTGCGACAGATTGATTTCGCAGTCGAGGGTCTTGGCACAGGTGTTGAAACTGGGAAAGAACATCTCAAGACCAATCCCTGGGACATCTTCGGAGCTTCTAAGGCAAGCTCAGCAGCCTCTACAACCAAGATGCAGGCCATGCAAGCAGAACTTGACAGTTTATTGGAGTAATTAATGTCTCGCTTTCAATTAGGTCAAATCGTCAAGCATGGTCATAGCGTGGCAGCCCATTATGCCGTTGTCGTTGCTGAAGATCGAACAATTGGGTGGACTAATGATTCCAGCTTGGAAGTCAAACCAATTCAGGGAATTGCTTGGGAGGCAGTAGCGCTAGAGGGTGAAGCCTTTCCATTTGACCAAATCAAAGCCAATATTCGGGCTTTTCGCAATTCACTCAGCTTAGAGAATGCACCTCGCTATCACTTGACAGAGTTCAATTGTGAACACTGGGCAACGCTGATGGTGACAGGGCGAAGCTACTCAACCCAGAGCGGAGCAGTCAAGTTTGGGACTGCCGAGATTGTTGGCGGGGCAATGATTCTTGGCGGAGCCTCTGCTGGAACTGTTGTGACGATCGCCTCTCTCGTTGGGGCGGCAGCCTCAACTGGAACAGCAATCAGTACCTTGAGTGGCGCAGCTGCCACCAATGCTGCAATGGCTTGGCTCGGAGGGGGAGCGGTAGCAGCGGGTGGTGGCGGAATGGCAGCGGGCAGCGCAATCTTAGCTGCAGTTTCTACCGGGGGAGCTGTGATTGCGATCGCTGGAGTTGGAGTCATCACGAAGAAGGTCTGGGACAACCTCGACGAAGCTCAACGACAAGAAATTATTGAAAAGGTCGATCGCGCCACGCCGGAGCAAGTGAAGGTTTTGGCAAATACAACATCGGAAGCTGTTCAAAGCTTTGTAGCAGAGACAAGTCAGTGGATTGGAGACCAGTCATCACAACTTGCGCAGGCTGTACGTCAGGCCATGCCACCGGAGATCAAACAGCAAATAAAAGGTTTGTTAGGCACTGGGCAAGAAGCTTTAGAAGCAACTGGCGAGTTCGCATATCAGACTTGGGATTCTACTCAAAAAGCTGCTCAAGGCTTATTCGATAAAGCAGGTCATCAACTAGGTCGCTGGTTCAAATAACTAATTGACTAAAAAGTGACTATTTCCTGAAGCTTTAGTAGACAACTATCTATTGAAGCTTGGAGTTTCATCCTAGAAACAAGAAGTGACATAGATTAATGGGGAGGGGGGTAAATTTCCCAACTTTTGGCTTGACCCATATTCGTAAGAATGGTCAAAAAATTAATAATAAAAATTTATTCTTCTGAAGAAATCAGTAATTGAGCGGCGATCGCGGCCAGTTTTTGAGCAGCACCGGCCTCACCGCGCACAGCTCTTAGTTCTGCTTGCATCGCTGCTAGTTTCTCTGGGTGCTGGAGATAGTCGAGAGCGATCGCGGCAATATCCTCGGGGTAATACTCGCCGATCAATTCCGGTACGATCGCCCGCTTTGCCCAAATATTTGGCCAAGCTAGCAGCCCGACTTTGCGCAAGGCCAAGGTATTGATCAGACTAGCGATCGCGTCGCCTAGCAACGGCAACTTGACCAGCAAGCCCGGCAAGCCATCCCAGGCTTTCATGGCATCACGTTTCTGGGTTGGTAGCAGCACCAACATTGGCACCGCTAACGAACCCAATTCCGCGGTATTGGCACCGATCGTGGTCAGACAGAGCTGGCACTGGGCCAACTCTACATAGGCCGGAGATTCAGTGATCAGCCGTACGGTCAGCCCTTTTTCGGTCGTCAGCACCCAACCCTCGGGCTGCTCCTGTAAACGAGCGGAACTGCCCCGAAACATAGCAATGACTGGATTTTGATCTGCATCTGCATAGCGGGCAATCTGCTGCGGTTGTACCGTGGGTGCGAGCGGCAGAATGAACTCCATCTCTGGTTGCTGGGCCGCGATCGCCTCAGCTGCCGCCAGCATGAAGGGTAAGCCGATCTGCAATTTAGCCGCCTTGGATCCGGGCAGAAGCCCCACCCGCGATCGCGTCGACTCCGCTTGGGCTTGCGCCGACACTTCCGCCATCAAGTCGCCAACGAGCTGGAATTTGTGGCGATCCTGCTCCGGTGCTTTTTCAATTACTTGCGGCGTCATCACTGCAAAGGCATCAGCCCAACCGGTCCAGCGGGCTTCCCATTCCGCGTAGATCAAGCAGCGGTAGCCCAAGCGGCGGGCAATCCAGAGGGCAAAAAACTGATCGCCGCCGAGAAAAATGACTAAGCCCTGCGATCGCCAATCCCAGTTATCCGCAGTTTTGCCCCAGAGCAAAAATGGCCAGAAATGCTCAACCGATTGAATGCGATCGAGTTCGGGATAACGGGCTGCCGCTGCCGCTTCCTGCCCGGTGCCGTTGCTGCAAGGTGCGAGGACGAGGGAGAGACGCAGGCGATCGCGATCGTTGCCCAACTGTTGTCGCAGAGCCTTGACCACTGGCCGCACCCAGGTCGCAACTTCCCCAGGGCCATTGGACAGAATCAGAATATCCATACGCATCCTCTTGGCCCCACCATCAAACCAAGAAAGCAGGCTAGCGTTTTGCTCTCCTGCTTTCCGGTTTTATGAGTGCGGATGGCGAGACTTGAACTCGCATGGCGTAAGCCACACGCCCCTCAAACGTGCGTGTCTACCAATTCCACCACATCCGCGTGGCTGCACTCGGTTAAAAGCGCTTAAGTACTATAACGAGCGATCGCCGGACTCGGCAAGAGGGGCCGACAGGCTGCATGATAGGATTCGGTTGCTCAAAACGGCGTTGCTGCCGTTCTGCTGCCGCTAGCAATTCCTGGCTGCCGCTGCTCCTATGCGTTTCAACAAGATCCTGATCGCCAATCGCGGCGAAATCGCCCTGCGTATTCTCCGCACTTGTGAAGAACTTGGGATCGGGACGATCGCCGTTCATTCCACTGTGGATCGCAACGCGCTCCATGTGCAGTTGGCGGATGAGGCGGTCTGTATTGGTGAAGCAGCGAGCAGCAAGAGCTATCTGAATATTCCCAACATCATTGCCGCAGCGCTGACGCGTAATGCCAGTGCCATTCATCCCGGCTATGGCTTCTTGGCAGAAAATGCTCGCTTTGCAGAAATCTGCGCCGACCATCACCTCACCTTTATTGGCCCCAGCCCCGACTCGATTCGGGCGATGGGCGATAAGTCCACGGCGAAGGAAACAATGCAGCGCGTCGGCGTGCCGACCATTCCTGGCAGCGATGGTCTGCTGACGGATGTAGAGGCAGCCGCCAAAGTGGCTGCTGAAATCGGCTACCCCGTCATGATCAAAGCGACGGCGGGCGGCGGCGGTCGTGGCATGCGCTTGGTGCGCGAAGCAACGGATCTGGAAAAGCTGTTCCTAGCTGCCCAAGGTGAAGCTGAAGCAGCCTTTGGTAATCCCGGTCTTTACCTTGAAAAGTTCATCGATCGCCCCCGACACGTCGAATTTCAAATTCTGGCGGATGCCTATGGGAACGTTGTCCACCTCGGCGAACGTGACTGTTCGATTCAGCGCCGCCACCAAAAATTACTAGAGGAAGCGCCTAGTCCGGCTCTATCGGCAGATCTGCGGCAGAAGATGGGCGATGCTGCCGTCAAAGTTGCTCAGGCGATTGGCTATATCGGTGCAGGCACTGTGGAGTTTCTGGTCGACGCGACTGGCAACTTCTACTTCATGGAGATGAATACTCGCATCCAAGTTGAGCATCCAGTTACGGAAATGGTGACGGGTCTGGACTTGATTGCTGAGCAGATTCGGATTGCTCAGGGAGAAGCGTTGCGATTCCGGCAAGCGGATATTCAACTGCGGGGTCATGCGATCGAATGCCGGATCAATGCGGAAGATCCCGAGTACAACTTCCGACCGAATCCTGGTCGAATCACCGGCTATTTGCCGCCCGGTGGCCCCGGTGTACGAGTCGATTCCCACGTCTACACGGACTACGAAATTCCGCCTTACTACGATTCGTTGATCGGCAAGCTGATCGTTTGGGGGTCCACGCGTGAGGAGGCGATCGCACGGATGCAGCGCGCTCTGCGGGAATGCGCCATCACCGGTTTGCCGACCACTCTAAGCTTCCACCAGTTGATGTTGCAGATGCCGGAGTTTCTACGCGGGGAACTCTATACCAACTTCGTTGAACAGGTGATGCTGCCACGGATCCTCAAGTCCTAGCGCTGCGATTGCCCGTCATATTCATTTCATCCGAGGAGAGGCCATGCTGCTGCGACGCTCTCGACTGCGCTGGCTACCCGGTCTGCGATCGCTGTTGCACTACCAGCCAGCTTGGCTACGGGGCGATCTACTCGCTGGTGTGACTGTGGCCGCCTATTTGATTCCCCAGTGCATGGCCTATGGGGAGCTTGCAGGGCTGTCACCGATCGTCGGCCTCTGGGCCATTTTGCTCCCGCTATTCCTCTACACCTTTTTAGGCTCCTCGCCTCAGCTCTCGGTGGGGCCAGAATCGTCCACAGCAATCATGACCGCAGTGGCGATCGCACCGATCGTGGCTCAGGGCGATGCTGCCTACCCGGCGATCGCGGCATTGATGGCTTTGTTGGTGGGCCTCGTCTTTCTGGTGGCCTACAGTCTGCGACTGGGCTTTCTAGCCGATTTACTCTCGAAGCCGATTCTGATTGGCTACATGACGGGCATTGGTCTGGTGATGATCACAGGCCAGCTGGCCAAGACGAGTGGGATTCCGATCACGTCACAGACACCCCTAGGGGAGATCCGAGAGTTTGTGACCGGACTGGCCAACCTACACTGGCCGACAGTCGGTGTGTCGCTATTGGTGCTGTTTTTTTTGGTCGTGATTCAGCGGCGCTTCCCCACCGCTCCGGGGCCTCTTTTGGCTGTGCTGTTGGCCACGCTGCTGGTTGCCAGCTTCCAGTTAGATAACCAAGGTGTCAAAGTCATTGGCACGATTCCGGCTGGCTTGCCGCGCTGGCAACTGCCGGAGTTTCGCTGGCAAGACTGGCCGACCTTAACTGCCTCAGCAATCGGGGTGGCATTGGTGGGCTACTCCGACAACATTTTGACGGCTCGAACATTTGCCGTTCGCCATCGCTATGAGATTGATGCCAATCAAGAGCTGTTGGCCTTGGGCGTCGCCAACTTGGGCAATAGCTTTTTCCAGGGCTTTCCAATCAGTGGCAGTACCAGTCGCACAGTGATTGGCGATGCGCTGGGGAGTCGCACCCAACTGTTTTCTCTCGTCAGCTTGGGGACTGTTCTGCTGGTGTTGTGGTGGTTTCGTCCGGTCTTGGCGCAATTCCCCCAAGCAGCGCTGGGCGCGATCGTGATTTATGCAGCAACAAAGCTGATCGATCTGCAAGAGTTTTATCGCCTGCATCGCTATCGCCGCAGTGAATTTTGGCTGGCGATTGTGACGACGGTTGGTGTTTTGACCACCAATATGCTGATTGGGGTCGGGGTTGCCGTCAGTCTCTCAGTCATTGATCTCTTTGCCCGTTTGGCGCGTCCTCACGCTGCGATTTTGGGCGAAATTCCGGGGATGGCGGGGCTGCATGACATTGAAGATTGGCCCCAGGCCCAAACTTTCCCTGGCTTGGTGATTTTTCGCTATGACGCCCAGCTCTGTTTTGCCAATGCCGAAGACTTTAAGCGGCGGGTACTCATCGCGATCGCAACGGCGCCGCAACCCGTGCAGTGGTTGTTGCTCAATGCCGAAGCGATCATTGATTTGGATGTGACGGCAGCAGACAAGCTGTTGGAACTGGTGCGGGAGCTGCAACAGCGGGGTGTGACCCTCACCATTGCCCGCGCCAAGCAAGAGCTGATTGCGGAACTCGATCGCGTGGGGTTGGTGGAACGGATTGGGGGTGAGCATTTCTATCCCACCTTGCCAACAGCGATCGCGGCCTTTCAACAGTTCCGCCGGAGCCAGATCGCTGATGAGCCACCCCTGACGGCGGGCTGAACGCGATCGGAGTTTGGCCAGAACTGCGAGACTGAAAAGAGCAATCCGGCACGGGAGTTCCTATGGCGCTGATGACGCTGCGCAACGTCAGCAAAGACTACGGTCTGAAAGTCTTGCTACAGTCAGCGAGCTTCAGTGTGAGCGATCGCGATCGCATTGGTTTGATTGGTCGCAATGGCTCAGGGAAATCGACCCTTCTGCGCATTTTGGCCGGCTTAGAAACGGCAGACAGCGGCGATATTCAACGACAGTCTGGCCTACGCACCGTCTATGTGCCTCAGGATCCACAGCTCGACCCTGAACGCACTGTTTTGGAACAAGTCTTTGCCGATGCTGGTGAGCAACTGCAGCTCGTTCGCGACTATGAAGCGATTTCTGAGCAACTCGCGACCGCCCAAGGGGAGACAGCGGAAGCCTTGATGGCGCGACTGACGAGCTTAAGTCAGCAACTCGATGCGCAGGATGCCTGGGGACTGGAAACCCAAGCCAAGATTGTCCTCAGTCGCCTTGGCATTCACAACTTTCAGCAGCGAGTCGGCGATCTCTCGGGGGGCTACCGCAAGCGGCTAGGGTTGGCTTCAGCTCTGTTAGCGGATCCAGAGCTGTTGCTCTTGGACGAGCCAACCAACCACCTTGATGCCGATTCCGTTGAGTGGCTGCAGTCCTTTCTCAGCAAGTTTCGAGGGGCGTTGGTTTTGATCACCCACGATCGCTACTTCCTCGATCGCGTCACCAATCGCATCTTGGATCTCGATCGCGGTGAGTTATCTGCCTATGACGGCACTTACGCTTACTACTTGCAGAAAAAAGCCGAGCAAGAAGCGGCTGCAGCCAGCAGTGCCCACAAGTTTCAAGGTGTGTTGCGGCGGGAACTCGCATGGCTTCAGCGCGGGCCTAAAGCGCGGAGTACCAAACAAAAGGCTCGGATTCAACGCATTGAGGAAATGCGATCGCAGGAGGGTCGGGCCGCTGCGGGACGGGTCGAAATTGCAGCCGCCAGTCAGCGCCTCGGTAAGACAGTAGTTCGCCTCGAAAATGTCAGCAAACGCTTCGGCGATCGCCAACTGATTCAGAACTTTTCCTACGAGGTCAGTCCTGAGGAACGGCTGGGGATTATTGGCCCGAACGGGGTGGGTAAATCTACTTTGCTCAACTTGATGACCGGGCAGCTCGCCCCGGATGAAGGCAACGTAGTTCAGGGCAGCACTGTTTGCTTTGGCTATGTCGATCAGCAGGCGGAAGGACTAGAACTGGCTGCACAAAAGCAACAGCGGCCAATTGATTATCTCCGCGAAGAAGGTGAGTATCTCCCCCTTGGCAATGGCGAGAAACTGAGTGCCAGTCAGCTCTTGGAGCGTTTTCTCTTTCCCCCGGCACAGCAATATGCCCCGATCGCTGCACTCTCTGGTGGAGAAAAGCGACGCCTTTATTTACTCCGAATTTTAATGACAGCACCGAATGTGCTGATTCTGGATGAACCCACGAATGATCTCGACATCCAAACCCTCGCTGTCTTAGAAGAGTACCTTGAAGACTTTCCGGGTACCGTGATTGTCATTTCGCACGATCGCTACTTTCTCGATCGCACAGTGGATTCCATCTTGGCGTTTGAGCCGACAGGGGAACTACGACATTATCCTGGCAACTATTCCGTCTATTTGGAATATCAACAGAAACAAGCAAATTCCACAGAAATAGAATCTCTCAAACAGTTAAAATCCAACGCAGAACGTTCCTCCAATCAACCCTCGCGATCGCAACAGCGACGACTATCCTTCAAAGAAAAACGAGAATTAGAGCAGCTTGAGCTACAAATTCCGGTTTGGGAAGCTGAAAAAGCAGAAATTGAGTCCAAGCTTTATCAAGATGGCTCAGGTGGTTTTAGTCAACTGCAAGCACTCTCTGAGCAACTAGCAGAACTTGAAAACCGGATTGAGACAGGCACTGAACGCTGGTTAGAGCTATCAGAAGTTGCCAGTGCTTCTTGAAACTTTAAAGAGTTCTGAATTGGGAAAACAGCATAATTGTGCCAGCAGTTATGTATTTCATTATCATTTTTGTAGCCAAAAATACTGAAACTTCTAAAACTTTTTAGATTTTTAGTCAACTGTTTCGATTAAGGCTGCTGCTGAGCAGGGACAATCAATAGACAGCAAGCCCCATCCAGCTTCGTTAGACTAGGAAAGAAGCGACTGATCAACTATCAACTTCGCCCAAAGATTGATCAAATCAATTCTTATTGTTGAGTCTTGCATTGTTGCCAGACACAAGACACAATCATGAAAACCCGATAAGTCTTATGAGAGAAATCGGTAGTTCGCTGTTTAATGCCCATGTGGTAGCAAAACTGCTCAATGTCCTTGGCAGCCTTTACGGGATTAAGCTCCCTCGTCAATACGCGCTTGGCTGATCGGCGCTTTTGGCTAGGAAGTCTTGTCACCTTTTGCCTGTTTTGGGTGACAGCCCGTTTGGGAATTGACTATGGCTCGTTACCACCCAGCAATTTAACTGTAGCTTGGCTGCCGGCAGGTATTGGCTTAGTCGCTTGCATTGCCTTGGGCTATCGGGCAGTGATCGCGATTTGGCTCGCAGCCTTTTTGATTAACCTACAGGACTTTACCAATCTCGGAGGCTGGCAGTGGGGCTCCGAACTGTTCCATAGCTTTTTAGCAGCACCGATCAATGCCAGTCAAGCCGCGATCGCCTATACCTTGTGGCGGCGTTTTCTCGGGGCACCCATTCAGAAAAGTCGCCAGCTGTGGCCCCTAATTGGGTGGGTGTGTCTGCTGCCGACTGCTCTGACCTTACCCATCCTCGTCGCTAACCAAGCTTTTGGTGGCTTTTTACCCTGGGATGACGTACCCAATAGTCTATTGACCATTTGGATCGGTGACTCCCTCGGAATTTTCTTAGTTTTGCCCCTCTACGATGGCTGGCGACAGAACCGACATCTTGGCCGCAAGAGCTTAGGTTGGCTCGGACTGAGTTTCGCCGCCCTCGTTCTCATCCTCGTTTTAACTTTTGTCCTCTACCCGGTTTTTCTGGGGGTAACACTCTTAGCCTTACTGGGATTGGCCTTGCAGATCGGCCTACTGGGCAGCGCTCTGGGTGCAACTGCCCTGTCAATTGTTGCGCTTCTAGCAACCCGTCAGGGACTGGGGCCATTTCATCGTCTAGACCCCGATCACCCTGATATCGCAGTGATCTTGCTGATGTTTAGCATCAGTCTCGCTGTCCATATCGTTGGCCTTCAATATTCTGAAATTCGTCGCCAGCGCGATCGCCTCCAGTCAGCAATTGATGAGCAAACCAATCATTTATTGAATGAAATTGAAGAACTCGATCAAACGCGAAGAGAGCTAGAAGACTCCAAGATTTTTACTGAAAACTTAATCCAAGCAGCTAATGCGATGGTTGTCCTCCTCGACTTGGAGGGACGGATTCAAGAGATCAACCCGATCGCAGAAGCAATTACTGGCTATCATCGTTCCGAAATTCTCGGTAAAAACTGGTTTGAATCAATCGTTCCGCGCGATCGCTATCCCAATGTCTGGGAACAGTTCAAGAATTGCGGCACCCAAGATATTCCCCACAACTTCGAGAATCCGATTCTCACCAAGGATGGACAAGAGCGCTACATCGTTTGGCGCAATAGTAGAGTCTTCAGAAAAAATGAGTGTATTGGTTCGGTCTCCTTTGGCATCGATATCACCGATCGCCGTGCCAGTGAAAAAGCCTGGGAACGACAGGCTTGTTATGATTTCTTGACTGGACTAGCCAACCGATTTTTACTGCAAGAGCAAGGTCAAGAACTTCTCTTGCTCGCTCAACGAAATCAAGACACACTGGCAGTTATTTTCATTGACCTCGATCGCTTCAAGGAGGTGAATGATAACTTTGGCCATGAAATGGGCGATCGCGTTTTGACAGAAGTTGCCCAACGCATTCGACAATCAGTTCGCCAAAGCGACCTCATTGCCCGTCTCAGTGGCGATGAATTTATCGCGATCTTGCCGAACACAGATGCTCAAGGAGCAGCTATCCTCGCACAAAAACTTCAACAGCAAATCACTCAGCCAATTTTGCTCAACAATCGCAGTATTCAACTGACCACCAGCTTAGGGATTAGTCTCTATCCCGTTGATGGCGATGACCTTGAGGTTCTGATCAAAAAAGCTGATGCTGCAATGTACAGTATCAAAGAAGGTGGACGAGATGCCTTTAGCTTCTTTACTGCAACGATTGGTCAACGGCTACAAGAGCGGCTTGAATTCGAAGCTGATCTCAGAGCAGCGATCGCCCGTGATCAATTCAAACTCTTTTACCAGCCGCAGATCAGCCTCGAAGACAACAGTATTATTGGTTTAGAATCTCTACTCCGCTGGCAGCATCCACGGCTAGGCTTATTGATGCCCAAAGACTTTCTGCCCATTGCCATTGAAATTGGCTTGATGGAGGAAATTCAACAATGGGTACTCAAAACTGCTTGCACTCAAAACGCACTCTGGCAAGCACAAGGCTTAAAATCAGTTCCGATCGGGATTAATTTCTCGGGCTTCCCCATCCAAGGATTCTGTCCCCAGATTCACGACATTCTCGCTCAGTCTGAGTTACGGCCACAGTACATCGAACTCGAGTTGAATGAGGCAATCTTGGCAGAGCAAGAGCTGAGCGGAAATAAAGGACTACGCCAGCTGAAAAATTTGGGCTTAAAGATTGCTGTTGATGACTTTGGCTGTTCCGAATCCACTCTCGCCTGTCTCCGCAATGAAGGTCTCAATCGTATGAAGATTGATGCATCCTTGATTCAAGTACTTGAGCAAGATCCTTCGATGCAGAAAATTGTGACCGCCATTATTGACTTAGGTCTAAGCCTAGGTTTAAGAGTTTTGGCTGAAGGGGTCGAAACAGAATTTCAACGGCAATGGTTGAAACAACGAGGCTGTCATGAGATCCAAGGCTTTTTAATGTCTTTTCCCTTGCCTGCAGAAGCCGTTCCTGAAGTTCTGGCAAACGGCCTCTAAACTAAAAAATCTTGGCCAAGCGTGGGTAGGTGCTTGGCCAAGATCTTGCTTTTAGCTAAAGACAGTCAGACGACTTAAGCCTGATAAGCCTTGATACATTCTTCAACTAATGCCTGAACGGTTTCAGGCCCTTCCCAACCAAGAATTTCAGTCACTTTTTTCTCGAGGTTCTTATAGGAACGGAAAAATTCCGCAATTTCATCAAGACGATGGGGAGCAATATCGCTGAGGGTTTTCACTTCAGCGTAGCGAGGATCTTTGGCCGGAACGCAGAGTAGTTTCTCATCGCGATCGCCGCCGTCGATCATTTCCAGCATGCCAATCGGGCGAGCAGCAATCACACAGCCTGGGAAAGTTGGTTGGTCGAGAATGACCATGCCATCGAGAGGATCGCCATCATCGGCGAGTGTGTTGGGAATGAAGCCGTAATCGTAGGGATATTGCACCGAGGAATAGAGGACGCGATCGAGTGCAAAAGCATTGAGATCTTTATCAAATTCGTATTTGTTTTTGCTTCCCCCGGGAATTTCAATGAGGACATTCACTAAACCCGGTTTGGGTTGGGCGGGGATGCGGGAAAGGTCCACTGGCGTTCTCCAGAATCGTCTCTAGGGGCAGGAACAGTCCTGCCGTTTTGATTGTCTCATTCCCTAGTGACCCTCTCGGGCGCCTGTGGCGATCGCCGGTGAATGGGGTCCTGATTGGGGAGTTGGGGTAAAGCGATGAAAGCCTGTAGACCACATTTCAGCCATCCCTCAAACCTGCATTGGACATTTGGACTGTTGGGATTGATCGCGATCGCCCAGCCCCTACCGCTCAAGGCCATGCCACTCAGCAATTCTGAAGCACCACCGCTCGAAAACACTACCTGGGAGCTGGTTAGTTTTGTCCAGCGTGGGCAGGAACAGGCTGCCGCGATCGCTCCCGAACAACAAGCCATCCTCAAGCTGCAATCAGAACCCAACAACCCTCAGCTCCAAGGCAGTACGGGCTGTAATTCTTTTTTTGGAAGCTATCGCTGGGAACCGAAGACTGCCCAGCTGACACTCCAACCAGCAGGCTCTACCCTGCGGGCTTGCCTGTCGCCAGACTTGAATCAACAAGAGCAAGCCCTGTTCACAGGGCTACCGCAAGTCACTACCTATACGCTCGCAGGCGATCATCTCCAGCTTCGGAATGCTAGCCAGGAAATCCTGTTCACCTTTCGGGTGCCACCCATGCTCGCATTGACTGAGACGGCATGGGTGCTGCAGCAGTACAACAACGGCAAAGGGGCGCTGACCACACCGATCGCTGGCAGTATGGTGACCGCCCAGTTTCAGTTTGATGCGGAGAACCAGCGATTGTCTGGTTCAGCAAGCTGTAACCGCTACTTTGCGTCGTATCAGGTTCAGCAGCAACAGTTGACGATTGGGTCAATTGGCAGCACGCGCAAAGCCTGTGCCCCCGATCAAATGCAGCAAGAGCAATCTTTCCTACAGCTCTTGAAAGCCACGCGCTCCTACCAAATTGAGGGCGATCGTCTCCAACTGTACGACGGGCAACAGCAAGTTCTTGCTGTCTTCTCGGCTCAAGTCCAGCGTTGAATCGGGTCTAGCCTTGCTAAAGGCAACTCTTGGAGCATTCAGCCTCGCCTGGGTATGGACCCGCGTGGTCTGCTGACATTCTGCGATCGCCCCTAGATGATTTCCTAGGTTCCTTCGCGTAGCTTGTCGAGCACCGAGCGATCTTCCAGCGTGGACGTGTCGCCCGAGACTTCTTGACCGGCAGCAAGACTACGCAACAGACGGCGCATAATTTTGCCCGAACGCGTTTTGGGTAGCGCCTCACTAAAGCGAATCTCATCAGGACGCGCGATCGCGCCAATCTCTTGGGCGACATGTTTCTTCAGGTCTTTGACCAGCTCATCACCCGTCTCAATGCCTGATTCCAGCGTGATGAAAGCGACGATGCCTTCACCCTTCAGCTCGTCGGGACGACCGACAACAGCAGCTTCGGCGACTGCCGGATGGGAAACCAAAGCCGACTCAATTTCCATCGTGCCGAGACGGTGACCCGAGACGTTGATCACGTCATCGACGCGTCCCATCACCCAGAAGTAACCGTCCGCATCACGGCGAGCACCATCGCCCGCAAAGTAGAGATACTGACCGTTCTGGGGCGGAATGTGCTCCCAGTAAGTACGGCGGAAGCGATCGGGATCACCGTAAACCGTGCGCATCATGCCCGGCCAAGGATGGCGAATTACTAGATAGCCGCCCTCGTTATCCGGCACCGATCGCCCATCGAGGTCGACCACATCTGCCAGAATGCCGGGAAAAGGCTTAGTGGCAGACCCTGGTTTAGTCGGCACAGCCCCTGGCAGCGGCGTAATCATGTGGCCGCCGGTTTCGGTCTGCCACCAGGTATCAACAATCGGGCAGCGATCGCCGCCAATGACGCGGTGATACCACATCCAAGCTTCGGGGTTGATTGGCTCGCCAACCGTGCCCAATAGCCGCAGTGAAGAGAGATTGCGGGAAGCCGGATGCTGCTCACCCATTTTGATGAAGGCCCGGATCGCCGTTGGGGCGGTGTAGAAGGTTGTCACCCCATACTTTTCGATCACATCCCAGAAGCAACCCGGATTGGAGGCGCGGGGAGCCCCTTCATACATCAGGGTCGTGGCGCCGTTAGAGAGCGGGCCATAGACGATATAACTGTGGCCGGTAATCCAGCCGACGTCCGCCGTACACCAGTAGACATCGGTGTCTTGTAGGTCAAAGGTCCACTGACTAGTGATGTGGGCGTAGAGGTTGTAGCCGCCGGTGGTGTGAACAACACCCTTGGGTTTGCCCGTGCTGCCGGAGGTATAAAGCACGAACAGCAGGTCTTCGCTATCCATTGGCTTAGCCGGACAGTCAGCACTTACCGTCTGCTGCAGTTCATGCCACCAATGGTCGCGCCCCGGTTCCATGTGGATTTGCTGCTTGGTGCGTTCAACCACCAAGACGTTTTGAACGCTGGGGCAAGCATCCCCTTCCAGCGCTTTATCAACGGAATCTTTGAGCGGCACGATCGCATCTTTGCGCCAGCCGCCATCGGCCGTGACGACCAACTTGGCTTGGCCATCGACCAAGCGATCGCGCAGAGCTTCTGCACTGAAGCCACCGAAGACGACGCTGTGAACTGCGCCGATCCGCGCACAGGCCAGCATTGCGATCGCGGCTTCGGGAATCATCGGCATGTAAACACCGACGACGTCACCTTTTTGGACTCCTAGAGACTTGAGCACGTTGGCGAACTGGCAGACCTCGCGATGCAATTGCGCGTAAGTCAGGGTGCGAGAGTCACCCGGTTCGCCTTCCCAGATAATCGCCGCTTTATTTTTACGCCAAGTCGTCAAATGGCGATCGAGGCAGTTGTGAGAAATGTTGATCTTGCCACCGACAAACCACTTGGCAAACGGCGGATTGCTCCAGTCCAGTACCTGTTGCCACGGTTCAAACCAGTCCAGCTCCTGCGCCGCTAATTCGCCCCAAAAGGCTGCCGGATCCGCAGCGGCTTTCTGGCTGAGGGCTTCGTAGGCTTCAGGGGTAATGCGGGCCGCGCTGGTAAATTCAGCCGAGGGAGTAAAAACCCGCTTTTCCTGCAGAATCGACTCGATCGTGGGCTGGCTCATGGTCGGTGGCTGAAACGTGCTTGAATACGGGCGAGGAGCGGCGATCGCTCCCTGAAAACCATACCGAATCCCGATCAGGGTAGGGTGGCGACGTAGCGTTTTGTGACAGACCCCATGCTGCAAGCCGTGATTTATGACCTCGACGGTCTGTTGCTGGACACGGAGCCGATTCACGCTCAGGTTTACGACGAAGTCGCGCAGCAGTTTGGGGTTCAGCTCGATCCGGTCTTGCAGGCAAAGTTACGTGGTCGCCCCTCCCATGAAACCTCGCGACTGATTGTCGAGGCTCTGAACTTGCCGGTCTCGCCAGCTGAGTTTCTGGCGATTCGCAAACCGATCATCGAAGCACGGGTTGCCCAGTCGCCTGCTCGCCCCGGGGCTGCAGAATTAGTGCGATCGCTGCATCAGCAAGCTTGTCCCCAAGCAATCGCCACGAGTTCTACCCAGCCCGCTTTTACAATCAAAACCCAGCAGCATCAGCCTTGGGTACAACTAATTGATCTCGTGGTTTGTGGTGATGATCCACAGCTCGAGCGTCCTAAGCCTGCGCCCGACATTTTTTGGTTGGCTGCCCAGCGGTTGGGAGTTAAACCAGAAGATTGTCTAGTCTTTGAAGATTCGATCAGCGGTGTTCGGGCTGCACTGGAAGCTGGGATGACCGTGGTCGCTGTGCCCGATCCTGTCGATCGCGATCGCCTACCGACGGGTGTTCATCATTGCCTCGACAGTTTGGCGGAGCTGCAAGACCGCGATCGCTACCAGACAATTTTTGGGAAACTCCCGCTGTCAGTCTGATGGCGATCGGGTCAGGAATGCTGGCAGGGCCTGCTTCAAATTCAGTCGCATTGACAGGAATAAGACTACTAGGGCCTCAGTCTCTCTGTTTGGCTGAGAACTCCCGCTTCCATTGACAGTCGTTACGATTGCGGCGAATTAATGTCGTCCACATTGAGAAGCCATGACTAATGCTACGCAAGCCCCACCAACCGTGCTACCGAAGCGACGAGTTAATAATGCTTTCCGTAATCTGATGTCTTTGCATTGGTGGATGGCCTGGGCTTACCTCGTGTTGTTCGTGGGTGGAAGCATTATGGCTCAACTACCACGCGAGGTTTCCTTCCGGTCTAGCCTCTATGATTTCCACAAGTCGATCGGGATTTTGACAATTGGTTTACTGCTAGGCCGAGTGCTGCTGTTGCTGCGGGTTTGGTGGCGAAAATACTCGCGTCAATTTCCCCAAACCTCTGCTCATTGGTGGCGCAGACTTCTGCTGCATAGCAGTCTCTATGGATTTATGATTGTCGTTCCTGTGACAGGAATTCTTCTATCTAATTCCTTCAGATCCAATAATGTCAAATTCTTTGGCATTATTATCCCCGATATATTTCCCCAGAATGCTGCCATGGTCGAAGTGGGACGCAGCTTACACTTTTGGTTAGCTTATAGCTTCTTGATGTTTGTTGTTGTTCATATAATTGATCAGTGGAAAGTGGTTCGTGCGATCGTACGCCGGTGGAAAAACTGGTCACAAACATTGATGCAAAGCACTGCTAATCGGGTGAGCAAGGCTGAGAGTGATCGCTAGCGTGATCGTTTAAGATAAGCAGTTTTCATCAAGAGGAATGAGGATGGATCTGCGATCGCAATTGGTCACATGGCAAACGGCGTTAACTGCGCCGGAGGCTGACTGGATCGCGATTCAGCAGCAGGGACAAGCGATCGCGATCGCCTTAGCTCAGACAGACAGCGATCGCTATCTGACCTATCGCCTCGAAATTGAAAAGCATCTGCGGCTATTACAGCTCGATCTCAGCTTTTGGCAGCGCAGCCGCGATCCGCAGAGCCAGCAAGTGCGAGTGGCAGCCCTACAGCAGCGGCAACAGACCCTCATCCGCTACTGTGAGGCGGTGCTTACCGCGATCGCTGCATGACTGCACCTCTCTTAGCTATTGATCAGCTCTCTGTCACCTATCCGGGAGCTGATCATCCCGCTGTGCAACAGCTGTCGCTGGAGCTCTCTGCCGGAGAGCGTCTCGGGCTCGTGGGTGAGTCAGGTTGCGGCAAGAGTACCCTAGGGCGCGCGATTTTACGGTTGTTGCCGCCGGGCAGTCTTCAGCAAGGAGACATTCGCCTTTCTGGACAGTCGATTCGCCAATTCCAAGGGCGATCGCTCCAACAGTTTCGCGGTGGGCAGGTCGGACTCGTCTTCCAAGACCCGATGACCCGCCTCGATCCACTGCAGACGATCGGCAATCACTTGCTGGAAACGCTGCAGGTTCATCGCCCCCAACTCAGTCGTCGTCAGGCCAAACAGCAGGCTTTGAGCTGGCTGGAACGAGTGCGGATCCCTGCTAATCGTTGGTCCCAATATCCGCATCAATTTAGTGGCGGGATGCGGCAACGCTTGGCGATCGCGCTGGCACTGCTTCTGCAGCCACGCCTTGTGATTGCTGATGAGCCAACCACCAGTTTGGATGTGACGGTGGCGGCGGAAATTTTGCGGGAGCTGACGCGCCTGTGCAGCGAAGAAAACACCAGCCTGCTGCTGATCTCCCATGATTTGCCGATGGTGGCTGCCTACTGCGATCGCATTGCAGTGCTCTACAAGGGGGCGTTAGTCGAAACAGGCGAGACAACTGCTGTCCTGACTCGGCCCCAACATCCCTACACGCAAACGCTGTTGCAATCAGCCAGAACTGCGATCGCGGCTGCGCCATCGACCGTTCCTGCCACAGCACCGCTATTGCAACTAGAGAACGTCACTCAACACTTTCGTGTTGCTCAATCTTGGCTACAGAGCTGGCGCGGCGGCGGTGAGATTGTGCGGGCAGTCGATGGTCTGAGTCTGGAAGTTTGGCCCGGCGAAACTTTGGGACTGATTGGCGAATCGGGCTGTGGCAAAAGTACACTCCTACGCACGATTCTGCAGTTACTCCGACCCAGTCAGGGCAAAGTCCTGTTCCAAGAACAGGATTTGACGCAACTGCCTGATCGCCGCTTGCGATCGCTACGGCGCGAGATTCAACTGATCTTTCAAGATCCGGCAGCTTGTCTCAATCCCCGCCTCCGCATTGGTGAAGCGATCGCCGACCCCCTCAAAATTCAAGGTCTTGCCAAAGGTGCCGCAGCTCAGCAACAAGTGCTGGCAATTCTGGAACAAGTGGGTCTGACGCCCGCTGCCAATTGGGTCGATCGCTATCCCCATCAACTCTCAGGAGGACAGCAGCAGCGAGTTGCGATCGCCCGTGCCTTGATTACTCGCCCGAAACTCGTCCTTTGCGATGAGCCGGTCAGTATGTTGGATGCCACGGTGCAGGCCCAAGTGCTGGCATTGATGCAGGATCTCAAGGAGCAGCTCAACCTCACCTACCTATTCGTCACTCACGATTTGCGGGTTGCGCGGGAGTTTTGCGATCGGGTTGCTGTTTTACAACGCGGGAAAATCGTTGAAATCGGCCCTGCAGCCCAGGTTTTAAGCGGGCCCGAACATCCCTACACGCGATCGCTCTTAGCATCGCTACCAGAGCTTCCAGTCGCAATTTGAACTGAAAATCACAACTTCGGTGATCAACGCTGGTAATATCTCTGCCAACCCTCGATTAGTGGGCTTTTTCATCTTGGTAATGCGAGGCTTATTGCAATGACATCAGCGCAAGCAACCAATTCATCCGCTCGCTTTCGTCCAGCCTCTGACTTCCCTCGCTCGATCGCCGGCATGGAGCAGGTGAAGGCTGAAGCAATCTACGCAGAGCTTCGCGACTGCCTCGTCTTCTCTAACCGTAGCCGTGGCCAACTCAACCGACGTAATCAGGAATACAAGAACAAAGCAATGCAGCTGCAATCAGATGTGCAGCGCCTTCGTTCTCTGATTCAGAAGCTAGAAGTTGATAAGATTCAGCTCGAAGCCAGCAAGCAGCAAGTCATTACCGAGCTTCAGGCAGAATTCGCCACAGTCTCCCAACATCTTGATGAGTTATCGAGTGCTTTCGATGAGATTCAAGATTTTGAGGAAATGCTCAAGACTCCTTTGGGATTGATGGCGAATCCCAGTCGTTTCATCCAGTTCTTACGCAAGATTGCCTCAATTGTGAGGTTTTGGCGGCAACCTGACCCAGCGCAACCCACGCTCGCAGACACAGAACAAGATCGGCGCGATCGTCCACAAATGTACGAAGGTCCTGCAGAAAACGGTCGGGCGCTTCTCGATCGCTAGGATCTAGGCATGGGTAAAGCAAAACTCCAGCGACTGCTGGGACAACTTGAGTCGGTGCAACTCGCCGATCGCCAGAATGCAGCGACCATCTACACCGCAGCAACGCTGGCCGTTCAAAAGCTGGAAGAACAGACTGCCACTACTCAACCAGTTGCTGCACTACCCGAAGCAGCACCAACTGATTTGTCGACCTTCAAGCAACAGTTTGCCAACCATCGTGCTTGCCGACAGTGGCTGAAAATGCAGGGCGTTCACTTCACCAAAACACCGAGCTGGAAAGATCTCTACCAAGGCTGGCGCTACTGGCTAGCAATTCAGCCTGCACTCGCTGCAACCCTGACAAGCCATCCTCTTCCATCCTCAGCTCGCTTTGAGATTACACCTCAACTCGCTCGACAGCAGCCAGAGTGACGATGAGTGAGCACCAGCTCCACGAATTTTGCTGCAAGGAAAATGCTGCTCACTTCATCTTCTCTCTGAAATAGAAGGCTCCAGAAAAACGAAAAAGCTCCTCTCCACAGTGGAGAAGAGCTGGGGGAGCTAGCGATGCAGCTAAGAGCCTAGTAAGCGTCTTGCAGCTCGTAGAAATCGGGCGAGATATAGTCTTTGCGCAAGGGCCAACCCACCCAGTCCTCGGGCATCAAAATCCGCTTGAGATTGGGGTGTCCCTCAAACTCAATGCCGTACATGTCGTAGGTTTCGCGTTCTTGCCAGTCAGCCCCTTTCCAGATCCAATAGACCGACGGAACTTTCGGATCATTACGGGGCAAGAAGACTTTCACCCGTACTTCCTGCGGTTGGCTGGCGTTATCACTGACTTTCGTCAGGTGATAAAAGCTGACCAAGTCCTGACCGGGACCCTGATCATAGCCGCCTTGGCACTGAAGGTAGTTAAACCCATAGGCAAACAGGGCAGCTGCGATCGGTAGTAACACCGCGCGATCGACTTGGACGATCTCAACCCCGAGGTGATCACGCTCCAAGGCCGTGTTATCAAAGCCGTTTTCACTCAACCAACGAGAGACCGGGCCAGCTTCAACAACCGCTGTTTCTGGCGTTGGCGTCAACTCTTCAGCCACGATCGCGACCCTCCTTCTCAGTCACCGGCAGTTGCGGGGCAACTGCAGCGCCAGCCGCAGCTGGCAACGGACCGGCTTGGCGAGCCGCTGTCCGCCAATATTCCCCAGTCAGCAATGGCGCAGTCGGCTTCATCTGATGGGTGGTGCTGTAGTAGCGATGGGTCTGCAGCAGTTTGCCGCGCTCTTGAATTGAGTCGTTGGCAACCTTCTTCCGGAGCTTCACGATCGCATCAATAATCGCCTCAGGGCGGGGCGGGCAACCGGGGATGTAGACATCGACGGGCAGCAGCTTGTCGACACCGCGCACCGTAGTGGTGGAGTCGGCGCTAAACATACCGCCCGTGATCGTGCAGGCACCCATGGCGATCACGTATTTGGGTTCAGGCATTTGCTCGTAGAGCCGTACCAGCGCCGGTGCCATTTTCATGGTCACGGTGCCAGCGGTGATCAGCAGGTCTGCCTGACGGGGGCTACAACGGGGGACCAAGCCAAAGCGATCGAAGTCGAAGCGGGAGCCAATCAGCGCCGCAAACTCAATGAAACAGCAAGCCGTCCCATACATCAGCGGCCACAGGCTCGACAGACGCGCCCAGTTGTACAGGTCATCCAGCGTCGTCAGAATAACGTTTTCTGACAGACCTTGAGTGACTTCGGGAGGGGCAGCCGGATTGCGAATCTCGGCAGGGTTTGTCAGGACCATTCCAAGGCTCCTTTGCGCCATGCATAGGCTAGACCAACAACGAGGATCGTGATGAAGATCAACGCCTCGACAAATGCCAGTAACCCCAGCCGATTAAAGGCGACGGCCCAGGGATAGAGGAAGACGGTTTCTACATCGAAGATCACAAAGACGAGCGCAAACATGTAGTAGCGCACGTTGAATTGGATCCAAGCCCCTCCAATTGGCTCCATCCCCGACTCGTAGGTCGTCCGTCGCTCCGGTCCTCGGCGACCTGGTCGCAACAAGCGCGAAGCGGTCAGCGAGAGGATGGGAACCAGTGAGCTAATGAGCAGAAAGCCAAGCAAATATTCGTAGCCGCTGAGGACAAACACGCCAAACTCCAGGCTGCAGTCGCTGTTCTATTCTGCCATTGCCGTAAATCGGCTCCGCAGAAATGCCTACTCTACTGTAGCGATCGCTGTCCCTCGGCTCATGCCTGCAAGGATTGCGATCGCCAATGTTCTTCCTCGATCACGGCTAAGGGGCTTCCGGCGATTGGCTTATGATCGCCTTTAGTTCTGCGCGATCGCTTGCCAAGATCCTATGGATACACCTGAAGCTTCTACCCCGCCGGCCAACACTGCGCCTGATCCGGTAGAAGAGGGCACCCCCGAGGCAGCTACCGAAACGTCGGAGACGAAGCCACTCATCCTGCTCGACCGCCACGAGTGTCGGTCCTGTGGCTATATCTACGAGCCCAGTGAAGGAGAGCCTCGCCGTCAAATCGCTGCAGGGACTGTATTTGAAGACGTGCCTGCCAACTGGCGTTGTCCAATTTGTGGTAGCCCTCGGAGTCAGTTCCGCAACATCGGTCCCAAGGGTGTGCCCTCTGGTTTCAGTGAGAACTTGGGCTATGGCCTTGGCGTCAATACCCTGACTCCAGGCCAGAAAAACCTGCTCATCTTCGGTGCGCTTGGTCTTGCCGTTCTCTTCTTCCTCAGTCTGTACGGTCTGAACTAAATCGTTTAATCATCTCTTCGAGTCTTCGCACCATGTCATCGCTCCTGTCTCGATCGCGTATCGGCTGGTTGCTCAGCTTTTTGCTGCTGCCGCTGCTACTTTGGCTCCCAACTCCTGCTTGGGCAGCAGAGGCCACAACTAGCCCCTGGCAAGTGATCGACCTCGGCACTGAAAAAACCATCCTGGACATCGCTTTCACCAACAACAAACAGCACGGTTGGCTGGTGGGCACCGATCTTGCCCTCTATGAAACGCAGGATGGCGGACAAAGTTGGAGCGAACGCGCCCTCGATTTGGGTGAAGTCTATCGTCTGAACTCAATCAGCTTTAAAGGCGATGAAGGGTGGGTCGTGGGCCAGCCCTCGTTAATGCTGCACACCACCGATGGTGGCAAAAACTGGTCGCGCATTCCCCTCAGTGAGAAATTGCCAGGTTCTCCCCTGCTAATCACTGCATTGGGCAAAGGTGAAGCAGAACTAGCCACCGATGTTGCCGCCATTTACCGCAGTCGTGACGGCGGCAAGAGCTGGCAAGCACAGGTCGCAGATGCCGCCGGTGTTGCTCGATCGATCAGTCGGAGTCGCGATGGACGCTATCTCGCAGTCTCAGCTCGGGGCAATTTTTACTCGACTTGGAAACCGGGCGATGCAGCTTGGACTCCACACCAACGCACCTCATCTCGCCGCCTACAATTGATGGGCTTTGGGCCTGACAACCGTACTTGGCTGATTGCCCGCGGCGGTCGCCTTCAGTTCTCGAAGACCAGCCAAATCAGCAACTGGGAAGAGATGCTAGAAGAGGGTGATGCTTGGGGGCCCGCGGTCGAGCCAGAACGTAATGCCGGCTGGGGCTTCCTTGATTTGGCCTACCGTTCCAAGCAAGAAATTTGGCTATCTGGGGGCAGTGGCACCCTGTTGGTTAGCGAGGACGGAGGGGAACACTGGCAACGCGATCGCGCGATCGCCAAACTGCCTAGCAACCTCTACACCATCAAGTTTTTTGCCCCGAATCAAGGTTTTGTCCTTGGTCAGCGCGGGTTGCTACTGCGATATGCACCAGAGGCTGCAGCCTAGGGCATAAATTTGGGCGTGCTCCGATAAGATAAGGGTTGTCCGAAATCCTCTGAGGAGCACGTCTATGGCAGGCGGATCTACCGGCGAGCGTCCGTTTACCGACATCATTACCAGCATCCGCTACTGGGTGATTCACAGCATCACGATTCCAGCGCTGTTTATCGCTGGATGGCTGTTTGTCAGCACTGGCCTTGCCTATGATGCCTTCGGTACGCCGCGCCCGAACGAGTATTTCACCCAAGATCGGACGGAAGTGCCGATCGTGTCTGATCGCTACAGTGCGAAACAGCAAGTGGAACGTTTCTCGGCTAAATAGTTCTTTTTAGGTTGGCCTGAATCATGACCAGTAACAACTCCAACCAGCCAATCACCTATCCGATTTTCACGGTGCGTTGGCTGTCTGTGCACGCCCTGGGCGTTCCCAGTGTGTTCTTCTTGGGCGCAATTGCGGCCATGCAATTCATTCAACGCTAAGGACTTGCTGTCATGCCTACGCGCTCGACTAACCCCAACAAGCAGCCGGTTGAACTAAACCGGACTTCACTGTTCTTGGGTTTGCTGCTTGTTTTTGTCCTGGGGATTCTTTTCTCCAGCTACTTCTTTAACTAGCTAGCACTGGCATCGTTTGCGATCGCCCAAGCCTAGGCTCAGCCGATCGCTCTTGTTACTGACTCGAGGAGATTAAAACTGTGGCTGGTGGTGGACGTATTCCCCTCTGGATCGTTGCAACGGTGGCAGGCACTGGGGTGCTCGTCGTTGTAGGTCTCTTTTTCTATGGCGCTTATGCCGGTCTAGGCTCGTCGCTCTAAACCTAGACAACAATTGTCGAAAGCCCGAGCTAGCTCGGGCTTTTTATTTTGGCGATTTAGGACTTCTAGTTCAGTACAAAACTTGATATGGACAAAGCCACTAATATTGCTAGCTCTTGATAGGCGCTGTGAAGATGAAAGTATCAGATTGAAATGGCTACTTCAAAGCCGCGATCGCCACAATCTAGTAACCAGGTGAGTTCCACGAGTATCGAGTTTAGACAGCGGTATGCTTCAGGTGGTTCTATCCTCGTAGCATTAAGGCCACATCCTTAGCAAAGTATGTCAAGATTAAATCTGCACCAGCTCGTTTCATACTGGTCAGAGTCTCTAGCACCACAGTCTTTTCATTAATCCAGCCCTGTTGGGCTGCAGCTTTGATCATTGCGTACTCACCACTGACATTGTAGGCAGCGATCGGTAAGTTGGTCGCTTGCTTGATTTGGTGAATAATATCCAAATAAGAGAGTGCAGGCTTGACCATCACGATATCAGCTCCTTCTAAGACATCCAGCTCCACTTCTTTCATCGCTTCTCGAGCGTTAGCAGCATCCATTTGATAGGTTTTCTTATCACCAAACTTGGGTGCTGAATCGAGTGCATCTCGAAAAGGACCGTAGTAAGCAGAAGCATATTTCGCAGAATAAGCGAGAATTCCAACGTGAATCCAACCTGCGGAATCTAGTGCTTGACGAATTGCAGCCACACGGCCATCCATCATGTCAGAAGGAGCAACGAAATCTGCACCTGCTTCAGCCTGAACTAAAGCCTGCTTAACAAGCACAGCAACAGTTTCGTCATTGAGAATTTTATGATTTTGAACAATGCCGTCATGTCCCTCACTACTGTAGGGATCGAGCGCAACATCAGTAATTACAACCATTTCAGGAATAGCCTGCTTAATTGCTCTCACTGCTCGTGGGACCAAACCATCAGGGTTATAACTCTCCGTCCCAAAATTATCTTTTTGAGATTCAGGAATTACAGGGAAAAGAGCAACAGCTGGAATTCCTAATTCGCCCGCCTGCTTGACTTCACTGATTAAGAGATCAAGGGAGTAGCGAAAACAGCCCGGCATAGAAGGAACTTCCTCCTTTTGCCCTTGTCCGTCCATCAGGAAAAGTGGGTAGATTAAATCCTCAATTCGCAGGATAGTCTCCTGAACCATGCGGCGCACATTTGCTGTCTTGCGCAAGCGACGTGGACGGGAAATGCCAACGGGAAGAGAAGATACACGGGTGGCAGGCGCAGCACTACTGTCGCTACCGAATGACACTAGAGATGCAGAGACCGGATTAGATGGAGATCCCATTTTAGAATGAAAATGATTATCAATTTAATAATAACAAGAGACTGCGCTACACTCTCTGAAAGAGCGATATTTCGACTATTTACGCAAGACAGTTATTCAGTTTTTGGATGAGTTCTAGAGAGTTAAATTGTCGTCCTATTAAAACAAGCTGATTCCCCAGCAAACGTTTTGAAGGAAATCGATCAACTGAAAATCGTTGGCCACTGAGTTGGAAGATATAAGTTTCTGGCTGATCTTGAAAGTAAAGTAAGCCTTTTGCCCGACAGATAGACTCTGGCAGGTCGAAATTGAGGAAATATTCAAATTTTTTCAGATTAAAAGGTCTCTGACTTTGAAACGGGAAGACCATAAAATTATCTGCAAACAATTGCTGACTTGCAAGGATCTTGAGTTCTTGAATCTCATGTGACTCGCGTTTAGGGGTTAATTCAAGATCCAGAATTAGTGAGAGTGGAATATCTCCAAAACTACAATCATGAATTCTTATTCGATCTTTGATAGATCGAATTGCATCTTCAACTTTTTTACATTTTTTCGCATCAATTAAATCAGTTTTTGTTAGTAAGATTTGGTCAGCATACTGAATCTGATTAAGTGCGGCTTGGCTCCTGTAATGAGTAACATCGAAGCTACTGCTATCAACCAAAGTCAGTATTGCATCAAGTCGAGTCAATGACTTAAGTTCTGTTCCTAGAAAAGTTAGTAATAGTGGAATTGGATCAGCAATCCCTGTAGTCTCAATAACGAGATAATCAACACGTTCAGGACGTTCTAAAATCTCATAGACTGTCTCAACCAATGATTCATTAGCAGTACAGCATAGACACCCATTACTTAGTTCAAGAACATCTTCATCTACTGAGACCAAGAGTTGATGATCGATATTAAGACTCCCAAAATCATTGACGATTGCAGCAATTTTTTGCCCTTTAGCGTTCAGTAGAAGTTTTTGCAGCAGTGTAGTCTTTCCACTACCAAGAAATCCTGTGATCAAAGTGACAGGCAAACCTTGTTTTGGGAATTCAGGAATTATAAGTTCACTGAAATTAGTGGCTCTGAACATTCTTAGAAATCTTGCTAATCTGGAATTAGAAAGAGATAAAGCTAGGCTAATTGAAGGATCTATCGGAAACTTGGATTATGACGAATTAAGCTGAGAAATTCTTCACGCGTGCGTACATCTTCCGCAAATGCACCTCGCATCGCACTACTCACGGTCCAAGATCCGGGCTTTTGAACCCCACGCATGACCATGCACATATGAGTTGCCTCAATCACCACAGCTACCCCGCGCGGCTTGAGTAAACCTTCGATCGCATCTGCAATTTGAGCAGTTAATCGTTCTTGAACTTGGAGGCGGCGTGCATACATTTCGCATATACGAGCTACTTTGGAAAGTCCAATCACGCGCTCATTGGGCAGATAAGCAACATGTGCTTTTCCAAGAATCGGTAGAATGTGATGTTCACAAGAACTAAATAAGTCAATGTCGCGGACTAATACCATTTCATCTGTCTTCTCGTGAAAAATCGCACCATTGAGAAGTTCATCAATTGAAGTCTGATAGCCAGCAGTCAAAAACTTTAGTGCTGTGACAACTCGCTTGGGAGTATCTCGCAGTCCTTCTCGATCTGGATCTTCGCCCAAGCCAATGAGTAACGTCCGAACTGCCTGACGCATCTCTTCATCAGAGACAGATGGTTGTTGATTGGTGGTCGGTGAGATTGATAAGGTCATAATTTCCTCAGGAAACAGTTGACAAAAATCTTTAGACAAGGCTAGAGATTGAGGGGCTCACGGATAAGTATTTGGTCTAGCTGGTGATGAATTATGTTTGGATCTAAGTTCCGACCGATGAAGACTAATTGTGTTTTTTGTTCTCCAGGCCACGTGTCATCTTCCATCGTGATACGCGTACCACTCAACTGAAAAAGATAACGCTGATAACTTTCTTTGAGCCAGAGCCAGCCTTTTGCGCGATAAACTTGACGAGGCATCTGTTGATCAATCCACAATTGGAAGTCTCGGATTCGAAATGGAGCAGTGCGTTCATAGGTTACTGCCTGAAACCCATCGTTGAGTTCTGAGTGCGAGTGATGTTCATGATGATTGATCTGTAATTCTTCCATCAGGCTTTCAAAGCGATCGCCTGCTAAATGCGGATTAAATAGCAAAGAGAGTGGAATCACAGAATTTTGACATTTGAGAATACGAGGCTCTCGCTTCAGCTGTCTGATTTTGCTTTCAATCATGAGAACCTGTTCTTCCTCAACCAAATCAGTTTTATTGATCATTAAAAGATCACCATAAACAATCTGCTTTTGAGCAACCTCACTCTCTTCTAAAGCATTTAAAAAATTCTCCGCATCAATCAGTGTTAAAATCGTCTCAAGCTGACATCGATCGCGCAAGTTAGTCCCTAAAATTGTCAGAATAATAGGCAGTGGATCAGCAACACCACTAGCCTCAATGACTAATAAATTAATTGTCTCTTCTCGCTCAATCAGTTCTTGGATGCTGCTGACAAGACTACCATTAATAGAGCAGCAAATACAACCATTACTGAGTTGAATGAGGTTCTGATCTACTTGCACCAAAAGTTGACTGTCAATATCGAGATCGCCCAACTCATTCATCAATACAGCAATTTTTTGATCTTGATAGTTTTTCAAGAGATAGTTAAGCAGTGTTGTTTTTCCACTTCCCAGAAAACCTGTCAGGATCAAGATAGGTATTTTTTCCTGCGGTCGTACTTTAGACTGAAGTTTCATAGCAAGCCTGAATAATCTGCATCTGAATCTTGTGAAAGATCAGTAGAAAACCATTTGTACGCGAAGGAGTTAGAGAGAGATTTAAGCCTGTCTCCTGAATAAAACTAGGCTCAAGGCGGAGAATCATTTGAGGTGCACATCCCTCGAAGCCTCGACTCAAAAGAGCCAGTAAACCCTGCACAACAAATGCATCACTCCAGCCTTGAATGCTGACTTGTTGGTCGAAAACTGAACTTTTTACATAAACCTGTGTGTTGCAGCCGAACACCTTCCGCTCAGGCGTGCGGTCTTGCACTGGAAGCAGCGACAGCTTTTCGCTCAGTTGAACTAGCAGCTTGAGCTTTTGGCGTGGATCAGGCGCTTGACCGATGTGCTGCAACAGGGCAAGCAGAGGCGCTGGAGGTGACATCAGAGCCGCAATCAATGAACCAGACGCATCATAGCAGAATGATAATCATTTTCAAAAACCTTTCCACAGCATTGTGATTAGCACTCCAACTCCGTGACGCCCTGTTGCAGTTGCCAGTCCTGTACTGCCTTGCAGTTCGCTGCTGATGTTGAACCCAACCGTTCACTCCAAACTTGTTGGGGCTCATCAGCTCTACAGATAAAAGAAAAGAACTTCTAAAAAGTCTGCTGCTGTGCTGATTCGCCCATGCTCTCTCTCACAAGCGCTGCTTGATCTGTTTTCTGCGATCTCTGGCTGCACAGCACACTTGGCTGCCCCTGTTTGCGATCGCGAGCTGCGTGCGGGGAAGACTCAGTGTCACTCAGTCCAACTATGTCACCATAAAAAACGGCTACTGACCCTTCGCTGCTATGACTTCTGTTTGGGCTCGCTGCACAAAATTGCTCAAGGTTTTCCTCTGCACCGGGATCGCGATTGTCGGTCTTGTTTTACCCAGCGCCCCAGCTTGGGCGACGGGTGCGGTGGACTTGCCTTTGGTACCTGCTGGCAGTCGCACCTGGATTGTTGATGAAGCCCAATCCTTGAGCCGAATTAATGAAGGTCAACTCTCGGGTGAACTCCAGCCGTTAGCTGAGAAAACTGGGATCGAAGTCCGGTTTGTGACCCTGCGTCGCTTGGACTATGGCGAAACCATCGATAGTTTTGTGAGCCAACTGTTTCAGCGCTGGTATCCCTCAGCAGAGCAGCAGTCTAATCAGGTGCTGATCGCTCTCGACACGATCACTAACACGATTGGTATTCAGGTTGGTGAAGCAGCAGCGGAACAACTAACCCCAGCGATTGCCAGCAGTGTGATTGATGAAACGATGCAGTTGCCGATTCGTCAGGGCAACAAATATAACCAAGCGATTCTGGATGCCAGCGATCGCCTCGTGGCGGTGCTCTCCGGTGAACCAGATCCGGGTCCACCCGTTGTGATTGATACCACCCGCGTCGAAGGCACCTTCGCCAGCGCCGAAGAGACAGAAGAAAGTCGTGGCAACTCAACCGTGGTTGTGATTGTCTTACTGGTGTTGGCTACGGTGATTCCGATGGCGACTTACTACTGGTACGTGCGCTGACGATGACAGGACTAAAACCTTGGTTGACTTCCGCACAGCGCAGCAAGCTAGATGGCAGCGACGATGCGTTGTTCTATGAACAGCCACGGTTTGTCACCCATGTTGATGATGCGTTTCTGAAGCGATTGACCCAGCTCTACCGCGATCGCCTCAAGTCAGGCAGTCGAGTCTTGGACTTGATGAGTAGCTGGGTCTCGCATTTGCCCGAGGACATGCAGTTTGAGACGGTAGTGGGCCATGGACTCAATGCCCAAGAGCTGGCACGCAATCCTCGATTCGATCGCTGGTTTGTCCAAAACCTCAATCAGCAGCCCAGCATTCCCGAGCCGGATGCCAGTTTTGATGCGGTCTTGATCGCAGTTTCCATCCAGTACCTGCAGTATCCCGAGCGGGTACTTGCCGAGGTGCGACGCGTGTTACGTCCAGGCGGACAGCTGATCATCAGCTTTTCCAATCGTCTCTTTTACTCCAAGGCGATCGCGGCTTGGCGCGATGGTAGCGAAGCCCAACGGTTGGCCTTGGTGCAGGAGTACATCCGCCAAACGGCGGGTTTCAGCAAACCCGAAGTGATTGCAGAGGTCAACTCTCCCTTGGGCTGGCAGCAGTGGTTGGGACTGGGACAAGACCCGTTCTACGCAGTACTGGCAACGGCGGTCTGAGGGATCAGCTGCGATCGCTGCCATTGGATTTCAATTCTGTAGCGATCGCTCCGAATCCATTGAACGGGGCTCCCCGCCACCCGTTAGACTCGGGAAAAGATAACGCTCAACGGTTTTCTCATGTCTGGCAAGTCGGCCAAGCAAGACAATCTGCCCGAACCCGATCCAGCTTTTGGCTGGAGCGCCTATGCAGAGCGAATTAATGGACGCTTTGCCATGGTTGGGTTCGTGGCATTGTTGCTGCTGGAATTTTTCACCCATCAAGATTTGATCACTTGGCTTGGTCTGCGACCCTAAGCCCATGTCAGCCGTGATCGCTAGCACTACTGCCACCCTCCCGATCGTTGAAACTTTTCACTCAGTTCAAGGCGAAGGTGCTTGGATGGGGTGCAGTGCTTTTTTCATTCGACTCGCGGGCTGTGATGTCGGCTGTCCGTGGTGCGATACCAAACAGTCTTGGCCACGCGATCGCCATCCCGAAGTCGCGATCGCAGATTTGGTGCAAGCCGCGATCGCAGCACAGCCGCAGTTTGTGGTGGTCACCGGCGGGGAACCGCTGTTGCATGACCTGACAGAGCTCACCAATGCCCTGCGATCACAAGGGCTGCGTTGCCACTTGGAAACCTCAGGCAGTGCTCCCCCCAGTGGCCAATTCGACTGGGTAACGCTGTCACCCAAGCCTTTCAAACCAGTGGTAGCCACGAATTACAACTGGGCTAATGAACTCAAGGTGGTCATTCAGACGGAAGCGGACTTAGCTTTTGCGGAGCAGCAGGCGATCGCGGTACCTGAAACAACGCTGAAGCTGCTGCAACCTGAGTGGAACAGCCCCGAAAGCCGCGATCGCGTCGTCAATTACGTGCGGCAACATCCCCGCTGGCGCGTCAGTTTGCAGACGCACAAGTTTTTAGGAGTGCGCTGATGGCTAAGGCTGTGGTTTTGCTATCGGGTGGGCTGGATTCTGCCACGGCTGCTGCCCAGGCGATGGCTGACGGGTACGAAGCGATCGCTCTCTCCTTTCGCTATGGTCAGCGCCATGTGCGGGAACTGGAAGCAGCGCGATCGGTGGCGGCTGCATTGGGGATCACTCAGCACTTTTTTGTCGATGTCAACATTGCCCAGTGGGGTGGCTCTTCACTGACAGATGCGGCAGAACCGCTGCCGGAGTCCGGTGTCGTTGCAGGTGAAATTCCCTCCACCTACGTGCCCGGTCGCAATACGGTCTTCATTGCCTTGGCCCTATCTTTGGCCGAGGCGCAGCAGGCGAGTGTCATCTATCTCGGCATCAATGCGGTGGATTACAGTGGCTATCCCGACTGTCGTCCTGACTATCTGGCCGCCTTTCAGCAACTGGCAACACTCTCGTCCAAAGTCGGCATTGAAGGTCAAGCCCCGCAACTCGTCGCTCCGCTGATCCACGATCACAAAGTCGATATCGTGCGGCGGGCTGTGGCACTGGGTGTGCCGATTCCGGCGACTTGGTCTTGCTATGCCGGTGGTGCTGAAGCCTGTGGTCGCTGTGATTCCTGCCGGATCCGCGATCGCGCCCTGATTGAAGCGGGTTACCCCGAGTGGGCAACGGAAATCGGTCGATCGCTGATTAGCCTCCAGTCATGACCGCAATCGGCAGTCGAGTGGTGCAACCTTTGGTGCGCGAGATCGCTTGGTGCGATCCGCAGCAAGCATTTTCTCCTTTTGCCCAAGATCGTCACGCTGTTTTGCTCGACCTAGGAGAACCGGCAACACCCGAAAGCCGCTATGCCTATCTCTGTCTATCGCCCTATGCCACTCAGCAGGGCGATAGCCTTGAAGTTACGGCTGATCCTTTTCAAGCCTTGGCGACAGCACTGGCTGCCGTGGAGTGGCAAGCGGATCCCAATCCCGATCTCCCTCCATTTCAGGGCGGCATCTGCGGTTTTTTAGCCTATGAGTGCGGCGCTTGGCTGGAGCGACTCCCGACACCGAAACCTGTCGAGCCAGTCCTGCCGCTTTGGTCTTTTGGCCTCTATGACTTGGTGGTCGCCTGCGATCGCCAGCAGCAACGCACGTGGGTATTCTCCTCAGGCCTGCCGCTGCAGGATCCCCGCGATCGCCAGCAGCGGGCTGAACAACGACTGCAATGGGTCTGCGATCGCCTCGTCTCAGCCCCGCCTTTGACACCGCCTGATTGGCAGCTCCAGAGTTCTTGGCAAGCTCTGCAAACCCAGGCTGACTTTTGCCAAGCTGTCGATCGCGTCCAACGCCACATTCGTGCCGGCGATATCTTTCAAGCCAACCTGACTACGGCTTTTCGCGCCCAGTTACCGACGGATTTGAGCCCTTGGCAGCTGTATCGACGGCTCTATCAGCTCAGCCCTGAACCCTTTTCGGCCTACTTTGCCGGTGGTGATTTTCAGTTGCTCTCGGTGTCGCCCGAGCGCTTTCTTCGTCTCGATCGCGATGGATGGGTGGAAACGCGCCCGATCAAGGGAACGCGTCCCCGCAGCGCAGATCCTGCTCGCGATCGCCAGTGGGCAGCAGACTTGCAGGCTAGCGAGAAGGATCGAGCAGAAAATGTGATGATCGTTGACTTGCTGCGCAACGATCTGGGTCGCGTTTGCCGTCCTCACTCCATTCAGGTACCTCAACTCTGCCAACTGGAAAGCTATGAGCATGTCCATCACCTCACCTCACAGGTGATTGGTCAGCTGCGATCGGGCTTGACGGCGGTGGATTTGTTGCAGGCCACCTTTCCGGGTGGATCGATTACGGGCGCCCCCAAAATCCGCTCGATGGAGATCATCCATGATCTTGAGCCAATTCCCCGCCAAGCCTACTGTGGCAGCCTCTTTTGGCTCGGCTTCGATGGCAGCCTAGATGCCAGCATTCTGATTCGGACGCTGCAACTCAGCCAAGGGCAAGTCCTTGCTCAAGCTGGCTGCGGCATCGTTGCCGACTCTGATCCGCTGGAGGAATACGCTGAGATGCAAGTCAAGGTCCAACCCTTACTGCGATCGCTGCAACCCAGATGATTGGCTACTGCAACGGCGAGTGGATCCCGACAAAAGACCTGACGATCGCCGTCAGCGATCGCGGTTTTAGCTTGGGCGATGGGCTATTCGAGACCTTGCTGGTCTGGCAAGGGCGGGTTTGTCTGGCTGAGCAACATTGGCAGCGCCTGACGAATAGTGCCCAGCAGCTAAGGTTTCCTCTGCTACCGGATGCAAGCCTTGACCTACTGCAAGCCACAGTCGATCGCAATCAGCTCGAGACGGGAGCTCTACGGGTGACCCTGACCCGCGGCTGTGGGCAGCGCGGCTTACAATCGCCGGATCCGCTACAGCCATTGCTGGTGATTGTGCCGAGCCTGAGTCAACCGCAGTTCCAGCCGCTGCGCCTAGTGACGGCTCAAACCGTTCGCCGTTGCCCTGAGTCAATTCTGTCGCGCTTCAAAACCCTCAGCTATCTGGAAAATGTTTTGGCGCGTCAGGAGGCTGAACAGCAGCAAGCGGATGAAGCCCTGTTGCTGACCCCGAGCGATCGCCTCAGCGAAGCGGCAGCAGCCAATGTCTTTGTCCGCCTGAACGATCATTGGTGGACTCCGCCCCTCAGCGATGGGGCCTTGCCCGGAATTGTGCGACAGCGCTTGCTCGCAACCGGCTGGGCACAGGAAGCTTCGATCGCTTGGTCACAACGAGATCAGATTAATGCGATCGCCCTCAGCAATAGCCTCAGTTTTCGCCCCGTCAGCCACTGGGATGGTCGGGCGCTAAAGACTGATTTAGAGGACTGGCGATCGCGCTTTGAACACCTGCAACGCTAATCACTGCGATCGATTTACAAACTAGCCTCCTGCTTCTGCTCTATTTGCCAATGAGGGCAGAATTGGCAGATAACATGCGTTGCTTTCTGAGGAGACTGGGAACGACAGAAAGGTTTGCTGCCGTGATCAGAGTCGTCTTAGCAACCCACAAGACTTTTCGCGTCTCTGAAAACTTCAGGTCATCACCTCGATTAAGGTGTCCTAATTGACTTGACGATGGCTCTACCTTGCAATCGCGCAGGGGAAACGAGTGGCTCAAGGGTTGCTGTAAAATGGGCAAGCCGTTGCGATCGTTTCGACGTTGAGCCAGTCCATCGACCTCGATATTCCTAAGCTCGATCGCATTGACGAGCTCGCTCAGGAGCTAGCTGCCATTCAGCAAACCAGCTCCAAGCGTGTAGCAATTCTCGGTTCTCGCCACGTTCCGATCACGCATCAACACCTGATCGAAATGATGAGCTACGCCCTTGTGTTGGCGGGCAATCGCTTGATGACCTCGGGGGCGCAGGGAACGAATGCAGCGGTCATCCGAGGCGCGATGCGAGCTGATCCCAACCTGCTGACAGTAATCTTGCCCCAAAGCCTCGATCGCCAACCTCGCGAGTCACGGGAGCAGCTCGAGAAGGTCATCCACCTCGTCGAAAATCCTGAAAACGATCACCTGTCCTTGGCAGAAGCTAGCACCCTCTGCAACCAGGCGATCGTGACCCGCTGCCAGCAGTTGATCTGCTTTGCCTTCCACGACAGCCACACCCTTTTGGATACCTGTCGCTACGCTGAGGATCAGCATCACCTCGTCACGCTGTTCTACTTCGACTGACGGTGCTCGCTATCCTTTTCCTGCCTCACTGATCGCCTTGCGATCGGATGATTTGTGTTGTTGTTCTTAAATCGCCATGGCCACTGCAAGCTCTTTTGACGTCGTTAGCGACTTCGATCAGCAAGAACTGGTCAATGCTGTTGATCAGGCGCGGCGTGAAATTAACAACCGCTACGACCTCAAAGATTCCACAACAACGCTGGATCTGACAGCGGATACACTCACAATCAATACCGACAGCGAATTCAGCTTGGATGCAGTTGTTACCTTGCTGCAAACCAAAGTCGCCAAACGCAACCTTTCCCTGAAAATCTTCGACTTTGGCAAAGTGGAAACTGCCAGCGGCAATCGCGTGCGTCAAGTGATCACGCTCCAGCGCGGCCTGAGTACTGAACTCGCAAAGGATCTGTCCAAGCAAATTCGTGACCAATTTAAGAAAGTGCAGGTTTCCATTCAGGGCGATGCACTGCGCGTCAGCGCAAAATCCAAGGATGACTTGCAGACTGTGATTCAATACCTCAAGCAACAGGATGTCCCCGCACCACTGCAGTTCACCAACTATCGTTAGCTTGTGGGCGATCGCGTCTGATGACCATCTGCCCTGCTCAGCCCCATTCATGAGACCACCCCGATGAGTCGTCCCGAAGATCGCACGGTGCTTGTTTCTCCGAAGCAACCTCGGGCTGTGGCTCCGCAATCGGGACAGAGACGCCCCGTCAGCTCCTCAGTACAGCAATCTCGTCGGCCAGCAGTCTGGGGCGGGGTTTGGTTAGCGATCGCGATCGGCTGTGGTTTTGGTGCAAGTTTTGCCCTGACTCTGCGCTTCAGTCGCCCGACATTTAACCCCATGGCGACGATTTTGCAGAGTGAACAGGATTTTCCGGAGGCCACTTTCCCTGGTACCTCCTACAGTGCTTTGGAAAGTCGCCACGGCGCTGTAGACCCGCCAGCCGGTATTGATACTTGGTCTGCCCCACCTTCCACGGCGATTGTGCCTGACCCTGTGATCGAAGCGCCCTTTGATCCGATCGCAGAACAAGCAGAGCCGCCTGTCACCGACCCTACGTTTGCAGAGCCACCCTTGAGTGCAACCGATCCGAGTTGGGCGACTCCCGAGCCGACACCAGTCCCAAATCTAGAGCCAAGCGCACCTTCGATGCCTGAGCCCACTGCTCCAAGCCCAACTGCACCCCCGCTCCAGTAGCGATCGCGGCAGAGCCCGACCAAGCGCGATCGCTATAATGACCGCTGTTGCCGTTTGTTAACGCCATCTTGTCTGCTCCGTCCGATCCCAGTCGGGAAGCCTTTTTCTTGGGGCGATCGCTCGTCCGTGAATTTCAGCGCGCCCTCGGCGAAGTGGTAGCTGATCGCCTCAGTGACTTCGGCATTTGGGAAGCGGAGTACCGACAGACGCTGCAACAGTTTGTGCGGGAAGTGATTCAGCAAACCGAGACGGATCTGGAGCAAGACCCTGCATCCGCCAGCCAACCTCCTGTTGATCTGCAAGCTCTGTTGGATGACCTGCGAGCGGAAATTGCTGCGACCCGGTTTGCCCTGCAGCAGTATCGCCAATCCCTTTCAGACTAGGTGGCTGTGACTGCTCTCTCTGTTGAGTCAGCCGCGATCGCTGCGGCTCCCTCGCCGCCCATGCCACCGCGTCGTCGCTATCGCTGGGATCGGCGGCGCTATCCGCGCTGGCAGCGCAGTGCCGATATCTGGCGGTTTGTGCTGCTGCTCAGCTTCCGACTCTGGTTGATCCAGCGTCCTTGGACCTATCTTGGGGGGTTCAGCAGCGATCGCCAAAACCAACGCCGCCGCAGATTAGCCAGTTGGATTCGCGAAACCTGTCTGGATCTGGGACCGACCTTTATTAAAGTCGGACAGCTATTTTCAACGCGGGCTGATCTGTTTCCAGCCGAGTATGTCGAAGAACTCTCGAAGCTGCAGGATCAAGTCCCAGCCTTCGATCTGGAACAAGTCCAACAGATCCTGACCAGTGAGTTAGGGGCGAGTCCTGAAGCACTATTCAGCGACTTTGATCCGGTTCCTCTCGCAGCTGCCAGCTTAGGACAGGTGCACCGCGCTCGTCTGAAAACCGGCGAAGCTGTGGTGGTCAAGGTTCAACGCCCCGGCCTCCAGCAATTGTTCACCGTGGATTTGGCGATTCTGCGGGGCATTGCCGAATACTTTCAGCGCCATCGCCGTTGGGGCCAAGGGCGAGACTGGGTGGGCATTTACGAAGAGTGCTGCCGCATCCTCTGGCAAGAAACCGACTATCTGCGCGAGGGTCGCAATGCCGATCGCTTCCGGCGCGACTTTCGGGACTGTGATTGGTTGCTGGTGCCGCGTGTCTATTGGCGCTATGCCAGTCCGCGGGTGCTGACGCTGGAATATCTGCCCGGCATCAAAATCAGTGACTACACGGCGCTGGAAGCTGCCAACCTCGATCGCCAGAAAATTTCGCAGCTCAACGCGGAAGCCTATCTTCGCCAAGTGCTCAACCACGGCTTCTTCCATGCCGATCCGCATCCGGGCAACTTAGCCGTTAGCCCTACGGGTCGCCTAATTTTCTACGACTTCGGCATGATGGGCGAGATTCGCACCGATGTCCGCAGTAAGTTGATGCAGGTCTTCTTGGGCATTGCCCGCAAAGATGCTGATGATATTGTCAGCGCCCTAGTTGAACTTGGGGCGCTGTTGCCAACGGGCGATTTGGGTCCTGTGCGGCGATCGGTGCAATACCTGCTCGACAACTTCCTCGATCGCCCCTTCGAAGGCCAATCGATCAGTGCGATTAGCGACGATATTTACGAGATTGCCTACGACCAGCCGTTTCGTTTTCCCGCTACCTTTACCTTTGTGATGCGAGCTTTTTCGACTCTGGAAGGGGTTGGCAAAGGCTTAGATCCCGACTTCAATTTCATGACGGTCGCCAAACCCTACGCCCTAGAGATTATGTCTGACGCTACCCCCAATGCCGCTGGTTTGTTGAATGAGTTCAGTCGTCAAGCCCTTGCGGTGGGCAACTCAGCCTTGGGCCTCCCACGCCGCTTGGATGACACGCTGGACAAGTTAGAGCAGGGCGATTTGCGTGTGCGCGTACGTGCTAGCGAGAGCGATCGCTTGTTACGTCGCCTCTTACTGACGCAGCAAAGCCAGACTTGGGCAATTCTGACGTCAGCGCTGTGGGTTGGCTCTGCCATTGTTAGTTTGAGCGCACTGCCATTACTGGCGATCGCACCGTTTGGAGTGGGATTGATTCCGCTGGGGCTGTTGATTCGGACGCAATTGCGCCTGCGCCGCAGTGAACGGATGGGGAACGTTAGCAACAGCTAGGAGCAACTATGGAGGCGATCGCGGCTTGGTTCAAACCCCTGCAACAGTGGGCGACCAGTCAGCGCGATCGCCCTTCTCCTGCTTGGCGACAACTGCAACAAGTCCTGCAGCAACGCTTGCAGCAAAACCCGAACTATCGCTTTCAGAATGCGCTGGAAGTGGAAGTGGCCGCGAGTTTAGGGCTGCGGTTAGATGTCAACTGCGCGGCTGTTGAGGACTGGCTACGGCTGCCAGAGATGACGCCCACACAAGCACAACTCTTGGTGCAGCTACGGCAGCAAGGCTTCTTCTTTGCAGAGCTAGAAGATGTTGCCCAAGCTTTAGGGTTAGGCGTTAACCAACTGAATGCGATCGCGCCGATTCTGGTGTTTCGCTATTACGATTCAGAGCCAGAAGTTGCGATCATTCCTTGTTGGGTGAATCGAGCAAAATATCCGGAGATCCTGCAGACCCTACCGGGGGTGAATGAGGCGATCGCTCGTGAAATTATCCATCAGCGATTGCTACGTGGTCCTTATCAAGACGTGGCAGATTTTCAGCGACGCTTACAACTTCCTCCCGAGGCGATCGCCCAGTGGCTTCCTTTCCTACGTTTTTAAATCAACTCATGATTGAGAGGTTTTAACTTATCTATAAAAGGTGAATAGCAGATCATGCCAAACAACTATTTTTCCTAGTAGTTCTAGGCAGAGTCTGACGTTTGCCACTCAATAATTAGGTAGCGAATTTCAGCACAAACCGAAAGTACCGCACGCCGTAACGCCGCGGCAACTCTATATCTAGAACAAAGCCAAGATCACGATAGAGAAGCTGTGCAGATTGCATAAGTTCACTAGTAAAAAGGGCGATCGCTGTGGCTCCATCTCGGCGCGCTCGCTCAATGCAAGCTTTAGTTAAAACCTTGGCAATCCCTTTACCTCTGGATTCAGGGCATACCGCCAACAACAGCAGAGAGGCCATGTTTGATTCAAAGATACCTGGGTCACTCTTGCCAGCTGGACAGTACGCAACTGATCCAACGATACGGTCATTTAGGCGATAGATCAAAAACTCAGCAGTCTTGGATTTTTCTTCAATATTTTGGAGATTTTTCTGCATTATTTCCCAGGCGCCACAAGCTAACTTGGGTGCAAATTCCTCGTAGGCTTTCACCGTCAAGGCAGCGATCGCAGCAAGGTCATCCTTTCGTGCTATCTCGATCACCGCATTCCTCCGATATCGATACAACAGAGGGGTCTTCTAAGAAAACCCGTATGGAAATTAAGACTTAGGAATGCTAGATCTAGCAGGAATTCTTTGACAAAGAACGATGGAACAGTTGCCACTGTTTGGCCGATCGCAGGTGCGGGAGTTGGAGGCGGCGCGTTATGGCAGTGCGCCAGCAGAGCATGAGCAGTCGGCGGAGTCGTTACAGGCTTGGAAGCAGCGGATTATCAATTTTCAATCGGCATTGCGATCGCAGCCCCCAGCTTTAGCCACTGATTTGTTTGGACAAGTGCCGGAAGCAGTCGCGATTGCCCACAGTATTGATCCGTGGCAGTTACGTCGCCGCAGTTTGGAGTTTTGGCGTTGGCCAGCAGCAAGTGCAGGCACGGCGGCACTTTACTTTGTGATTGACTATCACTGTTCGCTATTGCTCTATGTGGGCGAGACGATTAAGGCGAATCAGCGATGGAAGGGAGAGCACGATTGCAAGGATTATGTGGCTCGCTATCAGTCACTCCATCATCAGCATGGTTTGGCTTGTGAGGTAGGCATTGGCTTTTGGCTGAATGCACCAACCCAAACGCGACCTCGACAGCAACTTGAAACTATCTTGATTGATTACTGGCGATCGCCCTTCAACAAGCAGAACTGGCGGCAGTGGGGGACTCCTTTTACGACCTAGATTAATAGAATAATTTAATGTAATCAATAGCCTCTAAAATGTGTAGCAAGCAAGATAAAACATGATTGATGTCAACTAGTTTATTGACTTTTTCTAAAAAGAATTATCAAAAACTTAGCTAACTATATTTTCCAGTTTAAAAACCTGCTCGACACAAGATTCACCTTTAAAAATAGTTTTTTGTTCATAACTCAGCTGCATGCCTAGATATCTCAAAAGACTGACAGAACGCTCATTACGAATATCAGTGACAGCAACAATCTTTTTTATTGATGAAAGCTTGAATAGTGAGTTTATCAAAGTTATTAGTGCTTCTCTCGCATATCCCTTCTTTTGGTCGCCATAGCTCAGCGTAAAACCAATTTCTATAGTCGTAGGGTCGTCTTCATAAATTAGTATTCCAATATCTCCAATAAGCTGGTTGGACTCTTTGTGTGCGATCGCAATCTGAAACCACTCTCCTGGTATTCCTATTTTTGCTATTTGCATTTCATTGATAAATAATTGTCCATCTTCATTGGAAAACTGAGACCAAGCTTGAAACCGGCTAATTCGAGGGTCTTGACGATAGCCAACAAAGCGCTCCAAGTCTTGGGCAATAAATCGACGTAAGATGATTCGTTCAGATAATTGGGGTAAGAAATCAGCAGGAAACAAGGAATTGTTGCTCCAAGATTATTTTTTTATTTCAGTAAACTTTATTTAATCCTAACAGCATTATTTTTAGATTTTTCTACAAAAATTACCTCAAGATCATTTTAAGCAAGAAACCAAAAGGCCCATGCCAAGAAAATCTAGGTATTGCTAACAGCACATAGTCACAGAAAATAATAAAACTGTCTTGTCTGATTATTTTTGATCGCTACTAACAAGTAAAATTAGTGAGAGAAGGTCACTCCACTTGCATGGCTAAGGCAAAGATATAAAGAGCAATTAAGATCAGATTATCAACATCACTTGACGCGTAAAATTTTGATTTTATTCGATTCTTAAAAATCAAGATAACTCACATAAATCATAAATGATCTACTTATGACCTAGGCTCAAGAGGTTGAGCCGATCAAGTTGCTTGTTGAAAGTTAGGCGACTAGGACGTAGATTATATCTACCCATATTAATGTGGGCTAGAGTAAACACTAATAAGTCAATCAAATATAAAATATCTCCGTACCCTAAATTATTTTTATGTCTATGCTTTAGCATCCATAAGCGATTATGGACACGGTCTACGAGATCGGAAATACTTACGCAATCTTCAATTCGATGCTTAAACTGTGGGCGGGAATATGGCTCTGCTTCGAGCCAATCAACTCTTACAGGTTCACCCAGCAAGAGATCTAGAGGCATACTCACTGCCACTAGTGAATCAAAAGCCTCTGTTCGAAGCAAATTAATATACTCATTTGACGAAGGATCATCGCTAAGCCGCCAAAGGCATTCAGCATTCCAATGAAGCTCTCGACTTAAACGCTCGTAAGAAAGATGCCTTAAGGTCTTGAACTCAGCTTTTTTAGACCATTCAGTATTGGCAACTGACAAAAGTGGCGTCAAGAGGGATAAAAAAACACTGGCGGGGAGAGTCATGATGAATTCGGAAAATTACGTTTGAGGCTTTTCTTAGGCAGCCAACTACCTGACTTGATATATTGAAATACAGGCTAGATATTTTGTAAGAACTGAACAGAATTTTTTAACGGTTTGCGTACCAGAACCTGGTAATCCTTAGGTATTAAAAAAGTTATGAAGAAGGCTTTCTATATGGCCGGATTGATATTGGGCATATACAAAACAGGGGTTACGTATGTTCTAAGGCTCTTCCTCTTCTACCCAAGCTGAACGATCAAGGATCAAGAGTTGTCGGAGTTGATTGGTGTCTAGTTCTGTAAGCCAATCCTCACCGCTACCGACAATTTGCTGGGCTAGGGCTTGCTTACTAGCGATCATCTGATCGATTTTCTCTTCCAACGTGCCTGCACAGACAAACTTGTGCACCTGCACATTACGCCGTTGGCCAATCCGAAAAGCGCGATCGGTTGCTTGATTTTCAACTGCTGGATTCCACCAGCGATCGTAATGGAAGACGTGATTCGCCTTGGTCAGGTTTAGCCCCACGCCACCTGCCTTCAACGACAGGATGAAAATCGCCGGTGCTTGCGGATCATTCTGGAAACGATCGACCATCTGTTGGCGATCGCCCTTCTTGGTACTGCCCGACAAAAACAGCACTTCTCGGCCTAACTGTTCCTGCAAAAACTGCTGCAGCAATCTACCCCAGCCAGCAAACTGCGTGAACACCAAAGCGCGATCGCCCGCATCCGTCAGTTCTGCCAACATCTCCAACAAGCGCTGTAACTTGGCCGAGCGATCGCCAAAATGCGAGTCTAGTTTCGGCTTTTCTTGCAATAGCGACGGATGATTACAAAGCTGCTTCAGTCGCGTCAGCAACGCCAAAATCTGACCGCGCCGCTGAATCCCTTCACTCGCTTCGATATTGTCCAGCGCTTCCGTCACCAACTGTTGATAGCGATCGGCCTGCTCCTGTACTAACGGACAAAAAACCGTCATTTCTTGCTTCTCGGGCAAGTCCGCAATAATGCTGCGATCGGTTTTCAGTCGCCGCAAAATCAACGGCTGCACCCGCTGCCGTAATGCAGTCAGCGAATCCGCATCCCCAAACCGCTCAATCGGCGCGACAAACCGCTTCTGGAAAAACGGTTTCGTGCCCAAATGCCCCGGCTGCAGAAACTCAACAATCGACCACAACTCACTGAGGCGGTTCTCCACCGGCGTCCCCGTCAGAGCAATCCGAAAGCGCGGCTTTTGCGTCGGACTTTGCGCGATCGCCCGCACTGCCTGCGTCTGTTTCGCCTGATCGTTTTTGATGTTCTGGGCTTCATCCAGCACAATCCCCTGCCAGTCGATCGCCGCGATCGCCTTCTGATCTCGCGCCACCAAGGAATAGCTGGTCAGCACCAAATCACAATCCTTGAGTGCCGTTGCCAAAGCCTTGCCCTGAGCGCGATCGGGGCCATAGTGCAACCGCCAGCGTAATTCCGGCGCAAACTTCTGCACTTCCCGTTCCCAGTTGCCCAGCACCGAAGTCGGACAAACCAGCAATACTGGCCGCGTCAGTTCGCCACTGTGCTTGAGATGCAGCAAAAAGGCCAGCAACTGAATCGTCTTGCCCAAGCCCATGTCATCGGCCAAGCAAGCACCAATCCCGAAGCGCTGCAAAAAGGTGAGCCAACCGACGCCGCGCTCTTGGTAGGGTCGCAGCTCACCTTGAAAAGTTGGCGGAGCCGGTAAAGCTGCGGGCGATCGCTGCCCCTGAAACACCGCCAAAGCTTCTTCCAGCAGCCCCGCTGCCTCGAAGTTGACGACGGGCAGGCGGCCAATATTCGGCGACTCACCACTGGCGATCGCGATCGCATCCGCCAAAGTGAGATTCGGCTGATCCTTGCGCTTGCGGAAAAACTCCCGCGCCGACTCAATATCCTGCTGTCGCACCTCAATCCAGTCGCCGTTGATTTCCACCAAGGGCGTTTCCAGTGCCGCCAGCCGCTCCACTTCTGCCTTGGTCAGCCGCTGGCCACCTAAACTCAATTCCCAACGGAATTGCAACAGCGCTTCCAGCCCCACACTCGGGCGATCGCTGGGGAGGTTGGCGCTGACTTCCACCCCCAAACGGTGCCGCCCTTGCCCACGCAATCCTGGCGGGAGTTGCACCTCAATTCCCTGCTCCTGCCACTGGGGAATGACCTGCTTGAGCAGCTGATAGACCTCCGCCGTGGTCAAGGGATGAAACTCAGGACAAGCTGTCGCCAAGCTGGTTTGCAACTGTGGATAGAGGCGACAGGCTTGACCCAATCCCCGCAGCAGCAATTCCTGGGCTTGATCGGGCACGCCGGGCGGTAAAGGATCTTGCCAGAGCAAGGATGCCGGCCAAAAGCGATCGGGATCGGTCGCGGCCTGCAGGCCAAACTCTAACTGCCAGCGCCGTTCTTCCAGCTGGGGCGGGACGAGACGCAGCGCCATCCGCCAAGCCTGAGCCGCGCCATTCTGAACCGGCAGTAACCAGCGATCGATCGCCGTTTGCAAGCGATTGGCCTCGCCATCTTCCAGCTCCAGTGGTTCGCCCTTGGCCAGCGATCGCTGCCATGCTGCGAGCAGATCGGCTGAAACGACTGTTCCTGACGCGATCGCCACTTGCAAGCGCGCCGTCAACCAGCGTTGCAGGACCTGAAGCAACTGATCCTGGGGCTGAGGCTGCCAAGGACAAGCCGCTGCTGACTCGATCGCCTGATAACAAAACTGACTGAAGGGCAACTGCTGACTGTAGCGATCAAACCGCTGGCGATCGCCCGCCTGATTAAACAGCGGCAACCAAGTCGCCGTTAAGCCGCGATCGCTCGACTCCAAGGCTGGATAAAAGCGACCCCGCGCCAGCAGACTTTGCGCCCAGCGATAGATGTGGCTCCAAAAACGCAGATCGGGCCCCAACCACGGATGATCCTCCGCCGAACCCAGCGGCAACGTGGCTAACCATTGACCGGCGATCGCCGCCTCCAGTGACAGCCCTGAAATTCGCCAAGGCCAGAGCAGCGCCTCCGCTGGAATGTCTTGCCCGCTCAAAAACGGTAAAACCGTCTCTTTCTTGAGCTGGCTAGGAATGGAGAGTAAGACCTCCGTAGCAGCGCTGCCGGTCAGCGATCCCAGTCCATATTTCTGGCACCAACGCTCTAACTCAGATACCGCGATCGCATAGGGATGGGCAGCCATTTCCGCTACCGACTGTGGCTCACAGGGCTGCCAAGCTTCGGCCCACAGAACAAAGCGATCGCCGAGCCAGCCACCGTGCAGCACTGCCATGGGTTATTGGGGAGAGGAGGGAATGGGTCGTAACCAACCACGCGCGATCGCAAAATCTAAGCTAGTCGCACAAAGCGCAAACAGCAGCAGGCTGCCGCCCAACTGCGAGGTCAACCACGGCAAATCCAGACTCGTCGTTGCGCCGTTTTCCAGGAGTCCCAGCCCGCGCACCAGACCAAAGGCACCGACTAGACCGTTGCGCAGATGGGGATTGGTGTCGCTGCGGATCGCGTAGCGGTAGGTGACGCCGAATAAAAAGACGCTGACCGCAATCGCACCACTATGCACCGCCAAAGTTGTCCAAGTCGGCAGAGCAGACGGTCGCTGAATCTCTAAGCCAATCAACGCTGCTGCCGGAATCACCGCCGTCGCTAAAGCCAGCAAGCCTGCCTTCGCTGACTCCCAGCGCTCAGCCAAACTCAGAGAGGAACGAGTCATGCGGGTCAACACCCCAGCACAGCCGCGATCGCAGACTTCCATCTGTTCAACCCCTCAGGGCGATCGCATCTCCCGATTTTAGGGCGCAGAGCCTCACTTTCAGTGGCAACCACTCTTTCCCGCAGCAATGAACCGGATCGCGGTTGCAGATTTTGACTGGGGATCGACTGACTCGTTTGTTTCAGAAACAGACGCATCAGACTTAGACGCTGAGCATTCAACGAACAGTCAAACCGACTTTTCTAGGTTCCATTACCCCACTCCGCAGCATGGACGCCGGTGATCCGCGATCGCTAGCCCGCCTGCTCACCACCAAAGGCTTCATAGGCCTGTAGCGCCTCAGCCGCTGTCATCAGCGATGGGCCACCGCCCATGTAGATAGCCACCTGCAGCATCTCCAGAAACTCAGCCCGAGTACAGCCCATCTGCACCAGCATCTTGGCATGGAAACCCAGACAGCCTTGGCAGCGACCTGCAATCCCGATCGCCATAGCAATCAGTTCCTTGGTTTTACTGCTCAACGCCCCGTCATTGTGAATGCTGCGAGCCATCTGCCCAAAGCCCTTTAGGGTCTCAGGGATTTCATGGTGCAACTGCGCAAGGGAGTGATTGAGGTTCTCGGTTAGGTCTGGGTAGTTATGGATCATGCAAGAGAATGCTGTGCTGCTTGTTTTTATAGCCACTGCCCCGTAGATCCGCGATCGCCTTCAGGTTCTCTGCAGACCCATGGAGACCACAGTTAGGCTCTGGCCTCGTCACAGCTAGAGACTTCCACGGGCGATAAGCTAGCCAAGTCGATCAGGGAACGTGCACAAAGGCCGGAATATTGAGGATCCGACAGAAAGTAGATTCGAGCATTGCCCTCCTTGCGGCAAGCCACCAAACGAGCCATTCGCAACATCTGCAAATGCTTCGAGACATTGGCTTGGCTCAAACCAGTCGATTCACTGATCTCAGTCACATTGCATTCCCCTTGGCAGATGCGCCAAAGAATTCCAAGGCGGCTGCGATCGCCCAAGACTTTGAACAATTCAGCCAAGCGATCGAGGTCAGGACTGGTGCTAGATGTCTCTAGTTCAGCGGTACCGGGTGAGCTCAACAGAGTCTGAGGCGTGGTGCGGGGCATGGAGAGTGGGGGGCGTATCGGACTGATCGGAGGGACTGATGGGGCGCAAGAGTGAAAGACCAAAGAGTAATTTCAACCCCCACAGTTCAAACCAAGGTAGCCCAAGTCCCCATTTCATTTTGAGTAGGAAGTAGCGTTCGAAGGCAGCTTTGGCCCAATTTACCCATGCGCCTCGGGTGGCGTAGGAATAGCGTCGTCGCCCACTGACTGGGTCGGGCAAAATTGGGGCAGCAATATAGGCAATGCCCGTTTGACCCATTTCCGCAAAGCAGAGCGCTTCAAGGGTTGGGATTTGGTGGGGGCCAGACAGAGTACCTAAATCGACGGCAATGTTGTGAGCTACAGCTGCGCCCATCGCTTCACTCATCTGACCGCTTTTTGGCAAACCGATCGGAACAGGGGTGCGATAGGGCTGCTCTAGCTGCACGCTCACGCCCAGGGCATAAATTCGTTCGTAGTCGCGGTGACGCTGGGTCGGCAGGATGGGAATGAAGCCGCGATCGTTGCCTAAACCAGAGACTTGAACATAGTCCGCTCCTCGGAAAGCCGGCAGAATCATCGCGTAACCGAAGAGAAATTGGCGGCCATCTGCTAATTCCACGCGATCGGGAAACACTTGGGCGATCGCCGCATTGGTGACTACTTTCACCCCTTGTTCTTCTAAAACTCCTTCCGTCAGTTCGCGAGCTAGATAGAGATCGGGCAGCCCCAAATAACCGGCATAGGGTTCAGGCGTGATGTAGGTAATCGTGACGCGATCGCGCAGGCCACGTTTGCGCAACGCTTGATCAGCCGCCAGCGCAAACTCATAGGCAGGCCCGAGGCAACCTGTTTTAGGCGCAGCACCCACCACCAAATCGGTTGGATTTTTGAGAAAGGACTCCCATGCTTCTCGTGCTTCCAAGGCATGGGCTGGGTTACAGACCGATTGGGTGTAACCTCCATGCGGCCCTAAACCGGGAATTTCATCAAAGGCAAAGGAAGGGCCACTGGCGATGACGAGATAGTCGTAGTCCAGCGTCTGATGATTGGCCAAGCGCACAATTCGGCGATCGGGATCAACCCGCTCTACGGCGCTATCGACCCAATTCAGGCCATGGCGCTGACACAGGGAAGCTAAATCCAGCTGCACACGGTCGAGGGGAATCTTGCCCAACGCCACGTGAATGAGGCCGGGAATGAAAGTGAACTGAGAACGATTAGAGACCAGAGTGACCTGGTGCCCGCCTTTGAGCCAATGTCGTAGTTCATAGGCTGTCGGCAATCCGCCCAACCCTGCACCGATTACAACAACTTGTGCCATCACTGGGGATCCCCTTAGTTGCTATTTACTTATTTAGTTATATAGTTTATTCACGGAGTCAGCTAGAGGCGATCGCATTCCTTCTGAATCCTTCCCGCTAGTTCGATCGCCCGCGGATCATGCCCTAGCACTTCCTGGGCTTGTGGTTGGCTAGTTGCCTGCCGCTGACAGAGCCCCCGACTCACCCCAGACGGAGTTTGATCAGATGTATCACCTCAGCAAAGTTCTCCAGTTGCCCTTTGATGATGCTCTCAGCCACACCAAAGAAGTTTTGAAACAGCATGGCTTTGGGGTGCTGACGGAAATTGACGCCCAAGCGGCGTTTAAACAAAAGCTTGATGTGGAGTTCCGGCACTACACCATCTTGGGAGCCTGTCATCCCCGCATTGCCTACAGCATCCTACAGGCGGAGGACAAAGCAGGCGTTTTCTACCCCTGCAATGTGGTGGTGCAAGAACATGAAAACGGCTGTGTTGAGGTCTCTGCGATCGATCCGGCAGTGATGTTTGCCGCGCTCGAAAATCCTGAGACTCGTGCGATCGCTTTGGAAGCCAAAACCCTGATGGAACAGGCGATCGCACAGCTTTAATCACAGCTCATATCCGCCTTTGAAGCAGAGGAGTTCACGGACTATCTAGGCGATTGAGGGCAATTCAACGTTCTGAGACTGACGGATCGGAGAACACCAGCAATGTGGACATTTCTATCACTGCTACAGAATCAACTGGTTTGGTCTGTCCCCAGCTTCATGATTGCTGGGATTCTATTTGGGTTACTGATCGATCCTAGTGGACTGAAAGATTTAATTGTTCCGCTGACATTTCTCATGGTTTATCCCATGATGATTAACCTACAGTTTGGCAAGTTAATTGCTGGGGGAAACTGGAAGCTCCAAGGGGTCGCCCAATTGATTAATTTTGGCATTGTGCCATTCTTGGCCTATGGTATTGGCTGGCTATTCTTTCGCGATCAGCCACTGATCTGGTTGGGGCTATTGCTGACAGGATTACTGCCCACAAGTGGCATGACTATTTCTTGGACAGGCTTTGCCAAAGGCAATCTGACAGCCGCGATTCAAATGACGGTCATCGGCTTGATTTTAGGTTCTTTGGCGACTCCACTCTATGCCCAAGCGCTGCTAGGACGAGCCATTGAAATTCCGTTGGTGGAAACCTTTAAGCAAATTGCGATCGTGGTTTTTTTACCCATGATTCTTGGCTTGGTGACAAAGCGCGTTCTAATTGCAACTGTTGGTCAACAGAAATACGAGAGAGATTTAAAGAAAAAATTTCCGGTCTTCTCAACGCTGGGTGTCTTAGGCATCGTGTTTGTGGCAATGGCGCTCAAAGCAAAAGCAATTGTAGCCGCGCCGTTGATATTTCTCGGCTACTTTGGGCCACTGCTGCTGATTTATCTGATCAACTTTATGTTGAGCACGATCGTTGGCAAGGTCTGGTTTTCTCGCGAAGATGCGATCGCTCTCGTCTACGGTACGGTGATGCGGAATCTTTCGATCGCCTTGGCTATTGCCATGACTGTGTTTGGGGCGAAAGCAGGCGCTGAAATTGCCCTGATTATTTCCATGAGCTACATCATTCAGGTGCAAGCTGCAGCTTGGTACGTCAAGTTGAGCGATCGCTGGTTTGGTAAACCAGTGACGGAAAGCCTGTAGTCACTAGGGAAGGGTGGTGTTGCGATCGCTCAGTCCAAGCGATACGGCATGATGGGTTTAATCTGCACCCTGTCCTTTATTTCGCTTCGGCAATCCATGGCTGCCCCTGCACTCAGCGGTGATCAAATCCGCGAAACCTTTCTGAAATTCTTTGAAGGCAAGGGGCACCGTCGCCTACCCAGTGCCTCGCTGATTCCAGAAGATCCAACGGTCTTGCTGACGATCGCAGGCATGTTGCCGTTCAAACCGATCTTCCTTGGGCAGCAGGTTGCGGAAGTGCCGCGGGCAACGACCTCGCAGAAGTGCATTCGCACCAACGACATTGAAAATGTGGGTCGCACGGCACGCCACCACACCTTCTTTGAAATGCTGGGCAACTTCAGCTTCGGTGACTATTTCAAGAAGGAAGCGATCGCCTTTGCCTGGGAACTAGTCACCGAAGTCTTCCAAGTTCCGGCAGAACGCTTGGCCGTCAGTGTCTTTGAAGAAGATGACGAAGCCTTTGCAATCTGGCGCGATCAAATCGGTGTGCCGGAAGCGCGAATTCAACGGCTGGGTGCCAAAGATAACTTCTGGGCTTCGGGTCCGACCGGCCCCTGCGGCCCCTGCTCCGAGATCTATTACGACTTCCATCCTGAGCTGGGTGATGAAGGACTGGATCTAGAAGATGACAGCCGCTTCATCGAGGTCTACAACCTCGTGTTCATGCAGTACAACCGCGATGCGGCAGGCAATCTGACGGCACTCGAGAAACAAAACATTGATACGGGCATGGGGCTTGAGCGGATGGCTCAGGTGCTGCAAGGCGTGCCCAACAACTACGAAACCGACCTGATTTTCCCGATTATTCAAGCGGTCGCGGCGATCGCCCAGCGCGACTACGCCAACGAGTCGGAAACGGTCAAAGTTTCGCTGAAAGTGATCGGCGATCACCTGCGCGCCGTCACTCATCTGATTGCTGATGGCGTCACGGCTTCGAACCTCGGGCGGGGCTATGTGCTGCGGCGACTAATTCGGCGCGTCGTTCGCCACGGACGGCTGATCGGTATCGATCGCCCCTTCACGGCGGAAATTGCTGAAACCGCGATCGCCTTGATGGCTGCTCAATATCCCAACCTGCGGGAACGAGAAGCGGCGATTAAAGCGGAGCTAACGCGGGAAGAGCAGCGCTTCTTGGAAACCTTGGAACGCGGCGAAAAGCTGTTGGCGGAACTGCTGGCAGCCGCCACGGATCAAATTCGCGGTGAGGATGCCTTCGTCCTCTATGACACCTACGGCTTTCCGCTAGAGCTGACCCAAGAAATCGCTGAAGAGAAAGGCCTGACCGTCGATCTTGCGGGTTTTGAAGCGGCGATGACCGCCCAACGTCAGCGATCGCAGGCTGCCCACGAAACCATCGACCTGACGGTGCAAGGTTCCCTCGATCGCCTCGCGGAACAGATTCACCCGACCGAGTTTGTTGGCTACCAAGACAGCGCCGCCACAGCGACCGTCACAGCAGTCCTGCGCGAAGGCCAGAGCGTCGAAGCGGCAGAAGCCGGCGATCGCGTTCAGATCGTGCTGGATCACACGTCGTTCTATGCAGAATCCGGCGGACAAGTCGGCGATCGCGGAGTGCTGACTGGCGAATCCCTAATCGTTCGCATCGAAGATGTCCAGAAAGAATCGGGCTTCTTCGTTCACTACGGCCAAATTGAACGCGGTTTGCTGCAAGTCGGCGATCGCGTTACGGCGCAAATCGATCGCGCCTGCCGGCGTCGGGCCCAAGCCAATCACACCGCCACGCACCTGCTGCAAGCAGCCTTGAAGCTGATTGTTGATGAAGGCATTTCCCAAGCCGGTTCACTGGTCGCCTTCGATCGCCTGCGCTTCGACTTCAACTGTCCGCGAGCCGTGACGCCGGAAGAGCTGCGCCAGATCGAAGACCAGATCAACCAGTGGATTGCCGAAGCCCACAGCACCGTGGTTGAAGTGATGCCGATCGCTACGGCCAAGGCCAAAGGTGCGGTCGCCATGTTCGGCGAAAAATATGGTGCGGAAGTCCGCGTCATCGATGTACCGGGCGTCTCGATGGAGCTGTGCGGCGGCACCCACGTTGCCAATACGGCCGAAATTGGCCTGTTCAAAATCATCAGCGAAGCCGGTGTCGCTTCCGGTGTACGGCGGATCGAAGCAGTAGCTGGCCCTGCTGTGCTGGAATACCTCAACGTTCGCGATGCCGTGGTTCGCGATCTGAGCGATCGCTTCAAGGCTAAACCTGAGGAACTGAGCGATCGCGTTACGGCGCTGCAAGAGGAGCTGAAGGCCAATCAGAAGCAATTGACGGCGCTGAAAGCGGAGCTAGCGATCGCCAAATCCGATGCACTGGTATCGCAGGCGATCGCAGTCGGTGAGGCACAAGTTCTGGTTGAAACCCTGACTGGCGTTGATGCTGCAGCCCTGCAAACTGCCGCTGAGCGACTCCAGCAAAAACTCGGCGATGCCGGTGCAGTCGTGCTCGGTTCTAGTCCTGAGGAAGGCAAGGTGACGCTGGTGGCAGCCTTTGGTCCGGCGATCATCACCAAAGGACTGAAAGCCGGTCAGTTCATCGGTGGCATCGCCAAAATCTGTGGTGGCGGCGGTGGTGGTCGTCCCAATTTGGCACAAGCGGGTGGACGGGATGCTAGCAAGCTGCCGGAAGCTGTAGCAGCGGCACTCGACCAACTCAAAACAGCTTTAGCAGCGTAAACAGTCGCTGTCATTAAGCCTGCAGTTCTCAATCGGATTGCAGGCTTTTTTTACGCTTGCATCAATGCTGCGATCACCTCTTTCTTATCGATTTAGCCGATGAATGCTGCCACTGTTGATTCCGACTCAGGGCGATCGCCATTATTGGTGGTCGAAAACTTGGGGCGACGCTTACAACAGGGCTGGATTTGGCAGAATATTCAGCTCAGGCTGGATGCGGGCGATCGCCTCGCGATCATGGGGCCTTCGGGCGTTGGCAAAAGTTTATTACTGCGTGCGATCGCGGGTTTAGATCCCATCCAAGCTGGACACATTCACTTCTTAGGCAAAAGCCTCAGTGATTGGTCGATGCCCCGCTATCGATCGCAGGTGCTCTACTTGCATCAGCGACCCGCTCTGTGGGAAGGCAGTGTGGAAGCCAATCTCCAGCAAGTCTTTCAGTTACATCACCATCGACGACGGGGCTACCAACGTCATCGCATTCTCCAGTATCTGCGGCTCCTCAATCGCGATGAAACCTTTCTCGATCGCCCCAGTTCTATGCTGTCCGGTGGTGAACGTCAAATCACTGCTTTTCTGCGGGGCTTGCAACTGGATCCCATGATTTTGTTACTGGATGAGCCAACTGCTTCACTCGATCCTGAATCGACCGCCTCGCTCGAAACACTGGTACAAAACTGGCAGGCCGACAATCCGCAACGCGCCTACCTCTGGGTCAGCCATGATGCCGAGCAACGCCAACGCATGACCCAACGGGCTTTTCAATTACGGGGCGATCGCTAATGCAAAGTAGCTATGTACTAATTAGCAATCTGCAGCTTGGATTGTCCGCCCTCCTAATTCTCGTTAACCTAATTCTCTCCTTTGCTCTCAAACTCAATTTAGGCAAGCAACTCTGGATTGCCTCAGTGCGCATGGTCGTGCAGCTGCTGCTTGTCGGCTACATCCTTGAGTGGGTTTTTAGTCTTCAAAACCCTATCTGGGTGATTGCACTGGCGCTATTGATGACCAGCCTCGCCAGCCAATCTTCTGTAGCACGTACTAATCGTCGTTTTCCCCAGATTTATCTCAACAGCTTTATCGCGATTCTGGCGGGTTCTTTTTTGCTCACTAGCTTAGTTGTTGGCGGCATTATTCAAGTTTCACCCTGGTACAGTCCTCAATACTTAATTCCCTTGCTTGGGATGATTTTGGGGAATAGTTTGACGGGTGTCTCCCTGGCTCTCGATCGCTTCATGACTGATCTGGTGGATCAGCGCGATCGCGTCGAAACGTTACTGGCTTTGGGAGCCACCGGCTGGGAAGCAGCGCACGGCCTCATCAATACAGCTCTACGGGTTGGCATGATCCCAACCATCAACTCGATGATGGTCATGGGAATTGTCAGTCTACCTGGCATGATGACTGGCCAAATTTTGGCTGGAGCTAGCCCACAAGATGCAGTCCGCTATCAAATCATTATTGTTTTTGCGATCGCTGCTGGTACAGCAATTAGTACGCTCTGTATTATTCTGCTTGCATTTCGGATTTTATTTAACCAGCAAGACCAATTGCAACTCGATCGCCTCCGAAAAGTTAGCTCTTAGCGATCAACTCACATGGCCCAAAATTTATCTATTTAACTGAATGCAACAGCTGGGCGATCGCCAATCAATGAAGTCTGACTAGGTGAAATGCCACAATTGAACGGTTGTTGCGCTGTCGCGCCGCTGTGTCTGTTGCCGTCGAAACGCTGCTCTCGCCTGAAATTCTCAAACCGGCTCGCTACCTCGGCAATGAGCTGGGGGCTGTCCACAAGCCTTGGGAGCAAGCAAGCGTTCGCTGGTCGCTGACTTACCCGGAAATCTACGAGGTGGGTGCCTCCAACCTCGGCCACATCATCCTCTACAGCATCCTCAACGCTCAGCCGCGCCAACTCTGCGATCGCGCTTATCTACCGGCAGCAGATTTGGCTGAGAAGCTGCGCCAAACCCAAACGCCATTGTTTGCCGTCGAATCGAAGCGATCGCTGCTGGAGTTCGACATTTTGGGTTTCAGCCTCAGCTACGAACTGGGCGCAACCAACATTCTGGAAATGCTGTCGCTGATTGGGGCACCGCTGACTTGGGCAGAGCGGGGCGATCGCACCTTGGGCGATCCGGAAGGCTGGCCGTTGATTTTTGCCGGCGGTCAAACCGCAACCTCCAATCCTGAGCCCTATGCAGAGTTCTTTGACTTCATCGTCTTGGGCGATGGCGAGGAATTACTACCTGAGGTGGGGCTGATCGTCGAAGAGGGCAAGCGATCGCAGCTCAGCCGCACAGAGTTACTGCTAGATCTTGCCCAAGTCCCGGGTGTCTATGTGCCGCGCTTCTACGACATGGCGGCCGATGGCTCAGTGCATCCGAATCGACCCGATGTGCCCGCAAAAGTGTTGCGACGAGTAGCAACGCCGATTCCGGCCTATTCGATTGGCTTGGTTCCCCACGTTGAAACCGTGCACGATCGCCTGACGATTGAAATTCGGCGCGGCTGTACTCGCGGTTGCCGCTTCTGCCAGCCGGGCATGCTCACCCGTCCCGCACGGGATGTGGAACCAGAGCAAGTGGTCGAGGCGATCGAAACCGGTATTCGTGCCACCGGCTACAACGAGTTCTCGTTGCTCTCACTCAGTTGCAGCGATTACTTGGCACTACCCGCCGTCGGAATTGAAATCAAAAACCGCCTGCAGGACGAAAACATTACCCTGTCGCTGCCCAGTCAGCGGGTCGATCGCTTTGACGACAATATTGCCAACATCATTGGTGGCACGCGCAAGGGCGGCCTGACTTTTGCGCCAGAAGCGGGCACCCAACGGCTACGCGACATCATCAATAAAGGGCTGACCAATGAGGAGCTGCTGCGCGGTGTTAAAACCGCCTATGAGCAAGGCTGGGATCGCGTCAAGCTCTACTTCATGATCGGTTTGCCCGGTGAGACTGATGCCGATGTGCTGGGCATCGCCGAAACCGTGCGCTGGCTGCAGCAAGAATGCCGAGGCCGCAAGAAAAAGCTGGGCTTTAACCTGACGATTTCCAACTTCACGCCGAAGCCGCACACACCTTTCCAATGGCACTCCGTGTCCACCACGGAATTCAAGCGCAAGCAGGAATTGCTAGCGGCAGAGTTCAAGCAAATCCCCAACCTCAAGGTCAACTTCACCGATGTACGCATCTCGGCGATGGAGGACTTTGTCGGGCGAGGCGATCGCCGTCTATCTGCTGTGGTTCGCCGTGCTTGGGAACTGGGTGCCGGCATGGATGCTTGGTGGGAAAGTCTCGACAAAGCCTATGGCGCTTGGACGCAGGCGATCGCAGAAGCGGGATTGGACTGGAAATATCGCCAAGTTGAAACCGGCGAATGGAATCTGTTTGAAGGTGAGGAAAGCCGCGATCGCGCTTTGGATGCGCCGCTGCCCTGGGATCACCTCGATACCGGCATCGATAAACGCTGGCTACAGGAGGATCTGCAAAAAGCCCTCGAAGCAGCGGTCGTGCCTGACTGCTCGTTTGATGGCTGCAGTCACTGCGGCGTCTGCGGCGTCGATTTTGGCCACAACGTCGTGGTAGCACCGCCAGCCATTCCCAACTTCCAAGGGCACTTCCAACCGCCGACCGAAAAAGTTCAGCGTCTGCGGATTCGCTTTGGCAAACTCGGCCAAATGACCCTGCTCAGCCATTTAGATTTGCTGCGGGTCTTCGATCGCGCCGTACGGCGAGCCAAGTTGCCGGTGGCATTCAGCGGTGGCTTCCACCCCAGTCCGCGCATCGTGCCCGCCAATGCCCTGCCCTTGGGTATGAGTAGCGAAGCGGAGCTGATGGATTTTGAACTGTTCCAGGCGATCGAGCCAGCGGAATTTCAGCAACGGCTCGCGACCCACCTCGATCCAGAATTGCCAATCTACGAAACCGCAGAGGTTGTCCTCAAGAGCCAGGCTGTGACAGCGCTTCTTAGTCGCGCAGAGTATGACCTTTGGATCGAGCCAGAAGAGTCTGTCGATGTTGAGGCATTGGTTGCCTCAGTCCTAGAAGCTGACACGGTGTTGGTGGAGCAGACCACGAAGTCCGGCAAAAAAGTGGAAGTCAATCTGCGGGAACGGCTCCACACTTTGACTCGTACGGAAGCTGGGGTCTTGCCGCAGCGTTTGCAAGCAACCGGTGGCGACTCTGGCTTTTGGCTACGCTACGTTGGTTCCTGCCGCAATGACGGCACACTGCTGCGTCCTGAGCAGGTGATTACACTGCTCCAGCAAGTCAGCGGGCGATCGTTCCAGTTACGTCATGCCCACCGGCGATCGCTGCATCTGGACTGAGGCCGCCGCGAGGGTACGGGTCGTGCGAGTGTGATAATGTGGCACTTAAGCTGAGTGAAAAGATTTCACCTAGCCCGACTGCCGAAGACAGGGACTGTAATTGAGAAGTCCCTCAGTTCCAAGCCTGAGTGGCTACTGCCGGATTAGTGCAGTTTTGCTCGGAAACCTTTCTGAGCTTCTCCTAGGCTTTTCTAACTGCCGGATTTTCTCAACGTCTTCTAGCCCAACGCCCATCGACGCGATCAGGCCTTTACAGATGGCGATCGTGCTTCAATAGCGTCGCTTTCACTAGACTTCAGTTCCCCGGCCTCACGGTAGGGATGTCCTGCGAGGGCAACATCCGGTTTTGATGCAGCGTCTGTCGGTGTCGAGCGCTAACAGACAGTCGAACGATCCTGAGCTTTAGCCAGATCCTCGAGGCTGCGCCAGCAGACGGGTGTTGCGTTGCGTATCGCAGCTCCTGTCGGTCTTTCGTCTCTGCTCGCACTGCCAGACAACTAGAGCCTCAGGCATGCCCAAACAAATCGTTATTGCTGAACAGCACCGCATCGCAGCCGTTTTTGCCGAAGACCAGATCGAAGAATTCATTGTTGCCAAAGGCACTCATCAGATTGGCGACATTTACCTCGGCGTCGTTGAGAATGTGCTTCCTGGAATTGATGCGGCGTTTGTCAACATCGGCGACAGCGAGAAAAATGGCTTTATTCACGTTACAGATTTAGGCCCCCTGCGCTTACGGCGTAGTGCTGGCGCGATTACTGAGCTACTCGCACCCCAGCAAAAAGTGCTGGTCCAGGTGATGAAGGAGCCCACCAGTTCCAAGGGGCCCCGCCTGACTGGCAACATCAGTCTTCCCGGTCGTTACTTGGTGCTGATGCCCTACAGCAGTGGGGTCAGCCTGTCGCGCCGGATCATGTCCGAGAGTGAGCGCAATCGACTGCGGGCACTTAGTGTGCTGATCAAACCAGCGGGCATGGGTCTGCTGGTGCGTACCGAAGCCGATGGCGTGGCTGAAGAGCTGATCATTGAGGATCTGGAGGCGCTGCAACGGCAGTGGGAGCAGACTCTCCAGTTGGCCGATTCCACCCCAGCACCGGCCCTACTCACCCGCGATGATGACTTCATCCAGCGCGTGCTGCGGGATATGTATGACGAGACTGTCAACCGGATTGTAGTGGACTCCCACACGGGATTAAAGCGGGTCAAGCAGCACCTCAGTACTTGGGGAGCAGGAGAGATTACCCCAGGCCTGTTAATCGAGCAGTACCGCGATCGCAGTTCGATTCTCGATTACTTCCGAGTCAATGCCGCCATTCGGGAGGCACTCAAACCTCGGGTGGATCTGCCCTCAGGTGGCTACATCATCATCGAGAAGACCGAAGCTCTGACGGTGATTGACGTCAACTCCGGCTCATTCACGCGATCGGCCACGGCACGAGAAACCGTTTTGTGGACTAACTGTGAGGCAGCAGCCGAAATCGCTCGCCAGCTACGGCTGCGCAATATCGCTGGCGTAATCATTGTCGATTTCATTGACATGGATTCTCGCCGCGACCAGTTGCAGGTGCTGGAGCATTTCACGCGAGCCCTGCGCCAAGACAAGTCTCGGCCGCAGATTTCACAGCTCTCAGAACTCGGCTTGGTGGAGCTGACCCGCAAGCGCCAGGGTCAAAACATCTATGAACTCTTCAGCACACCCTGTACCGCCTGTGGGGGATTGGGTCATGTTGCCCATCTGCCGGGTGAAGTTGGGGCGCAGCCGCTCGTACGCACCTCCGAGCGCCCACCGGTAACGACACCTGTGGCGACAACCACCCCAGCGAGTGCCAGTTCCAATTTGGTGGCTCCCAGCAACGATAGTTATCTTTCGCCAGCGCGCAGTGCCCTAGCCCGAGCCACGGGCGTTCCACCCCTTCTGAACGAAGCCACCACTACCAGCGAGCTGGAGAACAACGGCGATAGTTACAGCAGCCTAGGTTTACTGGAGCGATCGCCCCAACGACGAGGGCGGCGGCGCGGGGGCGGCCGGAATGCTAGCCCTAGCCTGCCCAATACCGGTATCAACCCTGAGATCAGTGCTTCGCCCGGACTCGCTGAAGCGCTTGCCGCTACCACTCGGGATTCAGCCCCCGATCGCGAACAGGAATCGACGGGGATCAGTCGCCGGCCTCGGCGACAACCGCCCGAGCCACCAGTCATTGTGGCAGTTGAATTAACCCCTGAAGAGCAAGAACTCTACGCCTGGATGGGAGCTTCACCCTTGATCCGGGCTGAAACTCAGCCGGAGCCAGGACAGCCTGTGCTGGTCGGGGTCTATGCCCAAGAATCGGAAAAGGAAGCGGCGATCGCTGCAGCAAAAGCCCTCTATGATCAGCGATCGCGCCATCGTCGGGGTGGCGGTGACAGTGGACGCCCGACTCTCGCCCGCGACAACCGTGAGACGACGAGTTCTGCGAGTTCTGTATCCAGCACGGATTCGAGCAGTGCAGCAGAACCGCCTACTGAGCAGCCCAGCAGCGTAATAACCGAAGTAGCAATGACTGCTGTTACAGAAGAAGTTGTCGTCGCACCCGAACCTGCTCCAGTTGAGGCACTCCCCACTCCGGTTGAGGTTGCAGTCGCGAGCGAAGCAACAGAAGCCCCTGCTCTTACCAGCGAACCCGCAACTCCAGCTCCCGGACGGCGGCGGCGGCGGTCTTCGGCGCAACGTGAGTCCCAAGACTAGGTTAGATACAGACTTTTTCGGCCCTGGCGATCGCTGGCAGACGGTCGCTGGGATCGATGAAGTCGGACGCGGCTGTCTGTTTGGTCCGGTGGTGGCAGCGGCGGTTGTGCTGCCCGAAGCTGCGATCGCACCCTTGCAGCAGGCTGGTGTCACGGACAGTAAACAACTCAGTCAGCAACGGCGGGAGCAGCTCTATCCGCTCATCTGCGAGACTGCTGAGGCAGTTGCTTGGGGACTGTCGAGTGTGGCAGAAATTGAACGCTGGAATATTCTGCAAGCCACGTTTCTAGCGATGCGGCGCGCCCTCGCCAAGATCGATCGCCCCCTCAGTCGTTGTTTGATTGACGGGAACCAACGCTTGCCAAAACTGGAGCTCGCTCAGACCAGTGTGGTGCAGGGCGATCGTCACTGTGTCACGATCGCGGCTGCCAGCATTCTGGCTAAAGTTTGGCGCGATCGCCTATTGGAGCGTTTGGATGATCGCTATCCCGACTATGGACTGCGCCAGCACAAAGGCTATGGCACCGCTCAACATCGCCAGGCCCTTCTGCAGTTCGGCCCTACTCCACTCCATCGCCCCCGCTTTCTGCGATCGCTCCTGCAACAACCAAAGCAGATCAGCTTGTTCTGATCTCTCTGATTCTGGAATATCTGTCAGGCAAGTCTGCGATCGTTCGGTTAGCCTAACGGCGGTGGCAGCACAGAAGAGCAGCAGGATTCTTGGCTCCAGAGCAGATAGTCCTCAATCAGTCGCCGTTGAATTTGCTGGCGAATCGTGAGCAGGACACCTTTTAGCAGGGCATTACCAGCCGCTTCCAGCATGGGGCGGGGTGTGAAACGCAAGAGAGGTGGCATCTGCACTTCAACATTGAGGCGAGCTTCACCGGTGAGCGCATGACTGGACTCCGCCATCAGCTCACCTTCTAAATCCAACCGAAATCGTGCCGCCAGCAAATCCAATCCCCGCAGCTGACAATCGCGCGACTGGATTTGCAAAACGCCAGCCTCATTCGTCCATACAGCTAAATCAACAATCGGTCGCAGTTGCAAGGAAAAAAATTGCAGCGGCCGCATTTCAAAACGGTAGAGATGGTTGCCCAGAACCTGCAACTGCTCGTGGTTGAAGAGGGTATAAACGATTCGCTCGGACTGTCTGAGATAATCCTGAAGGCTACGAGCTATCGGTTGGTGAATCGTTAATTCAACCGCTTGGCTTGCAGCAAATCGACTGAGCATGCGAGGAGATGGGCACCATTTCCGACGATTTTACGGCGTCTCAGCCCAAGGCTAGCGAATGGAGCGACAAGGAGAAGCTATGTCCGAGCGGGCGATCGCCCATTTAGGTCCAATTGGCACCTATGCCGAGATGGCAGCACTACGCTTTCAGGCCTGGTTAACCGATCAAGATCAGCAACCCAGCCACCTCTTGGCCTGTCGGAGTATTCCCGCAACCCTCCAAACCCTGGCGGATGGGACGGTTGATTACGCGGTTGTACCTGTCGAGAATTCGGTGGAAGGCAGTGTTGCGGCAACCCTCGATAGTCTGTGGCAGTTGCCTCAACTCTCGATTCAACGCGCTCTGATTTTACCGATCGCCCATGCTTTGATCAGTTTTGAGGACGATCGCACCGCCATCCGTCAGGTGCTCTCCCATCCACAGGCGTTAGCGCAATGTCAACAGTGGCTGCAGCGCCAGTTGCCCCAAGCCGAATTGATTCCCACCAACTCCACCACTGAAGCCCTGCAAGATTTAGAGCGTCATCCACAGCGAGCGGTGATTGCCTCAACGCGGGCAGCAGAGCTGTATCAGATGCCGATTCAGTCCTTCCCGATCAACGACTCGCCAGATAACCGCACCCGTTTTTGGGTAGTCAGTCGCAACCTGACCCCTGGTGGAGCCTGCACTTCCCTTAGCTTCAGCTTGGATGCCAACGTCCCAGGCGCCTTGGTGCAACCTTTGCAAATTTTGGCTGAGCGCCAGATCAACCTCAGCCGTATCGAGTCGCGACCAACCAAGCGATCGCTCGGGGAGTATCTGTTTTTCCTCGATCTTGAAGCAGATTTGCGGGAGCCTGCGATCGCTCAAGCTGTCCAAGCCGTTGCGGACTGTACTGAGCAACTCCGGGTTCTCGGTAGCTACGACAGTCTCGATTTCACTCAAGTTGTCCAGCCCAGCTAACCCATCTTGAGGTCAGGACTCACTCGGGTTTTGAAAGCTATTCAACGTGTCTTTGAGCACGGTTCGAGCAGCTAAGTGACTGCGGGTTGAGCCTAGAATTTCTAACTCGCGTTCTAAGCGATCGCGGGTACTGAGCATCTCGAGTAAGCTTTGCTGCTCTTCATAAACGCCGTAGAGATGGCCTGCGACCCAGTAGGACAACTCACGGGGCAAGTCTGGGAGATCATCCGGTAGCTCAATCTCTTGATCCGACAACTTACCCGACAACTGCACGACATCCCGTAGGACGGTATCCACCTCTGTTGCCAGTGGTTTTAAGTCATCATCCGTAGCTTCATCTTCAATCCATTCCACGAGACCGACGCGGAAAGGTTTTTCCCGAACATAGTCCAGCACCCGAAAGCGTTGCTGGCCTAGGGTCCAAACATTCATCCGGTCATCGGGGAGACGCTGATGACGAATCAGTTCCGCACAGCAGCCAACCGTTGCCGCTTCATCTTTTGCCGGATCCCAGAGCAGCACCCCAAAGCGGCGATCGCTCTCCAGGATCGTCTGCATCAGGATGCGATAGCGATACTCAAAAATGTGTAACGGCAGCAGACGCCCCGGAAACAACACAACTTCCGGCAAAGGGAAGAGGGGGAGCTCGCGCACAGACAGGGAGTCAGGTGCCATAAGGCTAATCGCGCCGTCTAAGGGAATGGTGTGAGACTATCGCGATCGACAAGAACAACTTTCGGGTTGACTCCTGCCGACGTCTCAGAAACTTGTTACTTAACTTTACCTGATCGCTGTAAGGGACGATACTAAGCCACTAAAGGTCTGTTGTCGGATGGGTTGAAAAACAAAAAGCGGGAGTTGATTCCCGCTTCCTGATTTCAGTGATGATTAGAGCTTAACTTCGATGTCTACCCCAGCTGGCAGATCGAGCTTCATCAAGGCATCGATCGTTTTAGAAGACGGCTGGTAGATGTCGATGATCCGACGGTGCGTCCGCGTTTCAAAGTGCTCACGCGAATCTTTGTCCACGTGGGGCGAACGCAGCACGCAATAGATACGACGGCGAGTCGGCAACGGAATTGGGCCGATCGCAGTGGCATTCGTGCGGTTAGCGGTTTCGACGATGCGATCGCAGGAAGTATCCAGCAGTCGACGATCAAAAGCCTTGAGACGAATCCGAATTTTCTGCTGCTGCAGGGTAGCCATGGGAGTTAATTATCAAGGTTCAAAAAGACAGAGTCGGTGATGACTCACCACCGACTCCTTAGGGGTTTAAATCCTACTGGAGGATTTTGGAAACGACACCAGCACCGATGGTGCGGCCGCCTTCACGGATTGCAAAGCGCATGCCTTGCTCAATCGCGATCGGGTTGATCAGCTCAACCGTCATCTTGATGCGATCGCCCGGGATCACCATTTCAGCTGCCGAACCGTCGTCAGCGGTGAAGTCCGAGATCGCGCCGGTCACGTCGGTTGTCCGCACGTAGAACTGAGGACGATAGCCCGGGAAGAACGGGGTGTGACGACCACCTTCTTCTTTCTTGAGCACGTAAACCTCAGACTCAAACTTGGTGTGAGGCGTGATCGAACCAGGTTTGGCCAAGACCATACCGCGCTCGATGTCGGTTTTTTGGATACCGCGCAGCAGCAGACCCACGTTGTCGCCAGCCAGACCTTCGTCGAGGGTCTTTTGGAACATTTCCACACCGGTGACGGTGGTGCTACGGGTGTCGCGCAGACCGACGATTTCGATCGTTTCGCCGACTTTGACGCTACCACGCTCGATCCGGCCGGTAGCCACAGTGCCACGACCGGTAATCGTGAAGACGTCTTCAACCGCCATCAGGAAGGGGCGATCGACTTCCCGCTCAGGGGTGGGGATGTAGGCGTCGACTTCTTCCATCAGCTTCAGGATCTTGTCAACCCAGGGGTTGTCACCTTTCTGGCCGGAAGCGCCACCTTGGATAGCTTCCAAAGCTTGCAGTGCCGAACCCGCAACGATGGGGATGTCATCACCGGGGAAGTCATAGGAGCTCAGCAGCTCACGCACTTCCAGTTCCACCAGTTCCAGCAGTTCAGCGTCATCCACCATGTCTTCTTTGTTCAAGAAAACAACGATGTTAGGAACGCCGACCTGTTTCGCCAGCAGGATGTGCTCACGGGTTTGGGGCATGGGGCCGTCAGCCGCCGAAACCACGAGGATGGCGCCATCCATCTGCGCAGCACCCGTGATCATGTTTTTCACGTAGTCAGCGTGACCCGGACAGTCAACGTGAGCATAGTGGCGGTTGCCGGTTTCGTATTCAACGTGAGCGGTGTTGATCGTGATACCACGAGCTTTTTCTTCAGGAGCTGCGTCGATATCTGCATAAGCGCGAGCTTTGGCCATGCCAGCTTTCGCCAACACAGTGGTGATCGCTGCCGTCAGCGTGGTTTTGCCGTGGTCAACGTGACCGATGGTCCCGATGTTGGCGTGGGGTTTGGTGCGTTCAAACTTAGCGCGTGCCATTGGCGTTCAGTCTTCCTTTAGGTTACTTAAGCGTTCCCTTTGTTTTTGGCGATGATTGTTTCAGCCACATTCCGAGGAACTTCCTCGTACTGACTGAACTCCATCGTGAAGATGCCCCGACCTTGGGTCATCGACCGCAGGTCAGTTGCATAGCCGAACATCTCGGCCAGGGGCACTTTGGCCGAAACAGTGGCCGTGCCATTGGTGGTTGCTTGGCCTTCGATTTGGCCTCGGCGGGAGATCAGGTTACCCATCACTGAACCGAGGAAGTCTTCCGGCACTTCCACTTCCACCTTCATCACCGGCTCCAGCAGAACTGGGTCGGCTTTCCGAACGGCTTCTTTGATCGCCATGGAACCAGCGATCTTAAAGGCCATCTCAGACGAGTCGACGTCGTGATACGAGCCATCGACCAAGGTTGCCTTGATGTCGATGAGCGGGTATCCCGCCAAGACGCCCGATTCGCAGGTTTCTCTCATCCCCTGCTCGGCAGGACCGACGTACTCTTTCGGCACCGTACCGCCGACGATCTTGGAGACAAACTCGAAACCAGTGCCAGGCTGAGCCGGCTCCAGTTCGATCACAACGTGACCGTACTGACCCTTACCACCGCTCTGGCGGACGAACTTACCTTCCGCTTTGACAGCCTTACGAACTGTCTCACGGTAGGCGACCTGAGGAGCACCAATGTTGGCTTCAACCTTGTACTCCCGCAGCATCCGATCCACCAGAATTTCTAGGTGGAGCTCGCCCATGCCGGCGATAACCGTTTGGTTGGTTTCAGAGTCAACCGAGACGCGGAAGGTCGGATCTTCTTCCGAAAGCGCCTGCAACGCCTTCGAAAGTTTTTCCATATCGTTCTTGGTTTTGGGTTCAACCGCAACCGAAATCACCGGTTCTGGAATGAACAGAGACTCAAGAATGATTGGGTTTTGGTCGTCGCAGAGGGTGTCGCCCGTGAAGGTATCTTTAAGACCCAGGACAGCACCCAAGTCGCCCGCACGAAGCTCATCAACCTCAATCCGGTCATCAGCCTTGAGGACGATCAGACGCGAAACCCGCTCTTTCTTACCCTTAGTGGCGTTGTAGACGTAGCTACCTTTTTGCAGAACGCCAGAGTAGACACGAACGAAGGTCAGGCGACCGTAGGGATCGGCCATGATCTTGAAGGCCAGCGCAGAGAAAGGAGCTTCGTCGCTGGAAGGACGCAGCGCCGTTTCGCCATCCGGCAAGGTGCCTTGAATCGGCGGAATGTCTTGGGGAGAAGGCAGCAGCTCAACCACTGCATCCAGCAACAGCTGAACGCCTTTGTTTTTGAAGGCCGAACCGCAAAGCATCGGGACCAAGCGATCGTTGCCTTGAATCAACACGCCTTTGCGCAGGCCAGCTTTGATGTCCTCAACACTGAGGTCGCCTTCTTCGAAGTATTTATCGAGAAGTGCTTCGTCAGTTTCGGCAACCGCTTCAACCATTTTGGAGCGCCATTCAGCCGCCGTTTCCTGCAGTTCTGCAGGGATGTCGGTGACTTGAATGTCGGTACCCAAATCGTTGGTGTAGATGTGAGCTTTCATTTCGACAAGGTCAACAATGCCTTGGAAATCGCTCTCAGCCCCGATCGGAATTTGAATCGGAACGGCGTTCGCTCTGACGCGATCGCGGATCTGGCCGTAGACCTTGAAGAAATCTGCGCCGGTACGGTCCATCTTGTTGACGAACACGATCCGAGGCACGCTGTAGCGATCGGCTTGACGCCAAACGGTTTCAGATTGGGGCTGCACACCACCAACCGAACAGAAGACAGCAACAACACCGTCGAGCACCCGCATGGAGCGTTCAACTTCAATCGTGAAGTCAACGTGACCCGGGGTGTCGATGATATTGACGCGGTAGTCTTTCCAGCTGGTACTAATCGCAGCAGCGGTGATCGTGATGCCCCGCTCCCGCTCTTGCTCCATCCAGTCGGTAACAGCATTACCATCGTGGACTTCACCAATCTTGTGGACGACGCCTGAGTAAAACAGGATGCGCTCCGTCGTCGTGGTTTTGCCCGCATCAATGTGGGCAGCAATACCGATATTTCTAACCTTTTCGAGCGGAACGGAACGTGCCACTGGAACCTCCTTGAGAGCGTCGATCGCTAAATCGAACGTATTAAATATTGTAACGGGATTTGTATTCGCTAGGACTAGTAGCGGTAGTGAGCAAAAGCTTTGTTTGCTTCTGCCATTTTGTGGGTTTCTTCGCGCTTACGAACCGAGCTACCAGTTTCGTTAGCCGCATCCATCAGCTCATTGGCGAGCTTGATAGCCATGGACTTACCAGGACGCTGACGCGAGTATTGAACCAACCAACGCAGGGCCATTGCCGTACCCCGTTCTGACCGGACTTCCATCGGCACTTGGTAGGTCGCACCACCCACCCGACGCGCCCGCACTTCCACCAGAGGAGTGGCATTACGAACAGCTTGCTCGAACAACTCAAGGGGATCGTTGCCCGTCCGCTCTTGGATCAGGTCAAAAGCAGAGTAGAGGATGCGGAAGGCCAGTGACTTTTTGCCCGAGTTCATCAGGCGAGCCACCATCATGGAGGCCAAGCGGCTGTTGAACTTCGGGTCGGGATTGACCGAACGCTTTTGGGCAGAGGTACGACGGGACATCAGTGAATCTCAGAAGTCTTGCTAAGGGCTACAACGCAAAAAAGAAAGCTTGGAAGGGGCGATCGCAGGGGTGAGGATGAATCACATCTGGAACGAGCAAGGTCAACTGCCCAGCAGCTTGCAGAGTTGACGTTGCCACGATCAACGCAGACAAGGCTCACCCAGCAACCTAGGCCTTCGGACGCTTAGCGCCGTATTTGGAACGGCTTTGACGACGGTCTTTGACACCAGCGGTGTCGAGGGTGCCGCGGATGATGTGATAGCGCACCCCGGGCAAGTCCTTCACCCGACCGCCACGAATCATCACAACTGAGTGCTCTTGCAAGTTGTGGCCAATTCCCGGAATGTAGGCCGTGACTTCAAAGCCAGAGGTCAAGCGAACCCGTGCCACTTTCCGCAGAGCGGAGTTGGGTTTTTTCGGGGTCGTGGTGTAGACGCGAGTACAAACGCCACGACGTTGCGGGCAGTTTTTCAGCGCGGGAGATTTGGTCTTTTTGGTGATTTTTTCGCGTTCGTCGCGAATCAGCTGCTGGATTGTAGGCATTTCAGAAAGCCGGTTCGGCTGCTCTTGGAAAAGACAACAATCTCTTACTTTACCGAGGGTTGATGCACTTGGTCAAGCACAAGGCCTTGAGAGGGCGATCGCCCAATGTCGTCACTTAGCAATTGGGGAGCATGACAACGGACGGGTTACCGTGGCGACACTCGCTAGGAAGGCGAGAGGCAGCGCCCGTAGTTATCGGTTCGACGTTCAATATCATCTTCTCCGAGATAGGGACCGATTTGCACCTCGATCAAAATCAGAGGCCCTGCCTCACGATTGCCGAGACGATGCCACTGTCCAATCGCAATGTCTAGGGATTGACCCACGGTCAGAGACAGCGTCAGATCGCCCAGCTGAACTTGGGCAACCCCCTGTACCACCAGCCAATGCTCCCGCCGCTGCTGGTGACGTTGCAGACTCAATTCCTGCCTCGGTAGCACCTCTAGGCGTTTGACTTGGTAGCCGTTGCCCTGATCAAGAATTTCAAACTGCCCCCAAGGGCGCTGTTCGCGATCGCCAACCTTCATCGCAGACTCGCTGGAGCAGGAGGGCCCAAAAAGACTCCCAGACCATTATGAACGCGGGCAGCTGTTCCCCGAGCTCGGTTCACTAGTTGACCATTGACGATCAAAGAGGTCGAACTTCCACCATCGAAATTGAGCGCATCGACGACCCCCAACTGCTGCATGATCGCGGCCATTTGGGGGAGGGTTGGGCCACGGCCTTGGCTCTGCTCATGGGCCGCCACTAGGATTAAGCTTCCGTCAGGAAGCAACCCGATCGCACTGCGGGGCGCAGCTTCTATCGCAAAGGCGCGACTGAAACCTTCCCCTTGGGGATCGACCACCACCTGGCCCGACTTCACCAAGAGGGGGCCGCCACCGAGGGCATGGGGAAACCGCTCAAATTGGCCCGGTAGGGCTTGCTGTTGGACTTGAAGAGTTGTTCCCGTTGTCAAAGCACTGCGCAAACTATTTGCCGATCGCAGCACGACTAAATAACCATTCCTCGGAATAGGAAAGCGGTTGCTCCCTGCTTTGCCGGCCTGAGACTGGGACACAACGCGATCGCCCTGCACAGTTACCACGACTTCGTTGTCAAGGATGGTTTGGTAGCTGCTACCCCAGGCATCGGTGTAGCGGGCAGCGCCAGCTCGGACATAGCCACTGTTGAGGGCAACGAGGGGAATGCGTATACCTGAGCTGAGCTGCAGGGTCTCTTGCAGGCCAAGCCGGTCAATCAAGACTTCGCCCTGATCGTTCCAAGCCATCGCGCCGCGGTTGAGGATTGGGCCGGAGTACCAGATGTTATCGCGGCGAATGGCCCCCAGTGGTAGGCGATTATTGCGATTAAAAAAGCCTGCATTGATAGCGATCGCCGCTCCGCGATCGCGGGCTACCGCCTGTAGAACCTGCGTGCCCTCCAACGACCCATTCCCCGCCCAAATCGGCGCTAAACGGACATTAGGCTGGCGCAAGTCCAGCTGAATGACATAGACCGGAAAAGTTGCCCCCCCAACTGTGACTTGGCGTTGCTGGAGTGGTGTACTGGGCTGTGACGGCGCCGGCGTCAGCAGAGATGGGCTCGAGTTCAATGAATTGGGAAAGGGGCTGAGATTGGGACTCAGGAGAGCTGTCGCTGGCCAATCGATGAAGATGCGATCGGGCGATCCCAAGCTAGAGACTCTCACGCCTACGCCCGTGGGTAATCGCAAACTCGTGCGATCGCCTTGTTGTTCAGCCTGAATCCCGTAGCGCTGCAAATTGGGAGCCAATTGGGTGGGGACTGAGCCATCAAAGCGCAGCTGTTGGCTAATCGCGTCCCATTCCCAAGGAGTTGGGCGATCGAAATCCAAGACAAGCCGACGGTTAGCGCCCTGCTGACCATCGCGCAGGTTCTGCAACGTTGCCGCTGGTAACTGAATGAGCAACTGATTCCCTTGGATTGCCAAGGCCCAGCCACTGCGCCGTGCCAACGTTGAAACTTCTAAGTAGCGGCGACTGTTTTGACGACGAGCGGGAACCTGTTCTACCCCTTCCGCAACCCGACCATCCGAGAACCAACGAATTGCTTGGCGCGTCGTACTCAAGCCCGGCAAGAGTTCTAAGCCCAAACCATTACGCAGAGCGGCCTCTTCAATCCAGATAAAGTTGCCCTGAGAAGCAGGTTCCACTGCCCAAGCCCCCGCGATCGCACGGCCATTGATCTGGATCTGCACCCCGGTTTGATTGACCACCGCACTGGCTTGAGCAACTGCAGTCGGTAACCAAGCCGCTGGCAATGCCAGCCCACCCCAACTACTGACCGTGCAGCCGAGCCAGATCAGTCCACGTCCGAGCACAGGTTTCATCCGTCTATCCCAACGCAGGGGCGATCGCAACATCCAGCAGCCGTGTCTAGCGACCCTCTCCTGACCTCAGGAGTTCCAGAGAAATCGTGAGAGGGCCGTAAACGATTCCTTATAATGTGCAGTACATTCCCAGCAATTCCAGATCTGTTCGAAACGATTGCGCTCACGCTGACCTCATCTTTGTTTCGTCTTAGACCCTAAGGCAAACAATGGGGTCAGTTTGTCGCCTCGATTCCGGCGATCGCTGCTCAGGGTCCATGCCTTTTCCCTGCTTTCTCCATTGGCCGGTTATCGCAGCATGAATCAGTATTCTGTTCACTCGTCTTCTCACCCGACTTATCAAGGCCCACGCTGGCTTGTTGAAGAGCGTGATGCCTGCGGCGTTGGCTTTGTTGCCGACCAGCAGGGGCGTGCCAGCCATGACTTAGTTGAGAAGTCTTTGCAGGCCTTGAGCTGCATGGAACATCGCGGCGGCTGCAGTGCAGATGCTGACTCCGGGGATGGTGCTGGTCTGATGACGGCGATCCCGACTGAGCTACTGAAAACGTGGCTCGGTGCTGCGGCTCCGGCGGACCTGTCGAGCGTTGGCCTGGGGATGGTTTTTCTGCCCCAGCACGGTGCTGAAGCCACGATCGCCCGGCAACTGATTGAGCAGATTGTTGCTGAGGAAAACCTGCAGTTTTTGGGCTGGCGCTTGGTGCCCACCCGTCCCGAAGTTTTGGGTCAACAGGCGCGAGCAAACCTGCCTCGGATTGAGCAGTGCTTTGTCGCCAGCGCACAGCTGCGGGGCGATGAACTGGAACGGCAGCTCTATCTCGTCCGCAAGCGGGTTGAAACTGCAGTCCAAGCCGCCCTCGGTGCAGCAAGCGAAGACTTCTACATCTGCTCGCTCTCCAGCCGCACCGTTGTCTACAAAGGCATGGTCCGATCGGAGGTGCTCGGTCAGTTCTATACCGACCTAACCAATCCGGCCTACGCCAGTAACTTTGGGGTCTACCACCGCCGCTTTAGCACCAACACCATGCCCAAGTGGCCCTTGGCGCAGCCGATGCGCTTTTTGGGCCACAACGGCGAAATCAACACGCTGCTGGGCAACATCAACTGGATGATGGCGCGGCAGGCTGATCTGCAGCATCCTGCTTGGGGCGATCGCATCGGTGACCTGCTGCCCGTCGTTGACCTGAACCGCAGTGACTCGGCCAACCTCGATAACGCGCTCGAGCTGTTGGTCAACTCGGGACGGACCCCGCAAGAAGCGCTGATGGTGATGGTGCCGGAAGCGTACAAGAATCAGCCAGAGCTGGCGAATCATCCGGAAATCGTTGATTTCTACGAGTTCTACAGCGGTTTGCAAGAGCCATGGGATGGCCCTGCACTGCTGGTCTTCAGTGACGGCAAGAAAGTTGGGGCCTGCCTCGATCGCAACGGGCTACGTCCCGCCCGCTACAGCATTACCGCTGACGGCTACATCGTCTTCGCTTCAGAAGCGGGGGTTGTCGATCTGCCGGTTGAAACAATCATCGAGAAAGGGCGTCTCGGTCCCGGTCAGATGATCGAAGTCGATCTCGAAACCAAAGAGGTCGTCAAAAACTGGGAGATCAAAAAACGGATCGCCAGTCAGCAGCCCTACGGTCAGTGGCTGCAAGAGCGTCAAGTGCTTGCCAGCCAAGATTTCGCAGAAGATCGCAGCCTGGGTGAGTTTGACTTACTACGACTGCAGACCGGCTTTGGCTATACCGCTGAAGACGTAGACATGGTCATCGAGGCCATGGCCAGCGATGGCAAAGAGCCCACCTTTTGCATGGGCGATGACATTCCCCTCGCAGTGCTCTCGAGCAAAGCGCGACTGCTCTACGACTACTTCAAGCAGCGCTTTGCCCAGGTGACCAACCCCGCGATCGACCCCCTGCGGGAAAGCCTCGTCATGTCGCTGAGCATGACGCTGGGGGCTCGCGACAATCTCCTGCAGGTTGGGCCCGAGTCGGCACGGCTGCTGAAGCTGGATTCACCGGTTCTCAACGAGGCTGAACTAGCACAGGTCAAGCAGTCTTCTCTCAAGGCAGCTGAGCTATCGACCCTGTATGCGATTGAACAGGGACCCGATGGTTTGCAAGCGGCGATCGCAGCACTCTGTGAGCAAGCAGAGCAAGCGGTCCAAGCTGGTCACCAAATCCTGATCCTGAGCGATCGCGCTGGCGAGGGGCTGGCTCCGCAGATCAGCTACATTCCGCCACTGCTCGCGGTTGGCTCAGTTCACCACCATCTGATCCGCAAAGGGCTGCGCATGAAAGCCTCGCTGGTGGTTGAGACTGCCCAATGTTGGAGCACCCACCACTTTGCCTGCCTCATTGGCTACGGCGCCAGCGCCGTCTGCCCATGGCTGGCTCTGGAAACCGTGCGCCACTGGTGGCATGCGCCCAAGACTCAAAGCTTGATGGAGCGCGGCAAAATTGCCCAAGTCAGCCTAGCGGGAGCCCAAGAAAACTTCCGTAAAGCAGTTGAGGCTGGACTGCTCAAAATCCTTTCGAAAATGGGGATCTCGCTCCTACCTAGCTACCACGGGGCACAAATCTTCGAAGCGATCGGCCTCAGCATGGAAGTGGTCGATCTCGCTTTCCGAGGCACGACTTCACGGTTGGGCGGTCTGACCTTGGCAGACGTTGCTCATGAGGTCATGAGCTTCCACTCCCGCGCCTTCCCCGAACTCAACCAGAAGAAACTCGAGAACTTTGGCTTCGTGCAGTACCGTCCCGGTGGCGAGTACCACATGAACAGTCCCGAGATGTCGAAAGCGCTGCACAAAGCGGTCGCTGCGGGCAAAAATTACGACCACTTTGAGGTCTACCGCAAGTATCTCGAAGAGCGTCCAGTCACAGCGTTGCGGGACTTGCTGCAGTTTGTCAGCGATCGCCCCTCAATTCCTCTGGAGGAAGTGGAATCGGTCGAGTTGATCGTGGAGCGCTTCTGCACGGGTGGTATGTCCCTCGGTGCGCTGTCGCGAGAAGCCCACGAGACTCTCGCGATCGCGATGAATCGACTGGGTGGCAAGTCCAACTCCGGCGAAGGTGGCGAAGATCCAGTTCGCTACAAAGTTCTCGGCGATGTTGACGCAGATGGCAACTCACCAACCTTGCCGCACCTACATGGTCTGCGTAATGGCGACACCGCCAGTTCAGCCATCAAGCAGATTGCCTCAGGTCGCTTTGGGGTCACCCCTGAATACCTGATGAGCGCCGATCAGCTGGAGATCAAAGTCTCGCAGGGTGCAAAACCGGGCGAAGGTGGACAGCTCCCAGGCAAAAAAGTCAGCCCCTACATCGCTTTCCTGCGCAACTCCAAACCCGGTGTTTCGCTCATTTCACCGCCGCCGCACCACGATATCTACTCGATCGAGGATTTGGCGCAGCTCATTTTTGACCTGCACCAGATCAATCCCAAGGCACAAGTCTCGGTCAAGCTAGTGGCCGAAATCGGGATCGGGACTGTGGCAGCGGGGGTCGCCAAGGCTAACGCAGACATCATCCAAGTCTCTGGCCATGACGGCGGTACGGGTGCTTCACCGCTCAGCTCGATCAAACATGCAGGCGGTCCTTGGGAATTGGGCTTAACTGAAGTCCATCGCGTTCTGATGGAAAACCAGCTGCGTCAGCGAGTGCTGCTGCGGGTGGATGGCGGTCTCAAGACCGGTTGGGACGTTGTGATGGCAGCCCTCATGGGTGCCGAAGAGTTTGGGTTTGGTTCGATCGCGATGATTGCGGAAGGCTGCATCATGGCGCGGGTCTGCCACACCAACAACTGCCCTGTCGGGGTCGCCACGCAGCAAGAGCAACTCCGCAAGCGTTTCACCGGCATTCCCGAGCATGTCGTCAACTTCTTCATCCTGATTGCTGAAGAAGTCCGCAGCATCTTGTCCAAACTGGGTTATCGCAGCCTGACGGAACTGACGGGTCGTACCGATCTGTTGGCTCCACGTCCTGACCTGAAGCTGACCAAGACTACAGCTCTTAACCTGGACTGTCTGATCAAGCTGCCGGATAGCCGCTCCGATCGCAGCTGGTTGGTGCATGACGATGTCCATAGCAATGGACCGGTACTGGATGATCAGCTCCTCACCAATCCGGCGTTGACTGCTGCGATCGCTAACCAAGGCTCCGTCAGCATCGACCAAGCGATCGTTAACACCGATCGTTCCGTAGGGGCACGCTTGGCAGGTTCCATTGCCCAGCGCTATGGCAACTACGGCTTTGAGGGGCAAATCACACTGAACTTCAGTGGCAGTGCTGGCCAAAGCTTTGGGGCCTTCAACATCAGTGGTGTCAGCCTCAACCTCGTGGGTGAAGCCAATGACTACGTTGGCAAAGGCATGAACGGCGGTGAGATCATCGTTCGGCCTGAAGCAGGCGTTCGCTTTGATCCCTCTCAGAGCAGCATCATCGGCAATACCTGTCTCTACGGTGCAACCGGTGGCAGTCTGTTTGCCAATGGCCGGGCTGGTGAGCGGTTTGGGGTTCGCAACTCCAAGGCGCAAGCCGTTGTGGAAGGTACTGGTGATCACTGCTGCGAATACATGACTGGCGGCACAATCGTGGTGCTCGGTCCCTGTGGCCGCAATGTCGGTGCTGGTATGACTGGTGGCTTGGCCTACTTCCTCGATGAGGATGAACAGTTCCCGAGCAAGGTCAATCCAGAGATTGTCAAACTGCAGCGGGTCTCGACCACAGCGGGCGAGCAACAGCTTAAGCAGCTGATCACTGCCCATGCTGACAAAACGGGTAGCCCGAAAGCTCAGCAAATCTTGCAGAACTGGGATCAGTTCCTGCCACAGTTCTGGCAAGTCGTGCCGCCGTCAGAGGCAGACACACCGGAAGTCAACCCCGCAGTCGCGAGTAAAGAGCTGACAGCCGTCTAGATCCACATCGAAATTGCTAACTGAGGGTCTGCGATCGCAGACCCTTTTTTATGGCTGTCTGTCTGCAATCCCTGCGATCGTTCTCTAGATTCCGAAGAGATTGTTAAGGGCCTCAGGTTTCGTAACTGGATACACAGCTTGCCCCTGGGGCGGGTGTTAGCGTGATCCCAAAATTACGGTTCAACTCCTCCGAGCCCTTGCTATGTCTCAAATCCTAGATTCGATCACCGTCACTAACGACAGCGTTGTTCTGTGCTGTTACGTCAATGCCACCAGCAAGATTCAGGTCGCTCGGATTACGAACATCACCGGTTGGTATTTCGAACGAGTCGTTTTTCCTGGCCAACGACTCATTTTTGAGGCCTATCAAGAAGCCATGCTGGAAATTCACTCTGGCATGATGGCCAGTGCTATTTTGACCGATCGCATTACCTGTGCTGATCTCGTGATCGGCCAAGAGCTAGATGAAGTCGAGGTCTTGGAGTCGAAGGGGGCTGCTTGATTTCACCAATTTATGCAACGCACTACCACCTAGCCTTGATCTAAAAAGTCAAGGCCTTTTTATGGCGATCGCTCAACGGTGCGCCTCTCTGCGATCACATTTGGGCAATTTTGTCGATCCAGCCACGGTGCTACCGTTTCCTGCAGATGGTCAGGGAGGCAAGCAATCCAAGCCGGGTAGACCGGCAAGCGAGGCTGCAACTGCCAGCCCTGTCGAGCCAAGACCAGATGGAGCTCAGCAAGGTCAAGGTGTTCATAGTCAGGGTTCACCTCATCGCGAGGCACAATTCCACCCAGATCCCTTGCCCCTGCCGCTAAGCAAGCCGTCAGATAGTCAGGTTTATTGAGCAAGTTGGGTGGCACTTGGATCGTGATCGAGGCTGGCAAAATTTGACGGGCGATCGCCACCATCGCGATCAGGTCTTCTACCGGAAAAGAGGGGAGTGTCACTGCCTGCTGCGATCCCGGCACGTGGGGTTGCAGAATGACTTCTTGAATATGTCCCCAGCGATTGTGACAAGCCGCGATCGCCTCCAGTGTGGCAATGCGATCGTCTGCAGTTTCTCCAATCCCTAGCAGCAGTCCTGTTGTAAAAGGAATACCTAGTTCGCCTGCTTGCTCTAGCTGCTGGAGCCGGAGTTGAGGAACTTTGCTCGGGGCCAAGCGATGCACCGTCTGCTGCAGCCGAGGGGTTAGTTGTTCCAGCATCAACCCCAAAGAAACATTCACTTTTTGTAAGGCAGTCATTTCCTCTCGGCTGAGTGGCCCCGCGTTGGTATGCGGCAGAAATCCCATCTCCAGGGCTAACTCTGCTAGATCGATAAGGCGCTGGAGCCAAGCTGCTCGGCGAGGGCTGTGCGGATGGACTTCACCACTGAGGAGTAAGACTTCACAAATCCCGCGATCGCGTTGCTCCAGTAGACGTTGTTTCGCATCTTCCAAGCTCAGCCACTTATCCTGACCCGGCTCTTTGCGGAAGTTGCAGTAGGTACAGCGATTGAAGCATTCATAGGTCGGCACGAGCGTATAGGCCGGACTGTAGGTAATCACAGCCGACTGTTGAGGCGATCGCAAAATTCGATCTGAGAAGTGCTTCACAATTCGCAAAGTTTTGTTTAGTATGAGTTCATAAGGCATTAAGCCTTAGACATACATATCAATCAACTGGACTCAAAACATCATGACGACTGCATTGCAGCGGCGCGAGAGCGCCAGCCTGTGGCAGCAGTTCTGCGAGTGGGTGACCAGCACCGACAACCGCCTCTATGTGGGCTGGTTCGGCGTGTTGATGATCCCCACCCTGCTGACCGCCACCATCTGCTTCATCGTTGCGTTCATCGCAGCACCTCCCGTCGACATCGACGGCATCCGCGAGCCTGTTGCTGGTTCGTTGATGTATGGCAACAACATCATCTCTGGTGCTGTTGTTCCTTCCAGCAACGCAATTGGTTTGCACTTCTACCCGATCTGGGAAGCCGCTAGCCTCGACGAGTGGCTCTACAACGGTGGCCCCTACCAATTGGTAGTGTTCCACTTCCTGATCGGCGTCTTCTGCTACATGGGCCGTGAGTGGGAACTGTCGTACCGCCTCGGTATGCGTCCCTGGATCTGTGTTGCATACAGCGCACCGGTTGCAGCAGCGACTGCAGTGTTCCTGATCTACCCGATCGGCCAAGGTTCGTTCTCGGACGGCATGCCTTTGGGTATCAGCGGCACCTTCAACTTCATGTTCGTGTTCCAAGCTGAGCACAACATTTTGATGCACCCCTTCCACATGCTCGGCGTTGCTGGCGTGTTCGGTGGTTCGCTGTTCTCGGCAATGCACGGTTCGCTCGTGACCAGCTCGCTGGTGCGTGAGACGACCGAAGCTGAGAGCCAAAACTACGGCTACAAATTTGGTCAAGAAGAAGAGACCTACAACATCGTGGCAGCCCACGGTTACTTCGGTCGCTTGATCTTCCAATACGCTTCGTTCAACAACAGCCGTTCGCTGCACTTCTTCCTGGCTGCATGGCCGGTAGTGGGCATCTGGTTCACGTCCTTGGGCATCAGCACCATGGCGTTCAACCTGAACGGTTTCAACTTCAACCAGTCGATCTTGGATAGCCAAGGTCGTGTGGTGAACACCTGGGCAGACGTGCTGAACCGCGCCAACCTGGGTATGGAAGTGATGCACGAGCGCAATGCTCACAACTTCCCCCTCGACTTGGCTGCTGGCGAAGCAACCCCCGTTGCTCTGACCGCTCCTGCTATCAACGGCTAATTCCCGCTGATGCAAAGTCATTGCTCAATTGAATAGTTGAGTAGTTGTGAGAGGGCTCTGGAATCCAGAGCCCTCTCGCTTTTGGCAAGAGTGGCTTGTCGGAGACAGCCTGTCGAAGCCCATAGAGTCCAGTTTCTAAACCGAACCTAAAATTCCCTACGGCGAATAAATTACCAAGAAGCAATCTTCATCGTTGCTTTGCCAAACCACGAAGTTCCCTGACGAAGATAGGGGGTAGAGCTGCTGAATGGTTAGCAATCATGACTCCCGCTCCTCAGCACTTGTTCCTCGTCTTCTACTCCTCGCTGTTAAGGACCTCGTGATCATGAAAACACTTCTTTGTGGTGCTTTCGCAACTGCTACTGCAGCAGCGCTGCTCATGCCGGGAATCGCGCAAGCGGCAGATAATGTCACTCTCATTAATGGCGCTTGGGCACGCTCGGTCACCATCGACGACTTGCAAGCGATGGCACAACAAGACCAAGCTCAGGGCTTTACTAGGGATGCTGTCAACATTACGCATACCCAATTCGAAACGGTACGGAGCTTTCTGAATCGTCCAATCAACTACAAGATGATTGAGGCAGACTACCTGCTGAACAGTGCTGCCGGCGAAAAACTGTTGGACCAAATCGGCCAGGTAATGGCTCCACGGACGGCTGACACCGATGGTCGCCAAGCCCTTCGGAGTGCCATCGTCCTTTCCCTGTTAGATGACAATAAGACCACACCACTAGAAATCATCCAAAACTATCCGACGGATGCTCGGATCAACTTAGGTGCCCTGTTCGCTGCTGATGCCAAATTCATCCCCGATGTTTTGGCCTTCCTGGATAACAATCAACAGGTTGCAATGCAAAGAACCAGCATTGACTGGATGATTGCTCAGAACGAAAACAGCTTGTTCAACCGTGACTTTGCGCAACAAGAGCCGCTGCCTGTTCAACAGCCAGCACCCGTTCGGGGCCTCTGGTAGACATTGAAGGTCATCTCTCCCTGATTGATGTTAGCCGCAAGCCGCACGATCAGGGAGCCATCCTAAGCATTACTAAAGCCAATTGAGGGTGAAGCAATTCACCCTTTTTTGATCTCTATTTTTAGGACTGCTTAGTCCGCGATCGCTGCACTGTAAATATGAAGTCTTGGATCGGTTCGTCAGGCAATGTTGAGGGATCGCCCCGATCGCCTCAAGACTCGGCATGCTAGTCGCATCTCCATTGCATGTTGGGCGATGGGACCTTAGTTGAAGCATGCTTGCGGTCGGCCTAGACCGCTTTTTCTTTGCTCAATATCCCAACAGTGATCGCAAGGCTATCCAACTGCACACTCACTGCTGTCGACATTGTGATCGAGTACGGTATGTACAAAGGGCAAGTGATTTAAGTCTGCAGACTAGTAGAACAATCTGGGTTAAATAAAGCTTAACATAAAACTCTAGAGTGCGAAGTAAGCGCGTCAGTGTAAAATACTATGAAGCCAGCTGACTAAAGTCATGAACATATCAAGATTAATAAATATGAAAACTGCTTCCTTGATGGGAGTTATTGGGGCTGGATCACAAGTTTATTCAGATACTTTATTTGTGGTATTCAGATACAGCAGCGAACAGATTCTTCCTTATGGTAGATACTTGCTTTGTGGTGTCTCTTCTCTATGCTTTCTAGTGTTTTTTATGATTCTTTTTCTCCAAGGAAAAAGAAATGGGATGTCAGACAACTTGAGGGCAGCTATCGTTGCAGGTGCTATAGGTTCAGTAGTTAAACTCTTCTTTTCGCCTGTAGCTGTCTTTAGACCTTTAATGTCTTCGGCCTTTATAATGCTATTTTTGGTTGCTCTTGGAATTGAAGGCAAGAGTCAAAAAAATAGTTTTTTGTTTCACAAGGATTTAGAGGTTAAATGAGTCTCAAAATAGCAATACGAATTGGCTTGACAGGAGCCATCCTCCAATTTCTTGGAGAAATACTCAGATGGTATGTCAGTTTTTTGCCGGGATCCCGGGCAGATGACCTATTTATTCAGACCGGACTCCTTATTGATCACAGAGGTTTGCCTGAAATCAGCTTCTTCTCTGCCCTCTGCATTTTTTACTTTTTCTTGGCTCTATACAAAAATTGGAATATCAAAAGTAATCGCAGTAACTTATGAGGCTTTTGAAGATGTAACATGGCGCTCGCAGTTCAGGTATGTGGAGAAACTGTGAGCGCTGATAGGGACTGACTCTACGGCCTAAAACTCAGCGTTTTGGGGCGTGCGCGGGAAGGGAATCACATCGCGGATGTTGCCCATGCCCGTGATGAATTGCACCAGTCGTTCAAAGCCTAGGCCAAACCCAGCATGGGGGACACTGCCGTAGCGCCGTAGATCTAAGTACCACCAGTAGTTCTCCTCGGGCAGATTCGCTTCGGCAAGGCGCTGTTTCAGAACATCGAGCCGTTCTTCCCGTTGGGAGCCACCGATAATTTCACCGATGCCCGGTGCCAGCACGTCCATTGCGGCAACGGTTTTTTGATCATCGTTGAGCCTCATATAAAAGGCTTTAATTTCGCGCGGATAGTCGTAGACAATCAACGGCTTACGGAAATGCTCCTCAGCAAGGTAGCGCTCGTGCTCTGACTGGAGGTCGATACCCCAGGCCACCGGATAGTCAAAACTGCGATCGGCTTTTTCGAGCAGGGCGATCGCATCGGTGTAGCTGACCCGCTCGAAGTCGTTGCTTAGGATTGTTTCAACGCGATTGAGGACTTCGGAATCAATGCGCTGATTGAAAAATTCCAGATCTTCGCTGCAGCGATCGCTGACTCGCTGGAAGACGAATTTCAAGAAGGCTTCGGCCAAGTCCATGTCACCGCCGAGATCGCAAAAAGCCATCTCCGGCTCGACCATCCAAAATTCCGCCAAGTGACGGGAGGTGTTGGAGTTTTCAGCGCGGAAGGTGGGGCCAAAGGTGTAGACGTTGCTGAACGCCAGCGCCATGATTTCCGCTTCGAGCTGGCCGCTGACCGTTAGATAGGCACGTTTGCCAAAAAAGTCCTGCTCAAAATCCGGTGCTTTTTGGGATTGCGCCAGCTTTTCTAAATTGAGGTTAGTGACCGTGAACAGTTCACCGGCGCCCTCGCAATCACTCGCCGTAATGATCGGCGTGTGCACCCAGAGGAAGCCCCGCTCTTGAAAGAAGTCGTGAATGGCAGTTGCTGCCGCATTGCGCACCCGCATCACCGCCCCGATCGAATTGGTACGAGGCCGAAGATGGGCGATCGTGCGCAGAAATTCAAAGGAGTGGCGTTTTTTCTGGAGCGGATACTGTTCGGGGTCAGCACCACCAACGATTTCAACCGTGGCTGCTTGTAGTTCGACCCGCTGCCCTTTGGCTGGCGACTCGACTAAGCTGCCCGCGATCGCGATCGCCGCGCCGGTGTCCAGCTGCTTAGCGATCGCCTCGTAGTCCGCCAAATCCTGTCCTAGGACGACTTGGATGCCCTTAAGACAGGAGCCATCGTTGACCTCAACGAAGGTAAATTCCTTCAGTTGACGAGCCGTGCGAATCCAACCCCGTACCTCAACAGTCTGGCCGGGTTGGCCGTGGCGAAGCAGGTCAACAATGCGCTCCGAAGTCATACAGATGCCGATCGCAAGACACTTTCCATTGAAACCGCAAACCGCAGCCTCTGAAGGTCTCAGGGCGATTAAATCCAGTCGAAATCTCGGTTCCTAGCGGAGGACGCGCACCGTTACCGGACCGCTCCAGTTGCTGTGGCCACCCAAATCGCGCATGGCACCGTAGGCCAAATCGAGATCACAACGGCAGCGATCGTTGACGCGCACCGTCACACTGCGACCACCGCGACTGACCTGTAGCTGTGTGCCCAAGGGATAGCGCGCACTGGCTGCGGTGTAGCCGTAGTAGTCAAAGCGCTCACCACTCGCCGTACGACCGTTGTGGTAGGACGAATGGTAAACCGTTGCCCAGACTTCGGCAGCCATGGCAGGCATTTGGGCCAACAGCGCGATCGCTGCGGAACCCGCAAAGATGAATTGTTTCAAGAATCAGGAATTGAACTCTTCACACCACCAGGGCTTGCGAACAAGCAACCTGAGGGACAGTCGAGAGGTAGAAAGGACAATCACTAGAGTCCTCTCGTCGTTTCGGCGGGGAAGAGGTTGAAGGGCCGAAAACGCGATCGCCTAGGAGCGGCGATACACCGTCGTGAGTAAATATACCACCTGTCCCCCAGTTTGGGTGGTGCTCAGTCGCTGGCCCCAGGTGTCGCTACGATCGAAAGGCGCTGTTTTCTAGGGAATTCCAGCATGGGTCAAGGTCAAAATGTCCTCGGTCAGGACCTCGAAGTCTGTTGCTGTGCCCCCATGACCGGATGGTATCGCAATGGCTTTTGCCAAACGGATGCCCAGGACCGCGGCAGCCACACCGTCTGCGCTGAAATGACGGAAGAATTTTTGCTGTTCTCGCGCGATCGCGGCAACGACCTGATTACGCCCCGCCCCGAGTTCAACTTCCCCGGACTAAAAGCTGGCGATCGCTGGTGCCTTTGTGCCAGTCGCTGGCAAGAAGCCTTCGAGGCAGGCATGGCACCGCCTGTGGTTTTGCAATCAACCGAAAAAAGCGCTCTCCGCTACGTCAGCTTGGCGGATTTGCAAGCCCATGCCCTGCCGGTTTAGGGAGCGATCGCCACGATCGGCTAGGGTGCAAGCATGTCTTTCTGCGAGAGCGATCGATGCATAAGCTGCCCGTGACGGTGATCACCGGTTTCTTGGGAGCCGGCAAAACGACCCTGATCCGCAATCTGCTGCTCAACAATCAAGGTCGCCGGATCGCCGTTCTCGTCAATGAATTTGGCGAGGTCGGCATCGATGGCGAGTTGCTGCGCAGTTGTGGCGTCTGCGACGAGGAAGAAACAGCAGACAGCAATATCCTCGAACTGGCCAATGGTTGCCTGTGCTGCACGGTGCAAGAGGAATTTTTGCCGACCATGCAAACACTGTTGCAGCGGCGTGAACAAATCGATTGCATTTTGATTGAAACCAGCGGTCTAGCGTTGCCAAAACCGTTAGTTCAAGCCTTTCGTTGGCCCGAAATTCGCACCGGAGCAACCGTCGATGGTGTTGTCACCCTCGTGGATGCTGTGGCAGTTGCAGCGGGTCAATTCGCAACAGATTTGGATGCTCTGGAAGAGCAGCGCCAAGCAGATGACAGTCTCGATCACGAAACACCGATCGAAGAACTCTTTGAAGATCAACTCGCCTGTGCCGATCTTGTCCTGCTCAGCAAAATTGATTGTCTGCCACAAGAGGACAGCGATCGCGTTCGCCGCTGGCTGAGTACACAGGTGCGATCGGGCGTGCCAATTGTGCCGGTGACCAATGGACAACTGGAACCTAATGTTTTGCTGGGCTTCAATGCCGCGGTCGAAGATGACTTAGAACAGCGTCCTAGCCATCACGATCACGAGGAAGAGCACGATCATGATGATGCGATCGCAGCTGTCCATTTAAGTCTGGATTCAGAATGGCAGCCGGAAGCTTTGGTAGAGCGGCTGCAAGCCTTACAGCAATCCCAAACGCTCTATCGCGTTAAGGGTTTTCTGGCCGTTCCGGGCAAATCGATGCGCCTTGTTTTTCAGGGTGTCGGCCCCCGCTTCGACTGGTTCTATGACCGTCCTTGGCGATCGCCAGCGGAGCGCCGTAGCCAGCTGGTTTTCATTGGCGAAGATCTCAACGCAGAGGCCCTGCAAGCAGCTCTCAATCCTGTTGCTGCAGGTTAAGTCCAACAAGCTACTGCAAGACGCTGGCTCGACTATAGACTCTCTTTGAGAAGATCAGCCAAGTCAGCGTCTACCGCTATTGACCTATATCCAAATTCGATCGACGTTATACAAATCAAAAGATGAGTCATTACTGACAATCCTCAGCGATCGCCGCATGGACTGTGCAATTAACATGCGATCGAATGGATCTCGATGATCATTAAAGAATGGCAAGTTCAAGTATTCATGAATATCTTCAAACTCAACTGGAAGCACGGCAATCGAGAGGCGTCCCAGCAAGTCTTTCAAGTCTTTAAACTCGATCGTTAGACTTAGTTTTCCTAGGCCACTTTTGATAGCCATTTCCCAGATGCTGACGATACTGACATTCAAGTCATATCGTGTATCTTCCAGCAGCTCAGCTGTCTTAGCATCTAAATGGTGATCAGCCTGCAGATACCAAACCAAGATGTGCGTATCAATCAGGAGTTGTATCACTCCATATACTCCTTCATTTCTTCTAGGGGCTCATCAAAGTCATCTGACATCCAAATCTGACCTTTGAGAATCCCTAGCCCCCCACGTTTCTTGCGTGGTTCATCTGCAGCAATCGTTTCTTTAGAATATCGATCAGTCAAAAACTCAATGTAATGCAAGACCTCGACTTGGAGAGATTCTGGGAGTTGTTCGAGTTTTTCGAGAATGGTTGGCTGCACCATATTTGCACCTCCTGTAAGGACTGATATGCATCGTTGTCCTCCATCAGTTATAGGATCCGGCCGGAATTGAACGAGCGGATCACCTCAATAGTAGTCAGGTGGCTGAAACTTTGCCCGATCTGACTTTGGTCAGACTCCAACCCTAGGCTGGCTGGATCTGCTGGCGAACTTGCTGAGCAATAAAGGGCAGAACTGCTTCGTTATTGGCGTGCTCTTTGCCTTCGGTGAACACCACCAAAAGATGCGGCGGCAGACCTGGAATTTCTAGATAAGCAGCATCGTGGCGAACCCGGCTCATCCAACCCGCTTTGGACCAGAGTTGACTGCCTTGGGGCAAGTCCTGTCCGAGAAAACCTGCGACTTGGTTTTCAGGATCATCTGCCAGCGATCGCGGATCGAAAGGTCGATTTAGCAGATTCATTATGCGCTGTGAGGCGGAAGGCGAAACGGCAACCCCACCCGCGATCGCATGCAGTAACCGCGCCGTCGCATTGGTTGTCAGCTTATTGCGGTTCTCAAACTCGGGGCCATAGAAAGCTCGCTCCCGACCATAGGGGCCATCACCCCAGGTTTTTTGATTGACGTTAATGGGCTGCAATTCCGGCCACATCAACGACTGGTAATAGCGATTGACGATGTTGCGTTGGAATTGCCAAGTCTTGAATGGCCCTTCGCCCAATTCGGGGCCGCTGGTGGTGCCGCTCAGTAAATCGACAATGTAGCCTGTCGCATCGTTGCTGGAATCAACGATCATGTCGCGCAGGGCGCGATCGAGTTCCGCACTGGGCTGAATCATGCCCTGCTGGAGCCACTCCAGTGCTGCCACTAGATAAAAGAGCTTGACGATGCTAGCGGGATAAATTGCTTCATCGCCGCGATAGTGGAAGCCTCGAATCGGTAGCGACCAAAAACTTTGGGGGGCGATCGCACCACCCGTATTCACAGGAACCGGATCGTCGTAGACAATCCAAGTCAGCGCTAATTGGTTGCGTGCCAACTGTGGAAACTCTGCCCAGGTGGCGGCAAGCACGTCCTCGCCCCAGCGAGCCAGCGTGGCATCCGTTTCAAAGAACAGCATTGGTGAACCTTCCACCCAGAAGCCTCGAGTCTACCGAATTGCCGGTGCTAACTCACTGGCAGATTACCGCTGACCTGAATTTGTTTGATTCCCCGGTCTGCGATCGCCTAGCCACGCAAGCGGCAGCGGGTCGACAGTTGCGAATTTTGGAGCAGCAGGATCAGGCTTGGCTGGTGCGCCTAGCCGAAGATGACTATCCGGGTTGGATTCCAGTCAGTGATTGCCAACACTTTCAACCGTCCAACAGTATTTATCGACCCAGCCAACACGATCGCACCGCAATTGAGGCCGTCATTCCAGATGCAATCGCTTTTGCCCAAGCAGCTGCAGCTCAACTGAATATCTACCTTTGGGGTGGTTGCCTAGGGCCTGATTATGATTGTTCGGGATTGGTGCAAGCTGCTTTTGCTGCACAGGGAATTTGGCTACCGCGCGATGCTTGGCAACAGGAACAATTCTGCGAGTCATTACCCAGTTGGGAAGCCGCAGAACCAGGCGATCTCATCTTCTTTGGCCGACCCGATCGTTGTACCCATGTAGCGCTGTATTTGGGCGATCGCGCTTATCTCCATAGTTCAGGGCGCGAAATTGGGCGCAATGGCATCGGGATTGACTGGCTTGACCCAAGTGCTGATGCGGTCAGCGATCGCTATTGGCGCCAGTTACGCGGTGCAGGCCGGATCACCCGCAGTTACCAAGGGGGTTGCGATCATTTTTCTGAGTGGCTGCCAAGTTGATGACTGAGCTGCTTAGAGAAACCTTTAAGCAGTGCGTCGTTGAAGGTTTCCGCAGATTTATCAATCGTTAGGGCGGAAATAATCGAGCCAGCGATCACCGGAGTCAGCCCGAATCAAAGCAACTACGAGATTGGGAAGTGACGCCAAATTGGGATAGACCAAGTAGCGCGGTTGCCAGTCGGGATGGAACTTCTCTTTAAAGCTGTGAAGCCCTTGAAAACGATAGAAGCGATCGAGGTGGCGATAGAGGTAATCTAGGCCCTGCTCCACCTGAGTCGGTTGGTCGAGTTGATCGAGGCCAGACAGTGCTGACAAACCCAAACTAAAGCTATCGAAGCCACGATCCTTAGCTGACAAAATCGTATTGACCAGCAAAAATTCCATCGTGCCGCTTTCGGCTTGCGGTAAAAAGCGAATCAAATCAAGCGTGAGTTCATTACGCTGAAATTCCTCGACCCAGTTGGCAAAGGCCTGGATTTGACCATCCTGCGATCGCACCACAGCAATGCTGCCACTGGTGAGGTAATCGCGATCGAACCAGCCCACTGAAAAGCGTTTTTCAGGCCCTTTCATTCGCTTCAGCCAGGCATCGCTGACAAGGCGCAACTCGGGTAGCAAGGGCGATGTTTCTGCGGCTGGAATCACTTCAAAGCGATAGCCCACCCGTTCTAGGCGACTGAGAGTGCTGCGAAAGCCCCGTCCCCGCTTGCCCTGTAGGGTAAAGTCTCGCAGTGGAATGACCGCTTCCTGACCAATTTGCACCGCGGCTAAGCCTTGACGCTGGTAGAGCGGTAAGTCATCGGGGAGCACCTGATAAAAGGCCGGTAACCAGTCGTTCTGGCGACATTCGCGCAAAAACTGCTGAATCATGGCCTCGCGATCGCGGGCTGGCCCGATTGGATCCCCGAGGGCGATCGCCCCACGGCCCCGTTGCACAAAAGCCACAAGACTTTCGCCGCTGGGGCTAAAGCAGTAAGACTTGTCATCCAGCAGCGTCAGCTTGGCCAGAGATGTGTGCCCGTGTGCACGCACGATCGCGATCGCTCGTTTTCGCTCTGCAGCAGTAGCAGGCGGTTGCCAAACGGGTTGCAGCAACAGCAAAAAGGCATAGCCGAGCGTTAGCAGACTGACACTGTAGATTGATTCAGCAAACAGGCGTCCAAAACGTGTTTGGGGCAGGGTGCTGCTGACATCCCAGCTAAAGAACAGCTGCAACACCTGCTGCAGAGCAGTCAGCAAATCAAAATCGCGAGCATAGTGGTGATCGAGCCAAAAGAGACCCAAAGTACCGTAGGCCAAGCTAAACAGCAGCGCCCCCAGTAGAACCCGCACCGCTCGCACCCGCGAGGGCGCATCCGATCGCGCTGTGTAGTGCCGATGGTCAACGAGCAAAAACCCCAGCAAGACACCATCGAGAATCGCCACCAGTGGATGGTGCGATCGCATCCCTTTTAGGGCTAAGGACAGACCCAGCAGTAGCACCGTCAACAGCCACGCCACTCGCTTGTGGCGCAGCAGTTGTCCCGCTAAAGTCAGCAGGATAAAGCCGATCACTGCTGCAGCGATCCGCCCCTGAGTTTCCACGGTCAGAGCCGTCAGCCGTTCCAACAACCGCGATCGCGCCGAGATCTGCGGCGAGACGGCAATCAGCAGATTGAAGATGCCGGCAATCGCGGTCAGTAGCGCCACCCAGCGTACCCGTTGAGTAGGGGTAAACAACTGCGCGATCGTCGACTGAAGGGACTTAATTGGGGACCACACGATAGTCATCCAACAAAATTCGCAGACAGCCTGCCGTTGGCACTGCCAAGATCACACCCAGCAAACCACCCAACTGAGCACCAATCAAAATTGCCATCAACACCCAGACCGGATGAACCCCGATCGACTTGCCAAACAGGCGCGGGGCAATCAGGTTTTCAATCAGCTGATCCGTGCCCCAGCAGAACACCAAGATGCGGATGCCCAGCCAAGGATTGCTGAACATCTGCACGATCGCCAAGCCAACAATGCTGATGCTGCCCCCAAACGGAAAGATTGCCAGGAGGCCAATGCCACAACCCAGCAATAGCCAAAAGCGCAAGCCCAGCAAGAACAACACGATCGTCGCGGTGCTACCAATCAGAAACGCGATCGTCAGCTGGCTGAGCAGATAATTGCGGAAACTCAGTTCCAACGCCGATCGCGCCCGTGCTCGCCAGCGTAGCGGCAGCCAGTTATACAGGCCATTCCACACTTCCTCACCGCGCAGCAGCAGATAGAAACTGATGACCAAGGTCAGCATCGTCTGCAAAGCGCCACTGGCAACCCCTAACAGGAGTTCTAGCAAGCGACTCGTCAACGCCTGTAGTTGCTCAGATAGGCGACTGACGACGTTCCCCAACACTGCCCGCAAATCCAGAGGAATACGGCTGAAAAAGGGGTGCTGTTCCAAGAGCTGAAATTGCTGAAAACCATCGTTCAGCGATCGCGGCAGCGTGTTAGCTAGGGCTGAGACTTGGTTGATCAAAATCGGCAGCAATGTCACGGTCACCAGCAACATCACTGTCACGATCGCGGCCAAAATGAGCAACACCGCCAGTAGTCGAGGCACGCGCCAGCGTTCGAGTAGTCGCACCGGCAACCCCAAGATGAAGGACAGCAGCGCTGCTGAGAGAAAAATGGAAATAGGACCTCGGAAGTAATCCCAGACCAGCAGCACGCACCAAGCATTGAGCAGAATGGCCGGCAGCCAAATAAATGGCTGGAGGGTCGCAATGGAATACTTAAGGCGCCGCTGCCAGCTCATGGCGACAAGACAGAAAAGCTCTCAGCATCGTACCCTTCCCCTTGGCCGATGTAATCGCTCCATAACGGTTGGAGCGATCGCTTAGTAACGAATTCGCGGGTCAATCAGGGCATTGATGAAATCAACCACAATGCTGGCTAGCACCACCAAGCAGCCAAAGAAAACAATGATGCCCTGTACGGTTGGATAATCCCGTAGGGAAATGGCTTCATAAAGCCGGTTGGCTAGCCCCGGCCAAGAGAAAGCCACTTCCGTCAGCAAGGCACCGCCCAGGAGCGAGGCGAGCGTTAGCCCTAGCAACGTCACCACTGGAATCAGGGCATTGCGCAGGGCATGATTCAGCAGCAGTCGCCGTTCCGACAGCCCCCGCGATCGCCCGGCATCGATGTAGTCTGCTTGAAGCGACTGCCCCAGATTGACCCGCACGAGGCGCTCAAACACGCCACTCAGCAGGAGACCGAGGGTTAGCGCCGGCAAGGCTAAATAACGGAGTGCCAAACCTGCTGCCGTCCAGTCAGCCTGCAGCAATGCATCTAGGACATACAAGCCCGTCGGTCCTAGCGGCGGATCGAGGGTGACGGGATAGCGAGTACCAATCGGGAACCAGCCCAAATCAACCGCGAACAAGAGTTGCGCCAGCATCGCTGCCCAAAAGGTTGGCAGGGCGTAGGTCAAAATTCCAAACAGACGACTGGCCGTTTCGCGTCGACTGTTGGGTTTGGCTGCAGCCATTAATCCCAGTCCCAGCCCGATCGCGATCGCAATGGCCAAGCTCGCGATCGCCAATTCCGCCGTCGCTGGAAAATACTCACCGATAATTTGCCGAACAGACTGGCCTTGGCTACTCAGGGACTCTCCCAGATCGCCGCGAAGCAGCTGACCGAGATAGTCCAAGTACTGTTGCCAGAGGGGACGATCCAGACCCAGTTGCGATCGCAGCGCTAAGCGGGCTGCAGCTGGTGCCTTCGGGCCTAAAATCGCATCGATCGGATCCCCGGGAGTCACCCGCAGCAGCAAAAAGATGAGGGTAGCGATCGTCCAGAGCATCAAGGGCAGCAATAGCAACCTTGCCAACAGGTAACGACCCAAGTCCCTAGCGCGCGACATACTTACTTCACCTTGCGAAGTTGGCCAAAGGCGATCGCCCCCGAAGCTTGAATATTGCCGCCTTGGATGTAGGGCTGACTGAACAGATACTCACGGTTTTGCCAGAGGGGGATGAAGGGGACATCCTCAGCACTCAGCTGTTGAAGCGATCGCAACAAGCGATCGCGGCTTTGAGGCTCAGTGCTTTCCCCTGCTTGCTGCAGCAATTGATTCGCCCGCTCACTGTAATAAAAGGAGCCTTGGTAGTAACTGCTCCCTGCTCGGCAGCCCTGTTTCGGATCGCCCTCACTGCAAGCCAGAAAGGGTTGGAGGTAGTTATCGGCATCCAAAAAGTCTGGCAACCAATCGAGCAAGAACAGTGGATAAGCCCCTTTTTCCAAGTTTTCGTAAGCCGTCGTGGATTCCACTCCCTGCAGCTGCAGATCAATCAAGCCGCCAAATTGCTGCTGCACCGAAGCCCGCAACGTACTAGCGACCAGTACATTGCTGTTGAGATTGGAGCGATACCAGAGTTCAACCTGTAGGGGATTGCTCGGGGAATAGCCCGCAGCAGTGAGTAACTGCCGCACTTTCCCGGGATTATTGCGCGGGAAGACTGGCTCCGAGACAGGGAATTCTGACGGGACCAAACTATAGAGCGGCTGCACTTGACCATAGAAGACGCGATCGCGGATCACATCACGGTTGATGGCCAAAGCCAAGGCTTGGCGCACCTCGGGGCGATCGAGTGGCGGGCTGAGGACATTGACCGTCAGGTAGTAAATACCGAGGCCATCATTGCGGTTGATCTGAATCCGTCCCGCTTCTGCCTGCTGACGTAACCCTCGAATTTGTTCGGCATCCAAACCCTGATAGGCCACATCGACTAGGCCCGTACCTAGGGCACTGTAGAGATTAGACGGACTAGAGAAGATCTGAATATCGAGTCCTTCATTGCGGGGTTTCTCACCCCAGTAGTTGCGATTGGCGACCAGACGCAGGCGATCGCCCTGAAAAGATTCCAGTTGATAAGGACCGGTGCCCACAAATTGCTGGGGCAAAAATTGATCGGCAGCGGGTCGATAGGCCTGCGGCGAAACCGCACAGAGCCCCGGGAAGGTCAGCAGCGCGAGGAAAGGCGCAAAGGGAGCCTTGAGCTGAATCGTCAGCTCATAGTCACCGGTCACTTGAATTGAAGCCACGCGATCGCCCAGCAAGTAGGCCGGACGCCCGCCATTATCGATAAAACGCTGCAGCGAAAAAGCCATGGCCGCAGCATTGAACGGGCTGCCGTCATGGAACTGCACATCCTGCCGTAGCGGGATGCGATAGGTCAGGCCGTCCTCACTAATCTCCGGTAAGGCCGTCGCCAGTTGTGGCACAATCTCGACGCTATTCGGTTGGGTTGTGTAGAGGCGATCGCCCAACGCGTAGAGCAATGCCCCCGAGAGCAGTTCGTAGGCATCAGCTGGATCGAGAGTTCGCAACCGTGCCGCTGTACCTACCACAATGCGATCGCTCTCGATCGCCTTCGGCAGCGGTACGCAACTCACCAGCCCTCCGCACATCCAGAGGAGCAGAAGACAGCCCAGCAACAGTTGACGCAGACGCATGGGCGTTAATTAAAACCTGTTCACAAGAAACCCTCAAGCTTGGGCGGGTTAGAGGATTGTGGTCGCTCACCCAAGCACTGACAACTGTCTACTTACGCGCCAACCAATAGCGAGTGGTCGCAGCGCTGCCGTCTTCTTCAGTTCGTTTTTCTTCGCAGTCAATTTCCTGAGCTGCGACCGAACATTGAAACTCAGTGTTGTTGACAGGGTCACCCGCCGCTTCCCACGTGCCAATAAATTCGGTCGGAGTCCGCAGGCGTCCGCGAATCAACAGGCAATCTGCAGGATTGGCACGCGCTTTGCAGATGCGCAGCGACTCGACCGACAGCGTTACCTGCGCATCCTCGGGCGCAGTCATAATGCCATCGACCGAGTCTTGTTCTTTGAGGGCAACGGACACGGGCTTATCCAAGGGCCAGTCTTGGCTCTGCTCAGACGGAGCCCAAGGCAAGCGATCGCAGCCGACCAAAGCTACTGCCAGCACACCCCCTGCTAACATCCATTGCCAAGGCGATCGCCGCATTGCTGCTCCTCCTGCTGTGCTTCCAGCCTAGTCGCTACCGGTCTGGCCTGAGTTCCCGCCGGCGATGGCTAGGCAGCCACGGGCTCTAGGAGACCCGAAAACAGCCCCAGTCCGTCGACACTTCCCGCGATCGCTTCTGCGGCCCGCTCGGGGTGGGGCATCATACCCAGCACATTGCCCGCTGCATTGGTAATCCCTGCAATGTCGTTGCAGGATCCGTTGGGGTTTTCGAGATAGCGGAACAGTACTTGTCCATTTGCCTCTAGCTCCGCCAAAGTCTCGGGGTCTGCATGGTAGCGACCCTCACCGTGGGCAATCGGTAAGTTGAGGATCTGGCCCTGGCGGTAGGTGCGGCTCCAAGGGCGATCGCTCCGTTCGACACGCAGGGGCGTGGTTTCACAGCGAAAATGCAGATCACGATTGCGGACGAGTGCTCCCGGCAACAGTCCCACTTCCGTCAAGATCTGGAAGCCATTACAAATGCCTAAGACCAAACCGCCAGCTTCGGCAAAGGCAACGGTCGCTTGCATCGCGGGTGAAAAACGGGCGATCGCCCCGCAGCGTAGGTAATCACCGTAGCTGAAGCCACCAGGCACCACGACCAGATCCAAGCCGGAGAGATCGCGCTCTTCATGCCAGACCATGCGAGTCGGTTGACCCAACAGACCTGCGGTTACCCACTGCACATCGCGATCGCAGTTCGATCCAGGGAAAACAATAACGCCAACGTTCACGCTGCTACTCCTGCCGCCGCTTCTAGCTCAAAGCGGTAGTTCTCAATCACGGGGTTGGCGAGCAACTGATCGCACATCTGATCCAGTTGCTCGCGCGCGATCGCTTCCGTCTCTGCCTGGAGGGATAGTTCGATATACTTTCCAATCCGAATTTGTTCGACCGAATCATAGCCAAGGTGCTGCAAGCCACTTTGAACGGCTGCCCCCGCTGGGTCGAGCACTGAGGGTCGCAAAGTGACGTAGATCCGAGCGTAATAGCGGGTCAAAGGAGCATTCTCCAGGGCAGAACCGCTCTCAATTTTACGACTTGACGGTGAGAGCAGGCGATCGCTGACTGACTTGCATTTCGGACAAGGTTGCTGAGTGCACCGCAGCGGAATGGTGTCACAACATGCCAAGATGCATTTAAGTCCCTACTTGGCGATCGCCCAACAGGTTGGCAAGCACTCAAACTCCATTGAGCCTTCCAATCCTGAGATCAGGCCTGATACCTTAATGCCATGGCCAGCCGTCGCACTCAAAACCAACAGAAAATCCTCGAAGTACTCCAAGGGTTGAAAACAGAAATTTCCGCCCAAGACCTTTACATTGAGTTGCGCAAGCAGCAACAAAGTATAGGTCTTGCAACCGTCTATCGATCACTGGAAGCTTTGAAGCTATCAGGACATCTGCAAGTGCGAACGCTCGCTTCAGGGGAGTCCCTTTACAGCGCTCACCGTGAGGATCGTCATCACCTCACCTGTCTACGCTGTCACACGTCGATCGCAATTGACGAATGCCCAGTGCATGCGTTGGAGAAAGACTTACAGCAGACTTACGGCTTCGGCATTTTTTACCACACCCTAGAATTTTTTGGCCTCTGTGAGTCCTGCCAAGCTGTAAAGGCAGGCTAGAGCCGATGTTGACTGTTGTCTTTAGCACAGACGTCTGCATGAAAACGACAGCAGAGTGCTACTAACAAGCTTTTCTCGCGCACAATTGAGTGCTTTTTCTTAGGCCATGCCAACCGTTCTCTTTCGACTGATAACTGCACCCGATTTAGGGTGGCATCTTGAGCAATGGTTGGATCCCCAAAAGCTCTGGTGTCAATCGTTACAAGGTGCACCAGTCGAACAGCTTTGGCAGAATAGTCCAATCAGTCAGGCTTGGCAGAACAGTTTTGTTCAAGCCATTCAATCGTGGGATGTCTGGCAACATCGTGGACCACTCTGCACAGGTGTTTTTGAGCGAGAATGGCGGCTCTTAGCTTATCCCTACCCACTCGAAAATGGTCACTATAGCTATCTAGGATCACTACAAATCACACCCGTCAGAACAAACGATAAAGACTGCGACAATGATGTTCCGGATGGCGAAAGTCGGCTATCTACTCTGTTACTCGATCGACTGCGGCTGCAAGAATTAGCGATTGACCATAGCAGTGATTTAATGCTGCGCTGTAATAGCCAAGGCTTAATCACTTGGGCCAATCAAGCCCTGCTAGAGCGCCAAAATAAGTCGATTGACGCACTGATCGGCACTGACTTTACACAACTACGGACCCAGCCTACTGAACGCCACTTGCTGCTCCAAGAACTTCGACAAGGGCAACTCATCGAAGGGAAGATTGAATATCAAACTGAGGACAAGGAGTTCTATCTGGTTCAGGAAAAGTTGTTGCCAGTCCTAACGGATGATGGTGAGCTTGAGAGCATTGTCATTGTTCAACAAGACTTGACCTGGCAGGCCGCAGCCGAGATCCGAACCCAGCAACAACTCCAAACGGATGCTCTGACTGGATTGCCGAATCGCAAAGGGATGTATCGCACAATTCGGCATGCCCTAAGCCTCGTTGAAGAGCAAAATCAACCTTTTGCACTCCTTCGCATCAATCTCGATCGCTTTCAACGCGTCAACGATGCCGCTGGCTACCATTTTGGTGACTATTTGCTGCGCAGCCTAGCGCTCAACTTGCGGCGGGTGTTGGGAAGCAGCATCGAACTCGCCTGTCTAGGGGGCGATGAATTTGCCGCTTTGCTGGCTCCCTGTTTTCGCGAAACCGATGCAATCACCTTGGCAGATGAAGTCAGGCAGGCGATCGCCCTGTCTGGTTCACTGGCAGCAGCAGCTGGCATTAGCTTAACTGCCAGTATTGGTATTGCCTTTGTCGATAAGAACCTCAGCGAAGAAATGGTTCTTGATCGCGCCAATCAGGCAATGTATGCCGCCAAGCGTCAAGGCGGTAATTGTACTGTTGTCTATCACTTGCCCTCGCATGACAGCATTCGCCACGAAGCAGCGCTGCAGTTTGCACTACGGCAAGCGATCGCCGAGCAGGAATTAAAACTGGCTTATCAGCCAATCATCAGTCTCCGCACCGGCAAGGTCGTCAGTCTCGAAGCCCTATTGCGCTGGAATCATCCCCAGTTTGGCTACGTTTCACCGGCTCTCTTTATTCCCTTGGCCGAAGATTCTGGACAGATTGAATCACTCGGAGAATGGGCAGTTCATGAGGCCTGTCGGCAGCTCGCTGAATGGTCTCAGCAACCAGTGCTGGCTCACTTGCGAGTCTCGGTGAACTGCAGTTTTGTCGATCTCAAGACAGAGCGCTGGATCACCACTGTCAAGTCAGCCCTCCAGGGCAGTCAGCTACTGCCTTCGAAGTTGATTATTGAGTACACCGAAAGTGCGATCGCCGCCGATCCAGCTGCCGCAATCGCGCTGAGTTCCTATCTTCAAGAGATTGGCGTCGATGTTGCCTTGGACGACTTTGGTTCCGGCTACTCGAGCATGGCCTATCTCATCCAATTCCAGGCGCAGGGGCTGAAGATCGATCGCAGTTTGATTACCCCCATTGCTGAGGATGAGCGATCGCGAGCCGTGGTTCGCTCCATCATTGAGCTAGCAAAACGCCTGGGGCTCAAAACGACTGCAGAAGGAGTTGAAACACTCGATCAGTTGCAACTGCTGCGTGCCTGGAACTGTGATTTTGCTCAGGGCTTTTATTTCAGCAAGCCACTACTGGCCACTGATCTACCGGACTTTATTCACAGTCATGGCAACTTCCTGCAAGACCACTGGTGAGGCAGCCAGAGACTGCTATCAATGGTTTTGCAATCGCCCTAAATAGAGTTCGCCCAGCAGTGGATCATTGAGTAGTTCTTCGGCAGGGCCGGTTTGGCGATCGCGTCCACTTTCAAGAATGCAACCGCGATCGGCGAGTCTCAAGGCTCGCTGTGTATTTTGCTCAACCAAAATAATCGTGGTGCCACTGCGGTTGATCGCGCGAATTTGATCAAACACTGTTGTCACCATCAATGGCGAGAGGGCAGCTGAGGGTTCATCGAGAACCAAAAGTAGTGGTTCTGCTGCTAAAGCACGCCCCATCGCCAGCAACTGGCGTTCCCCACCTGAGAGGGTGCCAGCCCGTTGCGAGCGGCGATCCGCCAAGGTCGGAAACAGGTCATAGATGCGGGCGATCGCGGCTTGGCGCTGTTGGGGGCGCTGCTGAAACAACCCCATCTCCAGATTTTCAGCCACCGTCAGGCTGGCAAAGACATTACGGACTTGGGGAACATAGCCAATGCCTAACCGCACGATCGCTTCGGGGCTGAGTCGGCTGATCTCCTGTCCCCGAAAGCGGATGCTGCCACTGCGCACCGGCACCAAGCCCAGCAGGGTTTTCGCAAGGGTGGATTTGCCTGCCCCATTTGGGCCTAGGAGCGTCAACAGCTCACCCGCTGCCACCTGGAGGTTGACCCCTTGGACAATGTCCAGATCAGGCAGGTAGCCTGCAAACACTTGGTCGAGTTCGAGCAGTGGCAGCGCAGTCATCAGACTTTAGGGCGTTTGCTGTAACTCCGGACGTTCCTCAGGCAAGATTGCGCCTTCGACGGGACAGACTTGCAGACAGATGCCGCAGTCAATGCAGGTGCTGAAGTCAATCCAGTACCAGGTTGTTCCCTTTTGGTTGCGTCCCGGCCCTTCTTGAATACAGGCAACCGGGCAGGCATCCACGCAGTCTGCAACCCCTTCACAGGTATTGGTAACGATCGTATGCGCCACAACAGCACGTCAGCGAGAGAACGCCCCCTAGCCTAACAAGTTGTGGCCGCGGGCTCAGCTATGGCTACGGCTTCCGTGCGAGGGGCACCGTCGCTGCTCACCCAGACAATCCGGCCAATGCGCCGCCGCTGGGCAAAGGCTTGCACGACTTCGGGCCGGCGATCGCGATCGAGGTAGAGTTCCACTCGCAGCTGATCCTGGCGCTGCAGGCGTTGTACTTCGGCTAAGGCTGCACCGTAGGCATCTGCATCAACAGGGATGACGAGTTGATCGATCGCAGGGGGGCGTTGCGGCAGGCGATTGGCTGCCAACAATACCTGTTGCAAGTTTTCGATGTTGCAAGAGAAGCCAATACCCGGCTGGCCAGCTGCCTGCGGATCGTAGACATCCAAGAGGCGATCGTAGCGGCCGCCTTGAGCCAAGACCCACGGCCCTGTGGGCGTTTCGTAGACGACTTCAAAGACGACGCCAGTGTAGTAGTCGAAGCTGCGCAGCAGGCTGAGGTCGAGCAGGAGTGGCGAGTCTTGAGGACCAGCGCTGGCGTTGTAAAGCTCCACCAGTTGGACGAGGCGATCGCGCAGGGTTTGTTCCAGGGGTGTCAGAGTTAGCTGCTGAAGTTTGGCAAAAACTTGCTCTGGCTGACCGCGAAGATCATGCAGCAACAGAGCGCGATCGCGTAGTTGTGGCTCAAGGGGCAATGATTCCAGCGTCACCCAATCAAGCTGGGCGATCGCCTGCCGTACTTTCTCACGCAAATCCTTGGGAAAGGGTTGGAGCAGCGATCGCGTCAGACTGGCTTCACCAACCACCAAGTGCCAGCTTCCCAGTGGTGGCTGACCAAACCCTAATTCAGCGAGAGCATCTGCCAGAACATGCAGAATTTCGGCATCTGCCAGCGTGCCGCCTACCCCCAACAGTTCTACGCCAGCTTGAAAGAGTTCACGCTGCTGGAGGCGATCGCCTTGGAAGGCGGGACGAAAAACATTGGCAAGGTAGTACAACCGCAGCGGCAAGGATGATCCTGCCAAGCGAGTCACCGCAGCACGAGCGATCGAGGCCGTCAGTTCGGGGCGCAGACCCAAGCCAGACTCCTCGTCGGACTGCACCTGAATCACCGCCGAGCGGCGCACGGCTCCTCCCGCCACCAAAGTATCTAGCCGCTCTAAGGTCGGCGTAATGATCCGTTGATAGCCCCATTGCTGGAAAACCTGCTGCAGGCGGCTTTCAATCCAGCGTTTTTGGGTCACGTCTTGGGGCAGTAGGTCGCGAGTACCGGCTGGAGGCTGATGCACCATGAATTTGATGGGTCCTAATCTGTCCTACTTGTTCTTGCCAAACCAACCACCGAGCAGCCCTCGTTTGCCTTGTGGCGGTGCTGCTGGGGCTGCTGACTTGGGATCGCGCTGGTTGAGTTGCCGCTGCGCTTCCAAGGCTTGAGCGTTTTGTGGGTCCAGCGTCAGGGCTCGTCGAATCGAGACCCGCGCCATGGTCAACTGATTTTGCTGCAGATAGATGGACCCCATCAAGGCATGGCAGCGGCTGTCGTTGGCATCGAGACGCAGAGCATCCCGCAGTTCTGCGATCGCCTGGGCAAAAGCCTGCTTGCTGACGTAATCTTCGGCTCGTCGGAGATAGCCCGACACCCGATCGGCAGTAGTCGTCGCAGTTGCTGCCGCCGGTTCAGTCACCGTAACTGTTGTCGACAAGCTGGGAGTTGTGCTGACTGGCGAGACTCGTGGAGATTCAACTACGACGGGACTGCGCAGTAAAAAGACAAGATTCAGCTCACTGAGCCGATTCACTTGATCTTCAATTTCGGACAGAGAACCGTAAAGATCAGTGGCGAGCTGTTGAATCAGGGCTTGATAGTCCTGCTGCATCTGAGCACTGACCGCTAATTTTTGGGCCGCTTCGTGCATGGCCCGAATGGAAATTTGGAGATTACGAGCCTGTTGAGCTTTGGCTTGGAGGGCTAAGCAGTGGTCTTGATAGCGCTGCGGTTGTGACAGGACGTTATAGGCCGGATTGACAACCCTCGCTAGTACTAAAGTGCTAGTCTCGCGCAACTGTTGGCGATCGCCCTGCAAGCGATCGGGATGGAGGCGCCGCACGATCTGGAGGTACTGACGACGAATTTGCTCGGGGGTCGCATCGACTGGGACGCCCAAGATTGCGTGATAGTCGTTGAAGTCGCCGAGCTGAAACAGCCCCCGATCAAGGCGGAGAACCATGGGCCTAAGCTCCTGTACAACCGCTAGGGAGCGGCGTCTTTTAGTCTACCGGTCACATCCATGAGTCACCAGCACTGAGCCGAGACCATCTTGCCAAATCCTGTCCTCTTGCCGTCAGTCTTGTTGAATCTTGTTGAATTTAGTCTGCGATCGCCGGTGGCTGGGTTGGAAAGGCCAGCGTCTCTCGCAGGATCGGCGAGAGTTCTTGGCTGAGCTGGCCGGAGCGTACAAATTCAGCATAGGTATCGGCTTCGATTGCCAACAGCTCTGCCTGCAAACTTTCTAGGGCGTAGTGCTGCAACTCGGGCTGGCGATCGCAGAGTTCTGCCAGTTCTTGGGTGAGGCTTTGCAGCTTGGCTTCAATGAGCTGAACTTGTTCGCGACGAAAGGCTGGATCAATTTCTGCCTGAGGTTCGGTTTGCTGAAGTCTTTGCAGAACTCGCTTCAGCGCAGTTTGCCGAGCGATCGCCTCCGCGTACTGTTGCCGTAGCGCCTGATCACCGAGCAACCCCAACGCACCCAGCAGCGGTTTCATCGTCAGCCCTTGCACCAGCAGGGTGAAAAGCACTGAACCAAACACTGTGGCCGTGATTAAATCCCGCTGCAGCAACACCGTGGGAATACTCAGCGCCAAGGCGATCGAAACTGCACCGCGAATGCCACCCCACCAAACCACAATCAGCTCGCGCCACGACAGATCGGAGCGGGAGAGGCGATTGCTGAGCCAGCCCAGCCCAAAAGTGGCGATCGCCCGCGCCGCTAGCATCGCCACGACAGTGATTGCGATCGCACCGCGATTTTGCCAGAGACTTTCAAGCGGTACCTGATCGCCAATCAAAAGAAACACGATTGAATTGACGAAAAAGGCGAGAAACTCCCAGAACTCTGTGACAATTACCCGCGTGCGGGGACTCATGCCAATGCGCGAGCCAAAGTTGCCCAAAATTAGGCCAACTGGTACAACCGCGATTACCCCTGAACCACCGAGCTGCTCACTCAGTAAATAACTGCCATAAGCTGACACCAACGTCAGGGACTGTTCGAGCAACGGGAGGTCCAAGCGTTGCGTGAGGAAAGAAACTCCAAAACCAATGAGGCAACCAGAACCAATGCCGATGCCGAGATAGCGGATCAAGTCTGCGAGTAGCGACTGTGCCTCCAGTCCTTGAACTTCGAGCGGGAGTGACAGCAAGAGACTGAGGGTGACGACTGCCACCCCGTCGTTAAACAGGCTCTCACCTTCGACCAACGTTCTTGTTCGCTCTGCCACGCCCAACTCGCGGAACATAGCAATCACGGAGACTGGATCCGTTGTCGCTAAGCTCGCGCCAATTAAGAGAGCGATCACAATCGGGACGGATGTTGTTTGTGACAGCCCAAAGGCGATACCAAGAATTGAAATTCCAACCCCAATCACTGCATAAAGACTGATGGGAACCCAATCTTTTTTGAGGTTGCTCCACTTCAAATTCCAGGCTGCTTCAAACAGCAGAGGTGGTAAGAAAATGGAGAGGATCAGCTCCGGCGATAGGTTGATCAGGCGAACATTAAACAGCGCCAGCCCCAACCCTGCGATCACCAAGAGCAAGGTGTAGGGAATTTGGCGGAACCAGCTAAAGACTTGGGGCAGCGTCGCCACACTGAGGGCGACAACCAGAGCCAGAAAGAAACGCTCTAATCCGTATTCCAGTGCTGGCTCAGTGGCCAGGACTTCAAGGCTCATGGGTTTGTCTGTGGCGGGCTATCGTCCATTATTCGGCCAATGCCCCGTAATCCTGTAGCCTGAGGCTGTTTTCAGCCAACAAGCCCTAATTCCTCGCGCATTAGTTCCAACGATCTAGGAAGGTTTCATAGGCTTGTGGATCGAGATCCTCAGCTGTGAAACCCCAGCCCAGATCCTGATCAGCAGGGGCATAGTGCTGGGCGATCGCAGTTTGTCGATGCTGTCGTCGCCAAGTTTCTAGTGCTTCTTGAATCACCGTCTCAGGATCGAGTCCCTGCGCCTCGATGTAGGCCAAGAGGTGATCGGCAATTTCAACGGTGTGACGAGCCATAGTTAGCGATCGCCCGAAAACAAAAGCACTGCCACCACTCTAGGGAGTCGATGGCTCAGTCGTCTCGGAGTTGATCACTTCAGGTACTGCCTCCAGACTAGGCTCTGGTGCGATCGCGGCAGGTTCCTCTGGTTGCGTTAGTTCTGGCTCAACCTCAGTGACTGGGGCTTGCTCAGGAGCCGGTGTGGGTTCATTGACCGTCGCTTCAGTTTCAGGTGTTTCCAGCGCGCGCTCCTCGGTGGGTGGCTGGGGTGCCGGTTTCACTGCTTCCACTAGAAGCCAGCCCTGCATCGATGCACGATGTTGCCAATTGGCTGGCAAGTCTGAGACTTGTTCGGGAGCAACCCAAATGCGATCGCCAGGAGCGCGATCAGCGATCGTTGCTAAGCGCTGCCCCAACCGCGGACTATTGAGTGCGAGTTGAATCCACTGCTGGTGCGTCGGGCCATCAACGGGATCAATCGCCCAAAAATCGACAGCCTGCTCCTGCAACAAGGCTTGCACTGCTGGCTGTTGTAGTGCGTAGCGAGTAGCTGGGCTGCGATCGGTCAAGAGGTGCCAGTGATTGACGGTTGCTAAGCCCAACCAAGGCCCCAACAGCCAAGCACAGCACCAGATCACACTTGCCTGCGGCAGCCGCTGACGTTGCTGATAAATCCATGGCAGCGTTAGCCAGCCCAAGCCCAGTGCCAAAGCCACCCAGCCATAGGGTCGCAGACTGGGATCAGCTAAAGCCGCCACGCGACCTGAGAGCAAGGCGATCGCAGCAATCATCAGCAGTAGCCCCAAGCCACCAAATACCCAGCTCAGGCATTGAACCCAGCGATTTGTGGGCTGACGAGAACCAAAGCTAAAACCGGACGATCGCTTCAGGCCTGTTGCTAGCCAGCTCAAGGTCATAGCGGCCAGCAAAGCGACCCACGGCAACAGTTGCAATAAGTAGTAAGGAGTGCGAGTCCGAAAGCTGGAAAGAATGATGAGGAGCAGGAGCGGGTAAACGCCGAGCAGGATCTGGTGCTGTCGTCGTAATTCGCGATCGCGTTCGGGCTGCAGCCAAAGGCGAACCCAACCGATCAGCCCAAACAGCGGCCAAGGAAACGCGTTGAGCGGCAGGTTCCAGAGATAGAAGTACCAAGGCTGGCTGTAAAGGTCTTCATTTGCCAGAAAGAAAAATTTCTCAAACAGCTGCGCGATCGCTAGATTTCCCCATTGCTGCTGGCTGCCCCAGAGCCAAATTCCAACCGGAATCCAGCCAACAATGAGGCCGAGCCAGAGGCCACGATTCCGGAGCAGTTTCGGTGCTTGCCAAAAGAACCAAGGGGCGATCGCCAGCAACGGCACGCCGATCATGAAGCCCTTGATCAAAAAGCCGAGGCCAACCCCCAAACCAGCGACAAAGCCCCAGAGATTCGGTCGGCGATCGCTAGAAACAGCTTGTAGAAGTCCCCAAATTGCGAGCAATTCCACAGCTAGCAACGGCATATCTTGCGTGGCTAGCTGCGCGTACTGAAACCAAAGCGGCGTCACCAGCAAAATGCCTGCAGCCAACAGCGCTTGCGATCGCGGCAAGAGGCGATCGCCGATCGCAAAAGTTAGCCAGAGCGTTGCTAAGCCGCTGAGCATGGCAGGCAGTCGCGCCGTCGAGTTGCAGAAGCCAAACAACTTGTAGCTAACAGCGATCAGCCATTGCACCCCGATCGTGCGGTCATAGACCGGCTCTTGCCACCAACGCGGTGTCCACCAGTCGCCTGTTTCCAGAATCCAGCGAGCTTGCAGGGCATAGTAGCCTTCGTCATGCGCCATCAAGCTATTGGGCCAGCCCAATCCCAGCCCAATCAGAATCAGAAACGCCAGCGTTAATAGCCCCAAAGCGATCGCGATCGCCGGACGACGAGGGCCAGAAACAAGGGGTGAACGACTCGAAAACATCGACACCAGCAATGCAACGCCCCTACGCTATCACCCCGCCTTTTGGGAACGGCGACTAGGATGGGGGCGTTTTCGAGGAGGCTGACTAGCGCGTGGCAGCTCAAAATCTCTACATTCTGCACATTCAAGCCCATGGTCTGTTGCGAGGACAGAACCTTGAATTGGGGCGAGATGCAGACACCGGCGGGCAGACAAAATACGTGTTGGAGCTGGCTCAAGCCCAGGCCAAATCTCCACAAGTTCAACAAGTCGACATCATCACTCGCCAGATTACTGACCCCCGTGTCAGCGTCGATTACAGTCAGGCGATCGAAACCTTCGCCCCTAAAGGTCGCATTGTTCGCCTCCCCTTTGGCCCCAAACGCTATCTGCGCAAAGAGTTGCTGTGGCCGCATCTCTACACCTTTGCCGACGCCATCCTTCAATACCTCGCGCAGCAAAAGCGAACCCCGACTTGGATTCAGGCCCACTATGCCGATGCTGGCCAAGTTGGATCGCTGCTCAGCCGCTGGCTGAATGTGCCGTTGATTTTCACAGGACATTCCCTGGGGCGGATCAAGCTCAAAAAGCTGTTAGAGCAAGACTGGCCACTCGAAGAAATTGAGGCTCAGTTCAATATTCAGCAGCGGATTGACGCGGAGGAGATGACGCTCACCCACGCTGACTGGATTGTCGCCAGTACGCAGCAGGAGGTAGACGAGCAATACCGCGTCTACGATCGCTACAACCCAGAGCGGATGCTCGTGATTCCACCAGGAGTGGATACCGATCGCTTCTGCTTTCAGCCATTGGGCGATCGCGGCACGGTGCTGCAACAGGAACTCGCCCGGTTTTTGCGCGATCCCAACAAGCCGCAAATTCTCTGCCTCTGCCGTCCGGCTCCCCGCAAAAATGTGCCTGCGCTAGTCCGCGCTTTTGGGGAGCATCCCTGGCTGCGAGAGAAGGCCAACTTGGTCTTGGTACTCGGCAGCCGCCAAGATATCAACCAAATGGATCGCGGCAGTCGGCAAGTCTTCCAAGAGATTTTTCATCTGGTCGATCGCTACGACCTTTACGGCAGCGTCGCCTATCCCAAGCAGCATCAGGCCGATGACGTGCCGGAGTTTTATCGCTTGGCGTCTCATTCCGGCGGGGTGTTTGTCAATCCAGCCCTGACTGAACCCTTTGGCCTGACGATTTTAGAAGCGGGAAGTTGTGGTGTGCCGGTGGTGGCGACCCATGATGGGGGCCCGCAAGAAATTCTCAAAAACTGCGATTTTGGGACGCTGGTCGATGTCAGCCGACCCGCCAACATTGCTCCCGCCCTCGCCACGCTGCTCAGCGATCGCGATCTCTGGCAGCGCTATCACCACAATGGCATTGAAAAGGTACCCCAATATTACGCTTGGGACCAACACGTTAATACCTTGTTTGAGCGCATGGAAACGGTGGCTCTACCCCGTCGTCGCGCTGTCAGTTTCGTTCGGAGTCGTAAACGCTTGATTGATGCTAAACGCCTTGTCATCAGTGACATTGACAATACGCTGCTTGGCGATCGCCAGGGCCTTGAAGAACTGATGACCTATCTCGATCAATACCGCGATCATTTCGCCTTCGGGATTGCTACGGGTCGTCGTCTGGAGTCTGCCCAGGAAATTTTGAAAGAGTGGGGCGTTCCTTCACCCAATTTTTGGGTAACTTCGGTTGGCAGTGAGATTCACTATGGCACCGATGCTGAACCGGATATCAGCTGGGAAAATCACATCAACCGCAACTGGAATCCTCAGCGAATTCGTGCAGTCATGGCGCAGCTTCCGTTCCTAGAACTCCAGCCCGAGGAGGACCAGACACCGTTCAAAGTCAGCTTCTTTGTCCGCGATCGCCACGACACGGTTCTGCGAGAAGTCCGGCAGCATTTACGTCAGCATCGACTGCGATTGAAGTCAATTTATTCTCATCAAGAGTTTCTGGATATTTTGCCCTTGGCAGCTTCAAAAGGAGATGCAATTCGTCACTTATCACTGCGTTGGCGTATCCCCCTCGATAATATTTTGGTGGCAGGTGATTCCGGCAATGATGAGGAAATGCTCAAAGGCCATAACCTCGGTGTGGTGGTGGGCAACTACTCACCTGAATTGGAATCGCTGCGCAATTATGAACGGGTGTATTTTGCCCAAGGTCACTACGCCAACGGCATTCTGGAAGCACTGAAGCACTATCGCTTTTTCGAGGCGATTGCCTAGCACTTCCAGTCAGTTATCCAGCGATCGCGTTGCGGCCACAGCTTGTGCCAGACTCAGCGCCACGATCGGCGCGGTGACTGCCCGCAGGATCGATGAGCCCAGAGAAACAGGCGACCAGCCTGCTGCGATCGCCTGCTCAATCTCGGCGTCACTCCAGCCGCCTTCAGGACCAATTGCGATCGCGAGATCCGTCCAAGCCGGTTGGGCTTGCAGCCAAGGCAGCAAGTTTGGCAGCGATCGCCGCGCCAAGCAGAGACAGCGTAGTGAGTCCTTGGAGGTCTGCGCAATCGCGTCTGCCCCAGCACGAATCGGTTCGATTTGAGGCAGGTAAAGACGCTCGGACTGTTCGCTGGCTTCGATCGCAATCTTGCGCCAGCGATCGGTTTTCTGGGCTTCGGCTCGCACCTGACTGTGATCGCTGATCACGGGCTGGATCGTGGTCACGCCCAACTCGGTCGCCTGACGAATCACCTCATCAAAACCTTGCTTCGGTAAGCCCTGAATCAGGGTCAACCGAGGCTGGGGTGGGGGAACCACAGGTGCAGCTTCGACAACGAACAACTGATCGCGATCGCCCAACTCTGCCGTCCATAGACCACCCTGCCCGTTGATGACGGCACAGCGATCGCCCGGCTTCAGCCGCAAGACCCGCTGCAGGTAATGGCGCTGCTCAGGATTCAACACCCAGCGATCGCCCTGCAATTGTTCCGGCGGCATCCACAGCCGTCGCAGTTCCCGCGCCATTAGCCCACTGGTAGTGGTTGCAACTCACCCAAGCTGGGTTTGAAGATGGCGGTTTTCAAGCCTGCTGTACTGAATTGGGCTTCTAGTTCCGCCTGACTGCCGGAGCCGCGAATGATCTTGTTGAGGATGCCCTTAGACTCGATGTCGCCGCCGGTTGCTGTTGGTAGCAGGACTTGCAGTTGCAGCCGCTGCGCCAGTTCCAAAGCCGTTTTTGCACCCTGAATGATTGGGCCTGCCAGCGGCAAGTCCAGACTTTCGATCGGGGCGATCGCAGCGGTTACAGGGCCAGTCACACTCGGGTCATGGAAGCCGTGCGGCTCGTAGTAGAGGCTTTGCCCCGACTGGCGATCGCGCAGTAGGTAGCCGTTTTCGACTTGCGGCACCGGTGCGCCCTTGGTGGCTTGCAGGTCTAAATTGCCGATCGCGACGCTCTCACCCGGATTCAGCACCGTCACTTGGCTAAAGCCCAGCTTCCGTGCCACTTTGGCTGCGGCAGGCGAAGCAAACACGGGAATCTGGCGATCGAGCTGCTCCAAGGTTGGCACATGGGCATGATCCGGCAGACCTTGAGACAAAATCAGGGCGTCGATCGCCTCGGGAATCGTCCACTGATTCTTGTGGCGAGCTTCAAAAAACCAGGCTTGATTGCCAAAACTGAGCGCTCCGACCAGCCAGGGATCGATCAGCAGACGCTGACCTGCCCATTGCACCAGCCAGCTGTTGGCACCGTAATAACAGACTTCCATCACACCGTTTCCAGTTGGAGAGAACGCTGACGACGATTGTGCGCGAGGGCGATCGCCAGTTGCAGAGCGGCCAGAAAACTCTCAGGTCGCGCTGTGCCTTGACCCGCGATATCAAAGGCCGTGCCGTGATCCGGCGAAGTCCGCACAAACGGCAAGCCAATCGTCGTATTGACCGCGCGATCGAAGGCTAACAACTTTACGGGAATCAAGCCTTGATCGTGATAGAGCGCCAAGTAAGCATCCGGTGCTGGCACCCCTGCTTGCTGCCAAGCCTGCCCCGCCGACAGCCAGAGCGTATCCGGCGGTTGCGGGCCTTGGAGTTGCGCCTGCGGAAAGCGATCGCGCATGGCTTCCAGCCAAGGAATCAGCCAATCCTGTTCTTCGCGACCGAGTCGGCCTTGCTCACCGCTGTGAGGGTTGAGTCCCGCAATCACGATCGTTGGTCGATCAATCCCAAAATCCTGCCGCAGACAGTCGATTAACAGGCTAAGTTTCTGGGTCAGCAGCTCGGGACTGAGGACATGGGGCACGTCCCGCAGCGGAATATGAGTCGTTGCCAAGAGAGTGCGCAGCTGCCACCCGGTCTGGGGCGATCGCGCCACAAACAACATCCCTGATCGCGAGACTTGAGCTGCTTCCGCCAGCACTTCCGTCTGCCCCGGATAGCCATGCCCTGCCAGTTGCCAAGCGGCTTTAGCGATCGGGGCCGTAACGATCGCTTCAAATTCACCCGCGAGGGTTCCGGCGATCGCAGCTTCTAATGCCCGAAAGCTGACTTCGCCGCTCTCTGCGGTGACCTGACCGGTCTGAATTGGCGTTTGCGGATCAGCCATCGCACGCTGGGAAAAGTCAGCGGGATTTGCCACATCAGCCCGCGATCGCAAGCTCTCATAGCAGGCTTGCCAGCATAGCGGACTGCCGATCAAGGTGATCTCGGTATGCTGAAGAAGTCCTTGGGACTGGGCGATCGCCAGCGCTTTAAGCGCCACTTCGGGACCAATCCCGGCAGGATCCCCCAAGCTGATAGCCACCTGCAGCGGTGAAAGTGACGACGAAAGCATGGGGCGCTACCTAAAAGTTCTGGCGCTGTTCTGGAGTACCGCGATCGCGGCGGAACTGGAATACCGTCTCAATTTTCTCCTCGCCAGCCTCAGTAGCCTGGGCGGTTTGGCGGGCAGCTTGTTTGGCCTGTTCCTCTTCTATCGTACGGGCTACCGCTTTCAGGGCTGGTCTTGGCCTGAGGCGCAGTTGGTGCTGGGTATCTTCACGCTTCTGCAGGGTGCTTCCGCCACGTTATTTGTGCCTAACCTCAACAAAATCGTTGAGCAGGTGCAGCAGGGCACCTTGGATTTCGTGCTGCTCAAGCCGGTCAGCTCGCAGTTTTGGCTCTCAACCCGCAGCCTGTCGCCTTGGGGCATCCCCGACTTTCTGTTTGGGCTAGCGCTGATTGGCTATGCCGGTCAGCAGTTGGGGCTGTCGCCACTGGATTATTTGCAAGGCATCTTGCCACTGGCCTGTAGCTTGGTGATTCTCTACAGCCTCTGGTTCATGATGGGTTCGCTCAGTATTTGGTTCGTCAAAATCTATAACGTCACCGAGGTGCTGCGCGGGCTGGTTGAAGCGGGACGCTATCCGATCAGTGCCTATCCAGCCGGCTTCCGAATCTTTTTCACCTTCGTCGTTCCCGTTGCATTCCTCACGACCTTTCCCGCCGAAGCTGCCCTCGATCGCCGACCGCTATTTTGGCTTTCTGGCGCAGCCTTCCTCGCGATCACTTTGCTCTGGCTGTCCAATCGCTTCTGGCGCTTTGCCCTTCGCTTTTACACCAGCGCTTCTAGTTGATTCTTGATTGGCTATACGTGAAGTGATAGCTTCTGCTGTTCATCTTGATATTTTTTGTCGGCGTTTTTCATGGCAAAAGCAAAAACCTTCTCTAAAGTCTTAGTGCTAATTCCTTTTACCTTAGTCAGATGATTCAATTGAGTAAAAGATGAATCATTGAAAATCCCAGAAAGCTTATTAATCTGGCTAGGGGTGAGTCCAGTAGTCAGCTTTAGCTTGTTGATGGGTGTTGTTAAAAACAAGTCTCTAGTGTGTTCGCATAAGTCATCATAAGCATGCGGATCATGCTGATAAATCTCAACAGAGATAGAACATTTTGAAAGGTAAGAAGTCATTATTTCTAAAGACTTCTCAGGATGTATTCCTCCGTGTTGAGCCCCAAGCAATGGAAAAGCAATTGAGTGAATTTCCTTCTCCTCATAGGTTTCAAGAAATTTTTGCAAACCTGCATGTAGATAAGACTCTTTACTAGGATTTTTCCAATGTTTTTTAGTCGGAAAATTGAGAATCCACCGCGAAGTAGTTTTATATATCCACAACTTTCCAATGTCTAGCAATCCTTGTTGGCAAAGAGATATATATTTTTGATCCATATCTGGATATCGAAGCTTAAATTCTAGAGCAATCCCAGCTCCCATCACACCTACACAGTTGACAGTGTTGACAAGAGTTTGGCAATTGGTTGTAAAAATATTGCCTTTCAAAATTTTCAGGCTCTGCATCTTAGAAGTAAAGTCCTTTTTCAATGGTTGATTGGATATTAGTTATTGATGCAACATGTGCACGAGTAGCCTCATTGTTACATGCTATTTTTTCTATGTATTTTACTCCAACACTTGGATAAACCAAGACTTCAGCACATCTACGACGTTTGCCGTCATCATAGTCTGTCCAGTACTGGGCACATAGAACATCTTTTGAATTGTTGATGACACTTTCATCATCAGAAAATAGCGTGGCATTGGCAGCTGCATTGCCATCAGTAAAAACATGACAATTAGAACTGAGAACAGACGTTGAAACAGCAATGATTACAATTTCATTTTGCATCTCTTTTCGCCTGTAGAGCATTGGATTTTTAGGATTTAAGTAAAAAGGAACATACTCATGAATACTTCGATCGTAAATTGGCTCAATCTCATCTCTTCTCGCTTGTACTGACGAATCAGAAATATCAGCAATTGAGACTCTTCTTCTTTTGATTTCAGCATTGCTTAGAATTCCACTTGCCAGAATTGATGATAAATTTTGTATGTGAGTCATGTGGTAAAGACAGTCGAATTTGCCAGCTAATAATCTCTTTTTTAGATTTGGAGCGGGTAATAAATTGAGATGATATTGGCCTGCAACTCTGCAGTCTTTAGTACCGTCAGTCCATTGAATTAGTGCATCAAACCCAGAAACAAAGAATCTGGGTGTCAGTTTAATAATTTGCCCCTGTTTTAATCTACGGCTTTGCCCTCGTCCAGAAATATTGTGATAAGAGTCATGCTGAGTCGCACCAAAACGGGTCTCTTCAACATAGCTACCCACATTAAATAGAGGCGTCATATTACCTTTAGGTCTCTACAGATTATTTTTAGTGAATCTAGGATTAAATACAGATAAAACTTCTGTCTCTATAATTAATTTCAAGAATTTTTTAAGGGCTAGCTAATAGCTAAACCTCGACTTATTGGCGGCTTGATGTCTTACTTAATCGCAATTTTTTATGTGCTTAGGGTTATTGCGATCGCTTGAATACCGGTTTGGAGTGTTGCACAACAGGGCTGAAGTTGCGCTTGCACTTCCGGTGGAAATCGCTTCAGTGCAACGCCTAGTAGCGTTTCGATCGCCTGTTGCATCGCTGCGATCGGTACTTCTAATTCTTCGTAAACCACCGCCAAAGCTTCAAAGCCTGCAGGTGTGGCATAGTCGGCTCGTCCTGCTGCCACGCCGTAGCTAAGGCAGCGCAAAAACTGCCAGCAATCGCGCCAGCAAGACTGCGATCGCACCTCGGGGTAGAGCGCCCCACCCGGTTCCGTGATGCCCGGAAAACGCTCAAGCAAATCAGCGCGGGCGATCGCGATCAATTCCTCGGCGTCATCGCGCAGAAATCGGGCTGCCGTTGGGTTGGCATTGGGGAGGCAGGCTAAGGCGATCGCAACTAAATCGGCATCACTGAGAAAGCGCTGCTCATCCTCAGCCGCTTGGAAGCGCGTCAGCAGCTCCGCCGAAATCTCGGCTTGCCAAGACTGAAAGTTAGTCAGGCGAGCTTGGGGTAAGAGTTGGCGGGCGCGATCGCTGAGGGGCACGGCGGTTTCTGCGAAAAGCGACTTTCTCAGCCTAAAACGCGCAACGCCCGACCGAAGCCGAGCGTTAGCGATCGCTGTCAGAGCAGCGTTAGTTCAGGTGCAATCTAGGCGATCGCAGCTTCGTAGTTTGCTGAAGCGAAGTCCCAGTTAGCCAGCTTCTCAACGAAGGTGCTGATGTAGTCGGGACGACGATTTTGGTAGTCGAGGTAATAGGCGTGTTCCCAGACATCGATGGTCAACAGCGGGGTTTGACCATGGGCGATCGGGGTGTCAGCGTTGCCCGTTTTGGTGATTTTCAGGCTGCCGTTGTCCAGTACCAACCATGCCCAGCCGCTGCCGAATTGGGTGGCTGCTGCTTGTTTGAACTCGGCCACGAAGTTTTCGAAGCTGCCGAAGTCAGCTGCGATTTTGTCGGCCAAAGCACCGGTAGGAGCGCCGCCACCGTTGGGTTTGATCGAGTTCCAGTAGAAAGAGTGGTTCCAAGCTTGCGCCGCGTTGTTGAACAGACCGGCTTTGCTGGCGTCGCCTGCGATCGCTTTGATCACAGCTTCGATCGGCTGGCTGTCCAGCTCGGTGTCTTTGACAGCGTTGTTGTAGTTGTTGACGTAGGCCGCGTGGTGCTTGTCGTGGTGGAATTCCAGCGTTTCCTTAGTGATGTAAGGCGCCAGTGCGGTGTAGTCGAAGGGCAATGCTGGCAATTCGTAGGACATGAGTCGTGTTCCCTTGAGCGGGTTGTCTTTACCTAGAGTAATAAAAACCGGCCCGCTCCTTGGTAGGCGCGTCTTCTAGGGCACAAGGTGCCGACAGCTCGCTTGGGGCGCCACCGCCATCTGCGATAGTTGAACCTGCAGATTGTGAGCTGAGCCCAATGACCCATGCCACCGACGTGCTGACGCTAGCCCGCTGGCTGGCTGCCGACTTCAGCAATCAAGCCCAAGCCTTCGAAAATCCACCCTTTTTTGCCCATATCCGCGTCTGCATGAGGCCGCTGGCGCTAGAGGTTTTAGATGGTTTGAGTCTCTATGTGGAGCAAGCCTACGACCTCGACGTCAATCAGCCCTATCGTGCCCGGGTGCTCAAGCTCGTTCCAGCTGGCGATCACATCGAAATTGAGAACTTCCGGGTCATCAATGGCGAGGACCTGTTTGGCGCTTCCCGCGATCGCGATCGCCTGTCTAAGTTGAGCCGCGATCGCCTTGAAAAACTTCCGGGCTGCACTTTCATCACCCATTGGACAGGGAACGGCTTCAAAGGTGTGGTGGAGCCGGGCAAAGGCTGCATTGTCGAGCGCAAAGGTCAGTCCACCTACCTCGAAAGTGAATTCGAAGTAGACGAGGAGAAGATGATCAGCCTTGATCGCGGCCGTCATCCTGAAACCGATGAGCAGGTGTGGGGATCGGTGGCGGGGCCATTTCACTTCCTGCGCTGGCACAGTTTTGCCGACGAAGTCCCCACTCCTTAGTTGCCACTAAATCCGAGTCCTGATCAGACCTCGCTATGGTGGAAAGAGGTCTTGGGTCTTGTGCTGTGGCTGTGGCCGATCGCATTCTTTACGTCCGTCTTCCTTGCAACCCGATCTTTCCGATCGGCGTGGTCTACCTTGCAGATCATGTCCACAAGCAGTTTCCGGCGATCGAGCAGCAGATCTTTGACCTCGGCACCGTGCCCCCGCTGGACTACAAAGGGGCACTTGATCGGGCGATCGATCAGTTCCGGCCGACGCTTCTCGTCTTCTCTTGGCGGGATATTCAGATCTACGCACCGGTAGGTGGACGCGGCGGTAATCCGCTCCAAAACTCGTTTGAGTTCTACTACGGTCGCAATCCTCTGATTCGGCTGCGGGGTGCCCTCGGTGGTTTCCAAGTGGTCAGCGCCTACTACACGGAACTCTGGCGTAATTTGGGGCTGATCAAACGGGCTCAGAAACGATCGCAGCGCTACTGTCCTGATGTGCGAACGGTTGTGGGTGGCGGTGCCGTCAGCGTCTTCTATGAGCAGCTCGGCAACAAACTTGCCAAGGGCACGATCGTCTCAGTGGGCGAAGGTGAGACGCTGCTGGAGAAACTGCTACGCGGTGAATCGATCGCCCAAGAACGCTGCTACATTGCTGGTGCCGAAAAACCGCGATCGCGCCTGATCCACGAGCAACCGACGCCGCTGATCAAAACGTCCTGCAACTACGACTACATCGAGTCGATTTGGCCGGCGTTCAATTACTACTTGGCGGATGGCGACTTCTACATCGGCGTCCAAACCAAACGCGGCTGCCCGCACAACTGCTGCTATTGCGTCTACACAGTCGTTGAAGGCAAGCAAGTTCGCGTTAATCCGGCGGCGGAGGTCGTGGCGGAAATGCGCCAGCTCTACGATCGCGGTGTGCGCAACTTCTGGTTTACCGACGCCCAATTTATTCCGGCGCGCCGCTACATCGAAGACGCCAAAGTACTGCTACGGGAAATTCTTGCAGCGGGTCTAACCGATATTCACTGGGCAGCTTATATTCGTGCCGATAATCTCGATCCGGAGCTGGCTGAGCTGATGGTTCAGACCGGCATGAACTACTTCGAGATCGGCATCACCAGCGGTTCGCAAGAACTGGTTCGCAAAATGCGCATGGGCTACAACCTGCGCACAGTTCTGGAAAACTGTCGTGCCCTCAAAGCAGCTGGCTTCAATGACTTAGTGTCAGTTAACTACTCGTTCAACGTGATTGATGAGCGGGAAGAGACGATCCGCCAAACGATCGCCTATCACCGTGAATTAGAAGCGATTTTCGGTGCGGATAAAGTCGAGCCAGCGATCTTCTTCATTGGACTCCAACCCCACACGCACCTTGAAGATTACGCCTTTGAACAGGGCGTGCTAAAGCGGGATTACAACCCGATGAGCATGATGCCTTGGACGGCGAAAAAGCTGCTCTGGAATCCGGAACCGATGGGCTCCTTCTTCGGTGAAGTCTGCCTAGAAGCCTTCCAGCGCAATCCCTACGACTTTGGTCGTGAGGTGATGCAGTTGCTGGAAAACCGGCTGGGGCGATCGCCTTTGGCAGAAGCCTTGACCGCCCCAGTGCCTGAAGCGCCGGTGCGATCGCTGGCTTCGGTTTCCTAGCGCGATCGTGGGGCAACGCATTCTCGGCCTGGATCCGGGGTTAGCGATCGTGGGATTTGGGGCGCTGCTCTGTCCCGACTCCCGCCAAGGCGGATTGGAACTGCTGGACTTCGGCGTCATTTCCACGCCTGCTGGGGCGGAGATTGGCGATCGCCTCGAAACGATCTATCAGGATTTGCATCAACTGATCGATCTGGTGCAGCCGGATGCCGTCGCGGTTGAGAAGCTATTTTTCTACCGCATGGGCAACACGATCGCGGTTGCTCAGGCTCGCGGTGTTCTAATGCTGGTGTTGCGACAGCGCCGCTTGCCCTACTGTGAGTTCACGCCTGCTCAGGTCAAACAAGCACTGACTGGCTACGGCAATGCACCGAAGTTAGCAGTGCAGCAAGCTGTCCAACGCGAGCTTCAACTGGACGCAATTCCGCGCCCCGATGATGCAGCAGATGCGGTTGCTTTAGCTTTGACGGCTTGGTTCCAGCAAGCAGGCTAAGCGACCCCTGCTTTGAAATAAGCGCCTTGAGCCTCAGCACTCCACTCTGCTTCAGTCATTGACAAGACTGGAGCTGCACTGAGGGCAGGAACCGCAGCAGTGGGTTCGGAAAACAGTTGACTACTGGATCGGCAGGCAGGCCAATCACTGCCCACGCTGACTTGGAGGAGTTGACACTCACCAGCCCAGCGGCGATCGGCTCTGTAGAACTGGCAGTACCGACAGGTTGTAGCGGAATCAGCCATTGCGATCGCACCCACGCATCACGACCCTATGATCCCAAAGTCATTCTTAACTTTGAGGGGCGAGGATCACCTCAGAAGCTAGGAGCAGTCGGCGTTATTGGGCTGCAATTTCTGAGAGCCTGCTTAAGAATCTTTTCGTGAACTCGTAACATCTAGAAATTTATCTCCCGACAATTTAGACGCAAACAGCAGAGTTTTTTGGGCTTTAAGGTCGGGGATCAAGAAGAATGACAGACAATCCATGAGTGAACAGCATGCTGAGAAGGACAACCCTCAGGAGTCCAAGATTAAAATCCTGAGAATTTCACCGCGATGGATCAGCCCACTGTTGGCGAATGCAGAGCGCACAACAGTGCCAGCGCTGGAGTTCACCGGGAGGGGTAGGAATGCCGCAGCGGGGACAGCGGGGAAGACGACGACTCAGATCTCGGCGGTGTTGGAGTGGGTCACTGGCGATCGCGGGGTTGAACGTCTCCCCCAATCGGCAGGGGTGCACTTGCCAAGACTGTTGTTGGCGATCGGATTCGAGGGGAGTCGCAATTGTGCGGCGATCGCGGTAGGCGGTCGAAAAGCGAATGTCTTTCAGCTCTTGCACGCTGATTTTGAGTTCTTGCCGCAGCCGTTGCAGCAGCCGTAGCCGTTCAAAACCTAAGGTCTGTGCCCAAGCGCCCGAACTGACAGCCACTTGCAGGGTTTGGCGCTGAATCGCCACCGGTTCTGCCTGAGCTGCGATCGCAGGCCCAACAATCGCTGCCCAGCGCTGCTGTATCTGTCGCAGCGTGCGATCCTGCTGCCAGCGAGGATCCTGCTGAAGCTGTCGAAGGATCTGTTCAAGCGATCGCGGTTGCATGACAGGCACCCGGGCCAAAGGAAGCTAAGGAAGACCAAGGGTTGGCGTTGGCCAGCTAGCCGCTACACTAGCGAGCGCGTTCGGCTCTCTCCATTGTTATGCCTTCTTCATCTCTGCCCGAGCCACTTCAACGAATCCTGCAAGGTAGTGACAGCACTCTCGATCAGGAGTTGCGACGTTTTCAAGAGTGGAGTCAGGCGAACCCCGGTTGGGACAAGGTCGTCACGCCAATGACACCACCCCCTCAGCAGGAATATGACTCGACGGAAGCACTCTTTGCCGCCAGTCATCAAGGCTGGCGACGGCTGCTTCCAGTCGATCGCACACCGCTGTACGCGCTCTCTATCGTGGCAGCCGTGCTGGTAGTTGCCGTGGGAATCGCTAGCCAACTGGTCCGGCGATCGCCTGCACCGACTGCCCCACCTACCGTTGCGTTCCAAGGCCCCGATCTCAGCCAGCGGGAATTTGCGGACCTCACCCTCGATCGCCTGAGCCAAATCAATCCAGAAGGCCGCGATCGCCCGCGCTTTCAACTGTTTGTGCAAGTTAGCCCCGGCCAGAGCTTAGAACAGCTCGCAGCGCTGATTCCGGGCTCCCAAGTGGAGGGCGATCGCCTCTTAGTCGGTGAATTTCGCGATCGTCAAGCCGCCACAGAGCGCCAACAACAGTTTCGGCAGCAGGGATATAGCACCGAGCTAAAGACTTCCCCCTAAGCCCTGCTCAGGAAGCTGAATCCAGCCAAGTTGGCAAGGACGGGAATCCAGCCAGGGGTCAAATCCTGGACTTGACTGACAGGCAGATCCTCCTTGCTACACTGAAGCTCAGCGCCAACCGCAGCGTCTTCTCCCCACTTTTTGGGATGAGACTCTAACCCCGTCTTGACTGCGGGAAGCATCAACGCGAATAGGAAGTTTGCGTCATGGGACTTTTCGACCGCATTAGCCGTGTTGTCCGAGCCAACATGAATGACTTGGTCAGCAAGGCCGAGGATCCCGAAAAGATTCTCGAGCAAGCCCTGATGGACATGCAGGAGGATCTGATCCAACTGCGGCAAGCGGTGGCTACGGCGATCGCCGGCCAAAAGCGCATTGAGCAACAGATGAACCAAGCGCAGACGCAGGCCACGAGCTGGCAGCAACGGGCGCAATTGGCTCTGCAGAAAGGTCAAGAAGACCTGGCTCGTCAAGCGCTGAGCCGCAAGAAAACCTTCAGTGAAACAGCACTGGCGCTCAAGACTCAGCTCGATCAGCAAGCAGGGCAAGTCGATACACTCAAGCGCAACTTAGTGGCACTAGAAGGCAAAATCGCCGAAGCCAAAACGAAGAAAGACATGCTCAAGGCGCGGGCACAAGCTGCCAAAGCGCAAGAGCAACTGCAAGGAGCTGTGGGGCGCTTGGGCACCAATAGCTCGATGGCAGCTTTTGAGCGCATGGAGGAGAAAGTGCTGCAAATGGAAGCCAAGGCACAAGCCACGGCTGAATTGGCTGGCACAAATCTAGAAAGCCAGTTTGCGGCGCTTGAAGCAGGCGGTGATGTTGAAGATGAGCTAGCAGCCATGAAAGCGCAGCTCGCTGGCGGAACCACCGCAACAACAGCGCTACCCGCAGGGGACCCAACGCCGGTCAACGTCTCGCAATCTAGTAGCGTCGATGCTGAGCTAGAGGCTCTGAAGCGCGAACTCGATTCTCTCTAGTCGTTCTCTCGTTTGAACACATATAGACTTCAGCAATCTGTCTTTGGGCAGGTTGCTTTTGTTTTGAGGGTATCGATTCGCTGGTAGTCAGTACCGGTGCGATCCCCACCTACCACCCAGCAAACCAGCCGATCGCGTCACACTGGGGAGTAACTTTTCACAATTTTCCCAGGACCGTTGCCCATGCTGGTTAAAACCTCAGAGTCGCGCTGGTTGGCGCTTTTACAACGCCGCCAGCGTCAATGCTTTCTGGTGGCAGCGGGCGTTTCCTCGATTGGCTCCTTCGCCGGAATCATCGCCAAGGGCTGGCTCATTCAAGACATGACCCAGCAACCGTTGCTGCTCGCAGTCAACTTTGCCTGCCTGAGTTTGCCAGCCATTTTTCTCTCGTCCCATGCCGGGACGCTCACTGATCGCCTGGGGGCAGAACCTGTCCTGAAGCGATCGCAGTATTTCCTGCTGCTGGGGGCTATTTTCTCTGCGATCGGCTACGTCCTCTGCACCGGTTGGATTGCGGGCCAAGTGACAGCGATGATTGGCGGCACGCTGATTGTGGGCATTGCCAGCGCCTATGAGCTGACGTCGCGCCTCAAATACGTTGGCCTCGTGGTGGCGGAAGCAACCCTAGCTGGCTACCTGGCCCAGTTCTCAGTCATCTTTAATGTCGCCAAACTGATCGGCCCGCCGGTGGGGGGCTTTGCCCTAACGCTCTTGCATCCCTCCTGGGTCTTAAGCCTGGATGCCCTCAGTTACCTGGTGCCGATTGCGGTTGTCAATTTCGTGATGCAGCCGCGATCGCTGACGGCTGCCGAGCAGCCTCAGCATCGACTGACCATGACCCAAGCCTGGCAAGGGATCACGCCACAATTGCGCAGCATCACCCTATTTACTGGGGTTGCCTCGGTAATTGGCTTTTTCCATCCCGCGATCGTGCCGGTGCTGGCTAAGGCTTATGTCGGACCAGATCCGCTCTCCTTGGGTTGGCTGACCGCCAGTATTGCGATCGGGAGCATTACGGCTGGCTTACTGCAGCAGCGGTTTAGTCAAGCCGTCGTCGGGCGTCCGCGGCAAATGCTGATTCTGGCTGCCAGCGTGACGGCGATCGCCCAAATTGGTTTTGCCCTCCAGCCCAACCAAAACATGGCTCTCTTTCTTGCTGCCTTGATTGGCTTTGGCACCGCTGCGCTCCTAGCGGGCGGCAACATTATTGGCCAAGCCCTCGCCCCCTGGGAGTATCGCGGTCGAGTAGCTGGTCTGACCCAAATTGCTACCTTGGGCGGCGGTGGCGTCAGCAGTTTGTTGGCTGGTGGTCTAATCGCACAATTGGGACTGTCCATCGCGATGGGGCTGCTCGGAATCGCCGGACTTCTTGCAGCTTTGGTCTATGGCCGCCAGTCGCTACAACCCGCTGCCCGCTGATCGCTCTTGTATGAACACTGCTCTCGCTGCCCTGTTCAACCCACAGACTTGGCCCTTTCGTCCAGAGAGCTTGCCGGAGGGAGCCTGCTTGGTTGGAGGGGCCGTTCGTGATGCGTTGCTGGGCCGTCTGACTGAACCGCTCGATCTGGATTGGGTGGTTCCCACAGGTGCAGTTGAAACGGCACGCACTTTAGCTCGTCAACATCAAGCGGGCTTCGTTCTCCTGGATGCTGAGCGTCAGATCGCACGGGTCGTCTTCCCTTCAATGACCGTTGACTTTGCCCAGCAGGAAGGCGATCGCCTGGAACAAGACTTGCAGCGACGCGATTTCACAATCAACGCGATCGCCTACGACTGGCAGCGCTGCCGCCTGATTGATCCGCTGGGAGGCCAAGCCGATCTGGAGCAAGGACTGTTGCGGATGATTGCTCCCGACAATCTAGTGGCTGACCCGCTGCGCCTGCTGCGTGCCTATCGGCAAGCGGCCCAACTAGAACTAGAGATCGAACCAGAGACGGCTGCTGCGATCGCCCAGCTTGCCCCTTTATTACCCCAAGTCGCGGGTGAGCGGATTTGGGCAGAACTTCAGCGCCTGCTGAATGTGCCCCCACCCCATCCGATTTTGGTGGAGGCGATCGCCAGCGGGCTTCTCACACCGTGGTTTCCCGAGGCTTCGGTGGATTGTTTGGCAGCCATCGCCGATCACTGGCGGCAACTCCAAGCTCAAGTCCCAGATTGGGCGGACTGGTTCACGCCCATTGGACCGGGCGGCAGGCTTAGCTACTTAGCCTATGCTTGGCTGACCTGCTTGCTACCCCGCGATCGCGATCGGGCGCAACAGGTCCTACTGGCCCTCAAAAGTAGTCGAGCCGAGCAGCGATCGCTGTTACAACTGCAGCAACATTGGCAGGAATGCCAGGCGGGGACGGCAGCCACGACGGCTGGACAAGTCGCCTTATTCCAAACCTTGGGAGACCTAGTACCAGCCCTCTTGCTACAGCTCGAAGCGGGCGACTTACGCCAGACGTTGCTGCGGCGCTACCAAACGCCCAATGACCCGATCGCCCATCTCCAGCCCCTCGTCAGTGGGACTGATCTACAGGTTTCGCTGGGCATTCGGAGCGGCCCTCACCTCGGCCAACTCTTGCAGGATCTCCGTGTGGCTCAAGCCGAGCAGCAGTTTTGCGATCGGGCTGGGGCGATCGCGTTTGCGGCCCGTTGGCTCCAAGAAACCTCTCTCCCCCAATAGCTTGCAAATGCCGTGTTAGCCTAATCAATGGCGTAGGCTTTTTTACGCAATCTATAGTTCTAGGTGTGCCTGCAAGGCGCTTTGGTTATCCAGTCCTTCAGGTGTTTTTCATCAGGATTTAAGGTTGCGGGTCTATCCCTTCAGTCTTCCAAGGGCGTCATACCGCGATTACTCGGAATTTACGTTTCACGTCGAAGACGGACAGTTTTGCCATGACGGGGTCCCTTTATCCCGTTTGTTGTTTGAGAGGTCAGTGACCATGTCAGTTCGTGTGTACATCGGCAATTTACCGCGCGACATTGAGCAAGCCGAGTTGGATGCGGTCTTTGCAGAGGCCGGCGAGGTTTCGGCCAAACTGGTCACCGATCGCAAAACCGGTAAATCGCGTGGTTTCGCCTTTGCAACGGTCGCTAGCGACGAGCAAGCAGATGCTTTGATCGAGCGCTTCAACGGCACCGAAGTGCAAGGCAGCACCCTCAAGCTCGAAAAAGCTCAGCCGCGTGAGCGGGACAACGACGGCGGCAACAACCGTCGTCGCAGTGGCAGTGCCGACAACCGCCGCTCCGGCAAGAGCGCACCTCGCGTCATCTCTTCCGGTCCTGAAGGCTTCCAGCCCGATCCCCGCTGGGCACAAGAGCTGGAAAAACTCAAAGAATTGCTGGCAGCTCAAACGGTCTCCTAATCCAGAGACTCGAGACTGTCTGAATCAATGACTGAACGGCGGCTAGAAATTGATTTCTAGCCGTTTTTTGTTGCCTGCTTGGAGGCTGGTCGAATTACGCCGCCCACGGCATCCTAAAAGCAAGGCATTGGAGAGTGGCATGGGCGTGCGTCTTTGGATTTTGGCTATGGTCTGGATGCCCCTGCCAGCGATCGCGCTCCCCAGCGATCGCCAGCTCCAAGACTTCGCCAAAGAGCTCTGCGCCATCAATAGCCCTAGTCCCCAGCAATTCGAAGCAGCGGTCAGTCAGCAGATCAATCGTTGGATCAGCGACCAAAGTCTGACCGAGGCAGATCTGAAAACACCCAACAGTGCAGAAGCTCTAGGGGCTCAGCTTGCTGGTTTTCTGATTCAGCAATGTCCTCAGCAAGCCTCAAAACTCTTTGGGATTTAGGGAGCATAGCTGCAGGAAAGGTGCTGGTCATCTAGGGCAAGGCGGCTCATCGCTGATTTTTGATAGAGTCTTGCTGTCACCCAAGGAACGCCCCAATGCTGGAGCTTTACCAGTTTGAGTTATCACCCTACAGCGAAAAGGTTCGCCTGATTCTCGACTTCAAGGGTCTGGAGTATCGCAAACAGGAAGTGACTCCGGGCATTGGACAGTTTGAAGTGTTTCGCCTCTCGGGGCAGCGCCAAGTTCCGGTGCTGAAGGATGGCAGCGAAGCGATCGCTGATTCCACCGCGATCGCCCAGTACCTCGATCAAAAATTTCCAGAGCCGCCGCTAACGTTGGCCGATCCGCAGCAGCAAGCACTGAACGTCTTGCTGGAAGATTGGGCCGATCGCAGCTTTGCTGCAGATGTGCGCACGGTACTCCTTGGGGCTTTAGGCTGGGATCCCAGCCTGCGAGAAGCGGCGCTGCCCAACCAAGTACCCGGGCCACTCCGTAACTTGGTCAGCGCTGTCCCTAGCGAAGTCTTCAGCGTCCTCGGCAGCGGTGTTGGCCTCAGCCCAGAAACACTACGAACCGCCCGCCTCAACCTCGAGCAAGGCCTCAAAGCGCTCTGCCAACGATTACAGAATCAACCCTACCTATTGGGCGATCGCCCAGTTCTGGCAGATTTAGCGATCGCGGCTCACAGCCTCTTTCTGAAATTCCCGACAACCGCTGCGATCGACATTCCCAGTGGTCTGCGCGGGCGCGGTGTTCCTGGCTTGGTCGATAACCCCGACTATGCTGTGTTCTTCGAGTGGCGCGATCGCCTCTATCGCGAGTTTCGCCGCGGTGCTGCTGTCACTCCCCCGAGCAGCGGCAACGGGCCAACCAAAATTGCGATCGATTAACGCGATTTGCCAGCAGGCTGAAGTTGGCCGATTGCTTCAGCCTGCTGTTGGATCAGGATGCAAAAATCTGACCTTGATCGATCAGGCGACTGTCTTTATCAAAGGTTTGGATTCGTAGTTCGTTGCCATAGACCTCGAGTCCTGCAAAGCTCAGGGTGCTGGCTGACTGAGCCGTCCAGGCTGAGCGGCCCACGGGTCGCAAGCCCGCTCCGGCGCCCACAATTAGATAAGTTGTGCCATCAATCGGCTGAGTGCGTTCATAGCTGTGGTCATGACCACTGATGTAGAGCTGGACACCATGGCGCTTAAACAGGGGCACAAGGCGGCTGATCAGCGTCCGGTTAACACCATAGAAACCAGATGAATAGATCGGATGATGACCAAATACCACCTTCCAAGGCGCAGTGCTCGCCCGTAGGGCGCGATCGAGCCAAGTCAGTTGATTGTTCCAGTCCGCATTGCCGTTAGTGTCCAGCGCAAAAAAAGCAACCGGTCCTTCCTGGAATTGGTAATAGCGCCCAGCCATGTTGAAACCGGGATAGCGTACCTGATCGTTACCATTGTTGGTGCGGATGTCGTGGTTGCCCAAAACAGCCCGAAACTTAACGCCCGATTGCAACAACGGTGCATAGGGACGCTCAAACACTGCTTGAATTTTTTCGATTTCGCCGTTGTTGTAGATGTTGTCGCCGGCTAACAGCGCAAGTCGATAGGGATTCGATCGCCGGTAGCGTTCCATCGCTGCAGCGACTGAATATTGCCCACGGGCACCCGTTCCTGTGTCCGCAACGGCGATGAAGCGAAGATCCAAAGAACGATCGCTGGCGGGCAGGGGTGTGATCGCTTGAGCTGGCGAGGGTTGCAGCCATTGCCGCCCCATCCCAGCGGCGATCGTACTCAGTCCGCCCAACACCAGCAGCTCACGGCGCTTCATGCCCAAGTCCTCAGCAAAACGACTACACTCTAGCCGCTAGAACCCGCGATCGCTGCACACTCGCTTACCTTGAAGCAATGGCTCCGGTCGCGAACCGAAGGTTCTTGAGGAAGTTGGCTGGATGATGACGAATTTCGAGGAAAGATGCCTGAGGTGCAGCAGGCTTATAGATTCGAAAGACCTTCATCAAGGAAAGAGAAGCAGCACTTTCAAGAGGGCCAACGAAGCGGATATCCCGATCGAGAAAGCAGGGATCAGTGACCAGCTTTTGGACTTGGGCTTGGCTGAGAAAAAAGCAGCCTGAATGAGGATTGACACTGCGTTCGAATGTCATGGGAAACCCTAGGAATTGTCCCGTTAGCTGCAGGGCCTCGCGATCGGGCCAAAACTGAACAGCAACACCACTGTTCGGACCATCGACATAAAGCTTATGAGGTTTTCCTTCTGCTACTAAGGATTCAAAACGATTAGGCTGTAGCACTGCTTGGGGCCCAACATTGGTTTGAAACCACTGTAACTTCAAGAAGAAAAGTGGATCTTCAATAATCAAGTCATCTTCTAGAAACCCATACCAATCAAAATCCTGTTGGCGATCGCGAAGATAGGCTTGAGCTTCAAAGCCTAAGAACATTGGATCGCACTCGACTGGACAGTGCCGATACAAGTTTTTGGGGCAGGATAGATACTCTAAAACGTGACAGCCTTGAGTTGTAAAAATGGCAATTTCGATCTCAGCTGCTTTTTGCTGATTGGCTGGCTGTAATGTGCGATCGCGAATTTGGAGTACAGCCTGCTGGGGGCCAAACTGACTATGTAAAGCAGCGATAAGACGACTCAGAGCCGCGACACGCGGACTCGGGTCTGCCCCAAGCGAGCCATAGTTACCGCCAGTTGGCTTCCAATAATGTGGCACTACAAATAACAGCTTCATGACTCAATTGAGGTCGGTTATCTGAGATGGAGAGCAGATTGGCTGTTTAGACTCCGAGGAGAATTTAGTGATGGAGGATTTGCCGCATCGCTAGTATCGTCCCATGAGCACGCTCGCGATCGCTTCTGGCACTCGCTCACGACCCAGTATCAGACACTCAAGCATGCTAGGGAGCCTGGGGGAGTGGTGCTGTCGGTTCGACTGGTGGCGGTGGTGCCGTCGGTTCTAGAGACGGTGGTGCTGGAGCTTGGGGTTCAACCGGTGCTTCTGGTTCCGGTTCAGGTCCTGCAGGAGCAGGAGCTTGATCAACTGGCTCAGAGCCCGAGGAAGACGGCGGTTCATAGTACCGAGGTTCCTCAACCGCAGGCTCTTGACCAAAGTCAGCTTCGTAATCTGGTGATGGCCGATTGGGGGTTGACCCACCGGAGGGAGCTGGGGGCAAGCTACCGGCAAAACTGGGGGAATCCGCTAATTCAATCCCTGCTCCGTAATCATATCGACCTGGTCCGCGATCGATTCCACCTAGATCGCGTCCACTCGTGAACTGCGCCTTAAACAAGGGCTTGCGCTGTTCAGGCTTGGGCAGCGGCGGGAATTTCTCCGGCGGGAGGTCCTTAATCGCCTGTGCCATGAAGCGATACCAAGCCACCGCCGCTGCACTACTCCCACTGCCAGTTGGAGCAAAATTGTCGTAGCCCAGCCACACTCCCGTGACCAGCTGTGGGATATAGCCAATGAACCAGAGATCACGGGCTTGCTCAGTCGTGCCTGTTTTACCTGCTACAGGGCGATCGGGCAGATAGGCTGCGGCCCCAGTTCCAGAGGTTACGACGCGTTCCAGCATAGAGGTAACTAGCGCAGCAGAGCCTGGGTCCAAAGCTTGGACAGGTTCAATCTGCTTATCTTGGTAAAGTCGGCGACCACGATGATCAATAATCTCCGCGATCGGGTGGGGCGTGAGATATTGTCCACGATTAGCTAAGGTTCCATAAGCACTGGTGATCTCCAGCAAGGTGACATCGGAGGCTCCCAAAGCTAATGGATAGTAGCGTGCGAGGTCGGCCCGAATCCCCATCTGTCGGGCAACCCGAATGACGTTGTCAATTCCAACATCCCGCAGCACTTTGATCGCAACAATATTGACCGAGTTGGTCAGCGCCTGAGTCAGGCTGATAGCGCCACTAAAGCTGCGACTAAAGTTTTGTGGCTTATACCCCCCTAGGTTTAGCGGTGCATCCACATAAATCTGAGACGGCGACATTCCCGAGGCGATCGCCGCTGCATACACAAACATTTTGAAGGTGGAGCCAGGCTGCCGGTAAGCCTGGGTCGCGCGATTGAACTGACTACGATCAAAATCGACACCACCGACCATGGCGCGAATGGCTCCACTGCGGGGATCGATACTGACGAGTGCCCCTTGCAAGCTGCCGTAGGTGGAGTCTTGAATCGCCTGATCTGCCGCTTTCTGCCAGCGATAGTTCAAGGTTGTCTTGAGTGTGAGTCCGCCGTATTCCAAAACGTCTGGTGAGACAAATCGTGGCAATTCCTGTCGGACATAGTTGGTGAAATAGGGCGCTATGCTCTGGGCGTATTTGGGGCTGGCCGGTTTGAGCGCCAACGGTTCGCGGCGAGCAGCCTCTGCTTCAGCAGGCGTAATAAAACCCACTTCCTGCATCCGGCTCAAAACAATGTTGCGTCGCTCTTGCGCAATCTTGAGTGAAACCAGTGGGGAATAGGCGGTCGGAGCAGGCGGAAGCCCTGCCAAGGTTGCCATTTCTCCAAGGCTCAAGTCCTTGACCGGCTTACTGAAGTAGACCCAGGCAGCATCTGCCACCCCGTAGGCACCGGCACCGAGGTAGACCAGATTGAGATATTGCTCAAGGATTTGGTCTTTGGTCAGCTCTTGCTCTAGCTTCTGAGCCATCAGCGCCTCATTGAACTTGCGCTGAATGCTGCGTTCTTGGCTGAGAAATACAATGCGGGCCAGCTGCTGCGTGATCGTGCTCGCCCCTTCCTGAACTTCACCGCTCAGGAGATTGGTGACACTGGCACGGGCAATGCCTACCAGGTCAAGGCCACTGTGTTCGTAGAAGCGCTGATCTTCCGCGGCCAGAAATGCTTGGCGTAGCTGCAGCGGAATTTGATCAAAAGGAACCTTGTCACGGGTCGCCGGCCCAATCTTCTGCAGCACAACATCGTCTGCCGAGAGAATGGTGATCGTGCCGGGACGGGTAAAGCTATAGACTTCTCGCGGATTGGGAAGCTGCTGAATCAGTCGCCGCCGACCCACTTCTGCACCAGCAACAGTTGCAGCACCGATCGCAACGGCCACGATCGCTCGGAGCCAGCGCCGTCTGCCTGGAGGATGAGCCGCCCGCTTTGCTCGATGAGCCTGTCGGCGCTCCGCTCGACTTTTTCGCGTGCGGGTGGTGTTCGTCTCAGGACGGGCTTTCCAAAAAGCTAAGCGCCCCAAAAAAGAGGGAGAAGTAGCCGGGCGATCGCTCGTCTGGTCAACAGCAGAAGACTTGGCCACCGATGGTTGATTGCTAGAGCCAGACACCGCTAGGTTAAAACTCCTCGAAATAGTGATGCCCAGTGATCGAGCGATCGTGCAGGGATCTTAGCCGTTCACAGCGCAATCAGCAGTCGATTGAGGGGCAGCTCAAGAAAAGTCCAAGCTAATGCCGTTGCTGACCCTACCGCCCAAGCCGCTGAGCCAGCGTTTTAGATTTAGATTGCAGCTTTGCGGAGGTCAGGAGTGTCGAGCCGCGATCGCTGTTTAGCGTACCTCACAGATTCCCAGCTGAGGCGCATCGTTGATGCAAGAGTTTGCGCTCGGGCTCTGTAAAGCACTTTGATACGATCGAAAGACTTTTGCTGCCTGCCACCATGCTGACGATCGCCCTGCCCAAAGGTGCCTTACTCAAGGACAGCATTCGCTTGCTGCAATCCGCAGGGCTCGACTTTAGCGCCTTTTTGGAACCCGGAAATCGTCAATTACAAATTCTCGATCGTCAGGGTCGGGCCAAGGCTTTGCTGGTGCGCAATTCCGATGTGCCAGTTTACGTGGAGTATGGACAGGCTCAACTGGGAGTCGTCGGCTATGACGTGCTGCGCGAGAAAACTGCCCGAGTCGCTCAACTGATCGACCTGGGTTTTGGGGGCTGTCGGATGTCGATCGCGGTGAAGGCCAGCAGTCCCTACCGTTCGGCTCTCGATTTACCGGCGCACTGTCGCATTGCCTCCAAATTTGTCCACTGTGCCCGCGACTATTTCCACGATTTAGATTTGCCGGTGGAGATTGTGCCACTCTCCGGTTCTGTCGAACTGGGTCCGATTACCGGTATGTCAGAAGCGATCGTGGATTTGGTAGCCACGGGGCAAACCTTGCGCGAGAACGGGCTTGTTGAGATTGAAACCCTGTTTGAAAGCACAGCTCGTCTGATTGCCAACCCCTTGGCCTATCGAATTAATGCGGATGGTATCGGCGATCTGATTAGTCAACTCCGGCAGACCGTTGCTCAGGCGATCGCGGCAACTTGTTAGGGTGAAGCATGACCCAGTCCGTCATTTAATTCATGCTTGCTCTGCTACGCCGTTGGGATGATTGGTCACTGTTGCAGCGGCTTTTGCCCTATCTCGGTCGCTACCAGCGGCCCCTGATTGGAGCACTAATCCTACTGGTGCCCTTGGCCTTGGCGGGTGCTGTTCAGCCCATGTTGGTGGGTCAGGCTATCTCCGTCCTGCAGAACAAGCCCACTTGGACTGTGCTGCAGGGGATGAGCCGCAGCGATGGGTTGAACCTGTTGTCGCTGGCTCTGCTGGTCACCATCGTTGTGCGATTGGCTTTTCGGGGCGTGCAGGGTTACTACGTCCAGGAAGTGGGGCAGCGCGTGACGGCGGACATTCGCCAGGACTTGTTCCAACACGTGACTTCGTTGGCTGTGCGCTTTTTTGATCGCACACCGGTGGGCAAGCTGGTCACCCGTTTGACGAATGATGTTGAAGCCCTCGGCGAGGTGTTTTCGACTGGGGCAATCGGCATTCTCAGCGACATTGTTTCGTTGCTGGCGATCGCGATCGCCATGTTTTGGCTGCAGTGGCAATTGGCACTATTGCTGACCGTTTTACTACTGCCCACCACTGCTGTCATTCTCTATTTCCAGCGGCGCTACCGCATCGCTAACTACCGGGCCCGCGAAGAGCTGTCAAACCTCAACGCTACCCTGCAGGAAAATATGGTCGGCATTGGTATTGTCCAGAGTTTCCGTCGCGAAGCCTACAATGCCCAGCAATTTCGAGTTGCCAATCAACATTATTTAGAAGCTGTCGATCGCACCATCTTTCACGACTCAGCTATTTCTGCCACGCTGGAATGGATCTCGCTGGCTGCGATCGCGGCAGTGCTCTGGCTAGGCAGCTTTCTCGTGCTGCAAGATCAGATGAATTTTGGTCTGCTCGCCGCCTTTATTCTCTATTCCCAGCGGTTGTTTGATCCGCTACGCCAACTCGCTGAAAAATTCACTTCAATTCAAGCTGGCTTTACGGCGATCGAGCGGATTGTTGATATTTTCAATGAGCCAATTGAAATTCGAGATGCAGCCAAGCCCCAACAACTGAGTCTTGACACTTCACAATCGGGTGAAATTCGCTTTGAGAATGTTTGTTTTGGCTACAAACCGGATGAGCCAGTTATCCATAATCTCAATATCACGATTCAGCCCGGTCAAAAAGTAGCACTAGTGGGGCCAACTGGTGCAGGTAAGAGCACAATTATTCGCTTGCTTTGTCGCCTCTATGAACCGACCCAAGGTCGGATTTTAATTGATGGAATTGATATCCGTGATCTGCCGCAGGTAGAGTTACGCCGGCACCTAGGGGTCATTCTCCAGGATGGTTTTCTGTTTGCTGGTGATGTGCAGAGCAACATTACGCTCGGAGAACCCTACGACACGGATGCTGTACAAACTGCCGCTCGACGCACCAATGTTGCTGATCTAATTGAATCCCTTCCCCAAGGCTATGCCACGCCGCTGCGGGAGCGAGGTACAAATCTTTCGGGTGGACAACGCCAGCTCTTGGCATTTGCGCGAGTGGCGATTCGCGATCCCAAGGTTTTGATTTTGGACGAAGCAACCGCAAATTTAGATGTTGGGACCGAAGCTTTGGTGCAAGAAGCTTTGGATGATTTGCTGAGCGATCGCACGGCAATTATCATTGCCCACCGACTCTCAACGATTCGCAATGCCGATCGTATCCTTGTCCTTCGTCAAGGGCAACTGATTGAGGATGGTTCGCACGATGTCTTGATGGCACGCAATGGGCTTTATACCAGTCTCTATCGCCTTCAATCACTGGGTGTAGAAGTGGCCTAGAGGCTGTTGATTTCCTCGTCACCAAGCATGCTTTCTCAGTATTGATCTCCAACCCAAAAAGGGTGGTAAATAGCATTTTTTTGAGATCGCTATTTCTGTTATCGTGCTCTCCCTGGGAGTAAATCTTCGCTGATTGCACAGAGTTTCTATCGTTTTCTAACGAATCCTCAGTCTTTCCAACGAACTGTTGATTTCGCTACAGTCCTCGTGCCTCCTAGAGATAGGACGTGCGATCGCGAGGCTCCGCCATGACGCTCACTAGCTTCCAGCCAACCGCTGGCAATGAGTCGCGAGACCAACAGTTTGTGCTCTGGTTCGAAGACGTTGGTATTGACGATATCGCGCTTGTCGGTGGCAAGAATGCCTCCCTCGGCGAGATGATCCGCGAGCTCCTGCCCAAAGGGGTCAACGTTCCCTTGGGTTTTGCCACCACTGCGACAGCGTTCCGCTTTTTCCTTGCTGGGGCAGGCCTGGAACCCCAGCTCCGCCAACTGTTTGCGGATTTGGATGTGGAGGATGTTGCCAATCTGCGGGAACGCGGTCAGCAAGCCCGCAATTTAGTCCTCAATACGCCCTTTCCGGTGGAGCTAGAAACTGCGATCGCGGAAGCCTATCAGCAACTTTGCGATCGCTATCAACCTGTTGCTTCTGTTTGCGATCGCCTTAGCGGGCTCGATCGCGATCGCTGTCAGCGTCAGTTCGGCAGTGTCGATGTGGCGGTTCGTTCCAGTGCGACTGCAGAGGATCTGCCCGATGCTAGCTTCGCTGGTCAGCAGGAAACCTATCTGAATGTGCGCGGGGTACAAGCGGTCATCCAAGCCTGTCATCGCTGCTTTGCGTCGCTGTTCACCGATCGCGCCATTTCCTATCGACAAATCAAGGGCTTTGACCACTTTGAGGTGGCTTTGTCAGTTGGGGTGCAAAAGATGGTGCGCTCTGATCTGGCTGCTTCGGGCGTGATGTTCTCAATCGACACGGAAACGGGTTTCCGCAATGCGGCCCTTGTGACAGCAGCCTACGGCTTGGGTGAAAACGTCGTCCAAGGCGCAGTTAACCCTGACGAATTTTTTGTCTTCAAACCGACGTTGCAGCAGGGCTATCGCCCAATTCTCGACAAGCGCCTTGGCAGCAAAGAGATCCGCATGGTCTATGACGAAGGCGGATCGAAGCTGACCAAAAACGTCTCCGTGGCTGAGAGCGATCGCCAACGGTTTGCCATCAATGACGATGAAGTGCTGCAGCTAGCTCAGTGGGCGTGCATCATCGAGGATCACTACTCTGCCAAACGGGGCTGCTTCACCCCGATGGATATCGAGTGGGCCAAGGATGGCCTCAGCAGCGAGTTATTCATCGTCCAAGCCCGCCCCGAAACAGTGCAATCTCAACGGGCGAGTAATCTGTTACGCAGCTACCAACTGCAAGGCAGTGGCCCGGTGCTGGTGGAAGGGCGAGCCGTCGGTGAAATGATCGGCCAAGGTACGGCACGGGTCATTCTTGATGTTCATCACATCGCCGATTTTCAAGCGGGTGAAGTGCTGGTGACCAATCGCACCGACCCAGATTGGGAACCGATCATGAAGAAAGCCAGCGCGATCGTGACCAATCAAGGCGGTCGGACTTGCCACGCGGCAATCATTGCCCGCGAGATGGGAATTCCTGCGATCGTAGGGTGCGGAACAGCTACTACTGCGATCGCCACGGGGACTGATGTCACGGTCTCCTGTGCGGAAGGTGATCAAGGTCGTGTCTATGCTGGCCTGCTGCCTTTTGAGGTCCAGGAAACGGTACTGGACGATCTACCCCGCCCGCGCACTCAGATTCTGATGAATGTCGGCAATCCTGAGGAAGCCTTTGGACTGGCGGCGATTCCCTGCGATGGCGTCGGGTTAGCACGACTGGAATTCATCATCGCCAATCACATTCAGGCTCACCCGCTGGCGCTGCTCCACTTCGAGCAGCTTGATGATCTGCTGGTGCAGGCCAAAATTGCGGAGCTGACAGTTAACTACGATCGCAAAGCTGACTTCTTCGTCGATAAGTTGGCGCAGGGCATTGGCCGGATTGCTGCTGCCTTCTGGCCGAAGCCAGTAATTGTCCGACTCTCGGATTTCAAGAGCAACGAGTACGCCAATCTCTTGGGCGGGCGACAGTTTGAACCCCGCGAAGAAAACCCGATGATCGGCTGGCGGGGCGCCTCACGCTATTACGACCCGCAGTACCGGGAGGCTTTTGCGCTGGAATGCCAAGCATTCCACCAAGTACGCGAGGCGATGGGGCTAACCAACGTCATTCCGATGGTGCCCTTCTGTCGGACGCCGGAAGAGGGGCGACGGGTACTGGTAGAGATGGAAGCCAATGGCCTCAAACGTGGCGAAAACGGCCTACAGGTCTACGTAATGTGCGAACTGCCCAGCAACGTGATCTGTGCCGATGCCTTTAGTGAGGTGTTTGACGGCTTTTCAATTGGCTCCAATGATCTGACTCAGCTCACCTTGGGGCTCGATCGCGATTCGGCTCTTGTGGCAGCTCTGTTCGATGAACGCAACCTAGCGGTTAAACGAATGGTGGCGCAGGCAATCCAAACGGTCAAAGCCTCCGGTCGCAAGATTGGTATTTGCGGCCAAGCCCCCAGTGACTATCCCGAGTTTGCAGCCTTCTTGGTAGAGCAGGGCATTGATTCGATCAGCCTCAACCCCGATTCCGTGCTCAAAACGCTGCTAGCGATCGCAGAGGTCGAAGCCCGTCTCGCTGCTGGACGGGACTAGGGGGCTCAGGGCACCCTAGAGGCAAGCTCGGACTCCAAACTACAGATGAGCATGCTGCCTGTCGGCACGGTTCTCAACGATCGCTATGAACTCGATCGCCCACTCGGGCAGGGAGGAACGGGGACGACCTATCGTGCCCGCGATCGCCAGAGTCAACAGACGGTGGCGATCAAAGTTCTGACGCTCAGCGGCACCACTGACTGGAAGATCCTCGATCTGTTTGAGCGAGAAGCCCGGACTCTCGCGACGCTGCAACATCCGGGTATTCCCCGCTATCGCGATTACTTTCAGGTCGAAACACCAACGGACTGTTACTTCTGCCTCGTGCGGGATTTGGTCGAAGGTCAGCCGCTCGATCAATTAGTCGAGCAAAGCCAGCGCTTTCAGGAGCAGGAAGTCGTTGCGATCGCGACGCAAGTGCTGGAGATTCTGGTCTACCTGCAAAGTCTCTATCCGCCAGTGGTTCACCGTGACATCAAGCCGCAGAACTTGATTCGCCAAGCCGATGGACAGCTGCAGCTGATTGACTTTGGCTCGGTGCAGGCGATCGCCCGCGAAACCTTGCTGGGCAGCAACACGTTTGTCGGCACGCTCGGCTACATGCCCCCTGAACAACTTCAGGGTCAGAGCACACCGCAATCTGATCTCTACGCTTTGGGTGCAACGCTTGTTTTTCTGCTGACGGGGCGATCGCCCGATCAACTGCAACGGCAGCGATTGCGCATCGACTTTCGACCCTATGCGAGGGTCTCCGAGCGCTTAGCCACATGGCTCGATCAACTCTTGGCACCTTTGCCCGAAGAGCGTTTTGCTTCTGCTGCGATCGCCCTGCGTGCCCTGCAGACCCCCGATCCACCCGTGATCCGAGAGCGTACGCTCACCGGTTCTCCAACAACCACCGTTCTTAGCCTGCGGCGTCCGGCAGGTAGCAACGTCGAACTGATTCGCAGCCCACAACGTCTGCGCCTTCGCATTCCGCCTCAAGGACTTCGACTTTCCCTTCTAGGACTCGCCGGATTTGCGCTGTTTTGGAATGTCTTGCTGGTTTTTTTTACAGCGACATTTGCTGTCAGTGCACCGCTCTTTCTGCTTTTCTTGCTGCCTTTCTGGTACGTCGGCATCATGCTGATGGCACCGCTCTGTTTGGCCCTCTTCGGGCAGACGATTTTAGAGGTGGGACGCGATCGCTTTCAGCTCCACATGACGGCTTTAGGCATCAGTAAAACCCTGCGGGGTCAGACGGATGACATCAATGCGGTAGAAGTGGCGAATAGCGGGGTTCGCATCAATGATGTGCCACTCTACACCTGCGTTTTACAGGTAGGTATTCACCGCCATCAGTTTGGCTTTATGTTGACGACAATTGAGCAGGAGTGGATTGCTGCTGAGCTTCAGCAATTTCTACAGCAACTAGTTTGAATTGGTTGCGCTGTTGGGATAGGCAATGCGTTTGTGATGGAATTGCTGCCAAATTTGAACAAAGACTTCCGCGATCGTGGCGAGATCCCTGCGGTTTAAGCCTGAGGCAGCAAGCTGATTATCCTGCCAGCGAGCACGAATAATACGCTTCACCATTCGGAGAGCATCTTCGATCGTGGCATCCTCCAGCGATCGCAGTGCTGCTTCACAGGAATCTGCCAACATTACAATGCCGGTTTCACGGCTTTGGGGAATTGGACCGGGATAGCGAAAATCCCGTTCATTCACTTGGTACCGTTCTGGATCTTTCTGGGCCAGTTCCTTTGCTTGGTGATAGAAATAGGCGATTAGCATCGTGCCCTGATGTTCCGGGATAAAGTCCCGTACCGCCTTTGGTAATCCTGCCCGTCGCGCCAGTTGCACCCCTTCCGAGACATGTCGTTGAATAATGGCTGCACTTTGCCAAGGATCGTTGATCTGGTCGTGCTGATTTTGACAACCCTGCTGGTTTTCAACAAAACAGCGCGGCTCACAGAGCTTGCCTACATCGTGATAGAGCGTACCAGTGCGAACCAGCTCCATGTTGCAGCCTAAGGCTCGGGCCGCAGCTTCGGCGAGCGAGGAGACAAACAGGGTGTGCTGAAATGTTCCCGGTGCTTCAGCAGCCAGTCGGCGCAGCAGGGGTCGGTTTGGATTCGCTAGCTCCGCCAAACGGATTGGGGTGACAAGGTCAAAAATCCGCTCGAGATAAGGGCTGATACCTAGCGCTACCACACTCCAAGCCATGCCCCGCAGTGCATGAATGCCCACGGTGGTTAGCAGGGAGATCCAAGAGGCGACAAACAGCCCAGCAGGGGGATTGATCAAGCTACAGAGCAAGAAAGTGACCCCTTCAGCCAAGCCAACCCCTAGCCCCAGCAGGGCTACTTCTTCCCGCGATCGCAGCGATCCAGCGCGGACTGCGCCCACCAGCCCAGCGATAGAGCTGGCCATCAAGGAGTTGAGATCGACCACGGGTACTAGGTTCAAGCCCAAAGGGGCGATCGCCGTTAGCAAGACGACCAAGGTGCTGCCCAAACGGGCGCCGTAGAAGCTGCCCGCCAGTAAACCGACAGCTGGCAAGGTCGAGACATGCAGCGGGGTGCTGTAGCCCAAGGGCACTGACAAGGCGAGGATCAGCAGCAGCAGGCGATCGCCCACGCGCAGGTTAGGTTGCCAGCGACGTTGCATCAACCAAAAAACGCCAAAGCCTGCCGTCACAATGCCGCCAAAGCCGATCAAGCCCGGCCAGTTGGGGCTACGGCGGGTCAGACCAAAGTAGTCCAGCAGAGCAAATTCTCGCTCGCGAATCACTTCGCCCGAGGCAACAATCACCTGCCCCTTACGCACGGGCACAACCACATCATCGACAGCGCTGGCCCGTAGTTCAGCCAAAAAGCGCGTTTTTTCTTGATCGACTTCTAGGGTGCTCTGGTTGTTGAGCACCTGCCCCAGCAGGGTTTGACCAACCAAGACGGAAGAAGTCGAGAGCTGATTGCCCAGTTGGGATCGAATCGTGTTTTGGATGACCGCTTCAGGCAATCCTTGCGGCAGCCCTTGGGCCAAGATGCGATCGAGTGCCACGCGAAGCGAGAGCTGGAGCTGCTGCCACTGACGATTGCTGAGGTCGAGCAATTCTGGCTGAAACGGTGAGGGGCGATCGGGCGACTGCAGGGTATCCAAGCTGGCCCGTGCCCGACTATAGCGCTGCTGGGCTTGGCGAATACTGTTCAACACTAGCGACCAAGTCCGGGGCGATCGCTGGCGAGCTTGTTCCAGGCTGTCGAGCAGTTGTTGAAGCTCTGGGTCGGTCAGGGGTTGATTGGGTTGAGTCAGGGCGAGCTGTAGCTGCTGCCAACGTTGCGGGGGGAGCTGACGCAGCGTTAGCTGGGTCTGTTCACTGAATTGAGGCAGGGGCAGATAGGGGAACGCCCCAAGCTGTTCCCGCACTTCATCGCCTTGATCCAAAAAGGCATTCAGGGTTTGACGGAGCTGCTGATTGGTCGTGGCATTAATCCGCAGCACGGACGTTGTGCCCGATCGCGCTTCACTGCGGCGGCGATCGGTACTGAGGCGATCGACCACCTGCGCCGAGTCGGGTGCCGTAATGGTGACAGCCGCACGCATCCCCACATCAAGGCGAGGCTGATTATAAAATCGCTGCCCACCCAGAGCAGTCATGGCAATGATGCCAACGATTCCGAGCACCAGACAGCGTCGGTAAGAGCGACGGCGCTTCGGAGGCATCACTGAGCAGACTGCTCCCACGGAGAGCGGTTCGTGGGATGGCTGCCACCAGCGTGGCTGCTGACGAATGAAGGGTCGGACGATCCAGCCGGGCAGGGAACTCATGGAATTGAACGCCAGATCACGAGGGCCAGCAGGCAATGAAGAGAGACATGGACAGGCGATCGGCAAGCATTAGGCCGATTATAGCGAGTTGACCTCTTCGGCTCAGCCATACTCAGGGGTCAACCCCCCTATTGCATTGGCGGCTGACGGTAGCCTGCCTGCCAAGCTCCCAGTTGCCAGCTGAGGACTTGAAGGCGATCTTGTGGCAGCGATCGCCACCAGTGCAGCGGCAGGATCACGGTTCCAAACTGACGGCCTAGGTGGGCTAATTCCAGTGCGATCGCCTCTGGTTCATGCTCCTGTTGCCGCGCGATCGCTAGTTGTAAATCCAGCTCTGGCAACAGGGTTGGCTTGGGGGATTCCAACGGTACGGCTGTGAGATAGCGCTGGGGCAGAGCAGCTATGCCGATGGCTGCAGGTGGTTCCTGGCGTTGCCAGATGGCTGTGGCGATCGCTTCCCAGGCTTGCAAAAGCGGTTCCGGCCCATGGTGGTGAAACTGCCAGACATACAGTGCGATCGCCAATGGGGCTAGCCAGCGATCGGTCTGAGGAGACAAGCTAGTGACAGGATGCGACATCGGCAAACCAGCGGAGCACTCAAAGGATAGACGGGATGGCGGCAGCAATACTGGATGGTCGGGCCTTGGCAGCACAATGGCGACAAAATCTGCGATCGCATGTGGAAGCGATCGCTCCCGCCGTGGGTCGTCGTCCCGGACTAGCAGTGATTATGGTCGGTGACAATCCTGCCAGTGCCGTCTATGTTCGCAACAAAGAAAAAGCCTGTGAGCAGACGGGCATTGTCTCCTTTGGCAAACATCTGCCCAGCAACAGCAGCGAAGCGGAAATTCGTGCCCTGATTGAATCGCTCAATGCTGACGATCGCGTCGATGGCATTTTGGTGCAACTGCCCTTACCCAGCCATTTGGATGCAGTGCCATTGCTCCTCGCGATCGATCCTGAGAAAGATGCGGATGGTTTGCACCCACTGAACCTTGGGCGGCTACTCCGCGGCGAGGAAGGTCTGCGCAGCTGCACGCCAGCGGGTGTGATGGAATTGCTAGCGGCCAATCAAATCGATCCCGCCGGCAAAAAAGCAGTCGTGATTGGTCGTAGCATCCTCGTCGGCAAACCGTTGGCAATGATGTTGCTCGAAGCCAACGCCACCGTCACGATCGCCCATTCCCGCACTCCTAACTTGCCGGAAGTGTGCCGACAAGCCGACATCTTAGTCGCCGCCGTGGGCCGGCCCGAACTGGTGAGCGTTGACTGGATTAAGCCCGGCGCAGTCGTCGTTGATGTCGGCATTAACCGACTGGAAGACGGCCGTTTAGTTGGGGATGTGGACTACGAAGCCGCCGCCGCTACCGCCAGTTGGATCACCCCAGTTCCCGGCGGGGTTGGTCCAATGACCGTGGCAATGCTGTTGCATAATACGGTCTTGAGCTATTGCCGCCGCTCGGAACAGCCGTTTCTGCGCTAGACCGCTGAGTGGTGTGGCCTGTTTCCCATTGCGCTAAGTCCTATGGTCGCCTCTTCATCGCTTCGCTTCGATCTCAAAAGCTATCTAAAGGAGCGGCAGCGCCAAGTTGAGGCAGCTCTCAACGCGATTTTGCCCCCCCAAGAGCCGCCGTTGATCTACGATGCCATGCGCTATTCGCTGCTGGCAGAAGGCAAGCGGCTCCGCCCGATTCTCTGCCTGGCGAGTTGCGAGCTGGCGGGTGGAACGGCAGCGATCGCTCTACCCACGGCCTGTGCCTTGGAAATGGTGCACACTATGTCGCTAATCCACGACGACCTACCGTCGATGGACAACGATGATTTTCGGCGGGGTCGTCCCACCAATCACAAGGTCTACGGCGAAGACATCGCCATTTTGGCTGGTGACGCGCTGCTGACCTATGCCTTTGAAGCGATCGCTAGCCAGACACCCGAAGTTCCCGCCGATCGCGTCCTCAAGGTGATTGCGGCTCTGGCTCGCGCCGTCGGTGCAGAAGGGCTCGTCGGTGGTCAGGTGGTGGACTTGCAGTCCGAAGGTCGCGATGACGTCGATCTCGAGACCTTGCACTACATCCACACCCACAAGACCGGTGCGTTGCTAGAGGTATCGGTGGTTTCCGGTGCAATTCTGGCCGGCGCTAGCGATGAGTTGCAGAAGCAACTGCGCACCTACGCCCAAAAAATAGGTCTGGCCTTCCAAGTGATTGACGACATCCTCGACATCACGGCCACGGCTGAGGAATTGGGCAAAACGGCAGGCAAGGATCTCGCGGCGCAGAAAGCCACCTATCCCAGTCTTCTTGGCCTAGACGCTTCTCGGGAGTATGCCGATCAGCTGATTACTGAGGCGAAAACTGCGATCGCGGCCTTTGGGCCGGAAGCAGATCCGCTGCGGGCGATCGCAGACTACATCACTGCACGGAAACACTGATGCTGGCAATTCTTCAGCAAGTGCTGGCCAATGATGTTCTCGTTGCAGCTCTGTTGGCCTGTGGTATTGCACAGTTCTCGAAGCTCATCGTTGAAGGGGTGCGCGATCGCCGTTTGAACTGGCATGTACTGATTGAAACCGGCGGCATGCCCAGTTCTCACTCCGCTCTTGTCGCTGCCTTGGCCACAGCAGTGGGCCGCCAGCAGGGGTGGGGCAGCCTCGAATTTGCAGTCGTCACTGTCTTCGCGATCATTGTGATGTATGACGCTGCCGGCGTTCGCTGGGCAGCAGGACGTCAAGCCCGCATTCTCAACTTGATCAGTGAGCAAGTCTTGACGAGTCAAGAGGATAGTGATGAAGACGCGATCGAGCGTTTGAAAGAAGTTTTGGGACACACACGACTGGAAGTTTTAGTCGGTGCTGCTCTTGGTGTCGCGATCGCCCTGCTCTTAGAACCGGCCTTGTCACTCTCCGAGTGGCTGTAAGTTCAGCCCCGGAACCAAACCTGCAAAGGGATGGATTGCCTTACAAGCGCAGGGGCAAAAGCAAGCTCCTGACTGAACTTCGCTTTTTTCTAATCGCTTGGGTCAGACTTGCCAACATCCAGCAACATCTGTCCAAAGATGACTCACAGACCAGACTGCAGCGAGGGATCGAGTGCTGGATCGCTCTGCTCGGCTGCGATCGCCTGGTGGATCCAAGTGTGGATCGCCTCAGCCACAGCATCAGTTTGTTCCAGCATGGCTAAATGCCCACAGTCTTCCAGCTGTCGCAGGTTATGTCCTTCCAGCCCAAAGCTGGGGTGGAAGCTCGCCAGATGCTGCACATAGGCTGGCGGCATGATCGTGTCGCGATCGCCCGCCAAGAAGTACGCAGGCTGCGTGAGCCGCGCCACCAGACTAGGCAGGCAATTAACCTGTTCTGCCGTTGTTGAATCCAGCAAGCTACCGGTTGCTGCAGCCGCATCCGCTCCCAAAAAGTCCCGTAGTCGTCGACGCGCCCATTGTCGTGGTAGAGGACGATGCACACTGTCCCAACAGAAAGGCAACTCAGCACCGGGAATTTGTCGCAACCATTGTGGACGCCAGCGAATTAACTGCTGACCAAAGCCGCGAAATCGCTCAAATTCTTGCTCAATGTAGATGCCACCCCCTGCATTCACCCCAATCACGCCAGCGATGCGCTCGGGACAGAGCCGTGCCGCCCAAAGGGCGATCGTGCCCCCGAGCGAATGACCAACCAGCCAGACTCGTTGGAGGTTGAGGGCAGTGAGAAGGTCGATCAAATCCTCAGCGTAGTCAACCGGGCTATGCCCTTGATCAGGATTGGCAGTCGATTCTCCAAAGCCGCGTAAGTCGTAACTCAGACACCCCCAATGCGATCGCAATTGTGCGATCAGCGGTTGCCAATAAGAACGACTCAGCAACCAGCCGTGAATAAAAACAAGCGTGAGGTCAGGGTCGCCATCCGTCGGATCGTACTGATCGTAGGCGTGTAACGATCCCCGTAAATTCAGGTGGGGCATGCCTTTAGGATAAAGGCTCCAAGCCAGCAGGCTATACTAGCCACTGGCACAGCGCCCAAGCGAGTGGCAGCAGGAATGGGGTTTTGGAAGAGTTTACTCTCTGCACTGGAGTCACCCGTTACCGTTTCCAGCTCTGCTTCTGACGATCCCCTCGCTGGCTATGGTCCAGAAGCCGTTGAGATTACCCCCGCGATTGCCACTGATCAACGCCTGATCCTCAGCACTCGTCGCGATATTGACCTACAAGAACTCGAAGCTCTATGCGATGCCGTGGGCTGGTCACGTCGCCCAGTGCGCAAGGTTCGTCGCGCCCTCGATAACAGCTTTCTCGTCGTTTCAATGTGGGAACACCTCGCTCAGCAGCGGCGGCTGATTGGCTTTGCCCGCGCCACCTCAGACCATGCTTTCAACGCCACGATTTGGGATGTGGTGATTAATCCCAGCTTTCAAGGGCAGGGTCTCGGACGTGTCCTGATGGAGTATGTGATCGCGCAGCTGCAGCAAGCTGATATTCCCAACATCACGCTGTTTGCCGATCCCCATGTGGTCGACTTCTACCGGCGCTTGGGATTTGTGCTGGACCCCGAGGGCATCAAAGGCATGTTTTGGTATCCCAACTAGGGGCAGATGGTTCCCATGGATGATCTCCAACAGCTCTGGACTTGGCTCAGTGGCGAGTTCAGCAACCAGCCACAAGCGATCGCAGAACCCGTTCACTTTGTTCAACTGCGCCTGTGGCAACAGCCCCTACTGTTGTTTGGGCGCGATCGCCCCTGTCTGTTTCTAGAGCAGGCGAATGCCCTCCAACTCGATCGCCCTTACCGCCAACGGCTGCTCTGCTTAGAGGCCGACTCCTCAGGTCAACTAACCGCTCAGTTCTATCAATTCAAGAACGCCACAGCCGTACTCGGAGCTGGAGCGGATCCTGATCGCCTGCGATCGCTCACCCCAGAAGATATCCAACTCCTCGAGAGCTGTCGTTTAACGGTGGAGCACACCCCACGGGGTGGATACAAGGCCCAGTTACCAGCAGGCTGTCGCTGTCGGTTTTGGACAGATGGGGTCGAACGACAGGTCAGTTTGGGCTTTGAAGTTTGGCAGGATCAGCAGACAGTTCACTTTCATAGCTTCGATCGCGGCATTGATCCTGAAACGGGGCGCAGCATTTGGGGCGCGTTGATAGGTCCCTACGAATTCACGAAGCTTACGGACTACAGCATCCCAAGTTGAACATTCAGCCTGGCATGATGCCGACTCTGCATTGAGCGCAACGTTTGCGCTAAGGAACCGCAGGAGCCGGGAACTTCGCAACAATAATGAGGACTGTCCCGGTTTGCCTTGTCTGCTATGAGTTCTTCTGCCCTCAGTTGGTCTGAGCTGGCTGCGTTGACGGACTTCAACCCCGATCGCGTCAACGGCCCCACCAATGCCCAGAGCACGCTGCGACTGTTTGGGCAGCCAGAATCAGCGGTACGGGTCACCCTCTACCGCGACCACCACGCTTGGTGCCCCTACTGCCAAAAAGTGTGGTTCTGGCTGGAGGAGAAGCAAATTCCCTACCGCATCGCCAAGGTGACGATGTTTTGCTACGGCGAGAAAGAAGCTTGGTACAAGCGCAAAGTGCCGTCGGGGATGCTGCCTGCGTTGGAACTCGATGGCCGGATCATCACGGAAAGTGATGACATCCTGCTGGCCTTGGAGGCGGCCTTTGGCCCCCTGACCCACAGCCTGCGCGATCGCGACGTTCTGCCATTGCGACGACTCGAGCGGGAACTGTTTCGGGCTTGGTGTGGCTGGCTTTGCTATCCCTCGCGATCGCTGCAACAAGATCAGCAAGGCCATGCCGCCTTTCAAGCCGTGGTCGATCGCGTCGAAGCGGCTTTAGCGAGTACGTCCGGCCCCTACTTTCTCGATCGCTTTGGCGTCACCGATGTGATTTTCACGCCCTACGTTGAGCGGATGAACGCCAGCCTCTACTACTACAAGGGCTATTCCCTGCGTGAGAGCAACCCGCGACTGAACGACTGGTTTGATGCGCTGGAATCTCGCGAAACCTATCGGGGCACCCAGAGCGACTTTCATACTCACGCACATGACTTACCGCCACAAATGGGTGGCTGCTTTGCCAATACCGATCCCCAAACAGCGGTCTGTCAAACCCGTGTAGACCAAGGCCCTTGGTTGGGTCTGCCGGATGTCACCTATCCAGAGCCTTCGACTGCTCGCCAAGAGGCACTGCAACGAGTCTTGCGCCACAAAGATACGCTGATTCGTCTGAATCCAGTGGAAGCAGAAGTCTTTGATTCCGCCCTGCGTGCTGCCCTAACCACATTGATGACCGAGCAGCCCTGTCCGCCACCGGCGGGTTCTGATCTGGGCCTGCGCTATCTCCGCGATCGCATCAGCGTGCCGCGCGATATGTCGATCTATGCCGCTAAGCGTCTACGGGAAGCCTTGGAAACAACCGCCCAACTGGCGGGCGATCGCCAAGGAGCGCCAATCTCCATGCGCGATCGCCGTGACCAAGATCCTGCCCGTTTTGCCAGTGCGGCTGCTCATTAGGGTTGAGCCTTGAGCTGCTCAATCACGGCGAATCGAACGTCCTGCCCCCGTTGCAGCGATCGCAGACTGGGATTCTGTTCGGTCAGAAAACTGAGTCCTTTCTCTTGGCCAGTGAGCAGATAGTCTGCGATCGCCACCCGATACCAGCGATTAGGCTGTAGGGGCTGACCTTGGATCTGCCAACCGCGATCGCTGCGATCGACCCCATCCGTTTGGAGAAAACCGCCACTGCCGCGATTCTTGAGCCCTTGGTCAAGGAGCTTTTGCAGCAATTCCCCTTTCATTTCTGCGGAGACGATCGCTCCTCCAAAAGGCAGCATACGAATCACGTCGTACTGACTAATCGGTCCCGGTGGCAGCACGTCATCAATGCGGATAGCACCACTGTTGTAGATCGCAACTTCGGCTGTCGGCACTGCTCGCCGATAGCTCTTAGCAATTAAGCGTGTCAGCGCTGTGGATTCGTTGCGCACTGCACTTTCGAGACCATCTAATGGTTCCGAAGTACGCCCCACGATCGCGCTGGGGTCAAAGCCCTGAGCCCGAAATCCTGCAAATCCTTTTTCCAGCCAAGTCTGCACAACCGCTGCTGTCTTCGGATCTTCGGGAATGGCTGGTGTAATTGGCACCAGTTGCGAATTAATCTGCAGTTCACGGCGATCGCTGTCATAGGTCAGGCGATGCACATAGACAGTTCGAGCATTGGCATCCGCCTTGAAAATCGGCGTGAAGTCATCGCCCACCCACAGCTGAATATTCTCGTGCTCATGCCCACCCAGAATCAAATCCAACGGGGGGAGCGATCGCGCTAGTTGCTGATCCTGGGACAGATTAAGGTGCGTCAGCCCAATGAATAAATCCGTTTGAGGCTGTAGTTGCTGGATCTGTTGTTGCAGCGTCGTCAAGGGATCGTCATAGCGCACATAGGGCGCTCGATTACTGTCGATCGTGACACCTAAAACGGAGACTTGCAGGGGTGGACAAACAGGCTTCTGGCAGTCAGCCGCCTGCACCTGAAACTGATAGTCCGCTTGGGTGTTAGGAAATAACTGCCCTTGAGCATCAACCACATTGCCCGTCACCAAAGCAAACTTCTGCTCCTGTAATCGCTGGCGCAGCTGTGCTTCAGAGATATCAAATTCGTGATTGCCGAACGTGGCTAAATCCAGTCCCATCGCATTCAGGACAGCGACCATTTGCTGCCCCGCCAAGCGATCGCCATTTACCTTAGCGGTGCCTAGAGCAGAAGGGCTGAGGTAATCGCCCGCCAGCATCGACCATGTCTGCGGATTCTCTGCTTTGAGTTGCTTGAGCAGGGTTGCGACTCGGGCTAGACCACCGCTGCGACCACCCTGCACCGGCGTAATTTCGTAGACATCATTGAGTTGCAAAATCTGGAAGCGATAGATTTCTGCAGCAGCAGGCAGCATCCAGCCCAGCCCCAGCGCCACTCCAATCGCCAGCGATCGCCCCAGTTGCCCCATCATGTCTACACTTCCTTTGTGTGATTAACGATCAGCCGTAGCGGGCAAATAGCCATTGCGTTGCAGAAAAGCCCGCAGCGCTTCCGGAAAGTTTTTGTAGCGCACTTCTTGCCCCTTACAGCGACCTTGATCGTCATAGGTGCCGAGGCATTCATCAAGTCCCCAGTCGGATGGCTCGTAGCGCGATTCCACCAACTTCCAGGCTTCGGGGAATTTGCCCAGGATCGCTTGGGTGGCAGCATAGCCAGCCAGCAAACCATTGCTATCCGGCGATCGCGGGGGCGTCTCTTGAATCGCCTTCAACATCTGCTCAGCTTGCTCTTCGTGTAACCGTCGAAATGGAGGCTGCTGCGAAACATCAACAAACTGGCCGTTCTTCAACTGCCAAACTTGCACGGGTGGGACGCTACCCGCATAGGAACTGAATTGATAGAGAAAACGGTTGTCGCGATCGACAAACTCCAATTGCCCGTCCCCATCGACATCTTCCAAGGGATGAGGTCCCCCATCAAAAGCGCCCAACTCGAGCGATCGCCACTGCTTTCCTGTTGAATCGCTGCTAATCACTTCTACCTTGTTGCAGCAATGTGCCCCACCGGTGTAATGGGAGATGATCACCTCTGGATAAGGATTGCTGGCATCCATCTCAGCAATCTCTACCAAGGTTTCCATGCCTGGCAGATCGGGCCGGAGCGCGCGAAAAACGGTTTTGCCACTGACTTGCACGGTCACGACTGGCGGTGGGGGATCGCCATCAGGCGTGGCACTGCGGGGTACATCGATGCTGACACTGACAGAATTAACCGTTAGCTGCTGTGCACCAGGGCCACTACTGGAATTGAAATTCAGTGTGGCAGCCTGCGCGATCGCAGTACTACTCCAGCCCCAAAAGCCCAGGGCAACGATCCATGCAGTCAACCTCATCCTGAGCTTTCCCCTTCACACCAACTTTGCCTGAGAAGTCGCGATCGCCTTTGCCCTAATCAGCAATTTGCAGCTGCTGACGAACCTCGGCCACAGGCAACGCCCAGAAGCGATCCCAACGCTGTGCCAGAAGTAATTGCGGCGAGTGGCGACCTCGACGAAAAGCATCAGAAATGGCATCAATCAAGGCGGGAATGCGATCGGGTTGCACCACCGATGTCCGTAACAAGCCCATGCTGACAACCACAACGCTGAAGGGAATCGGCAGTTGTCCCATCAGGAATGCTTGCAGCGCTACTTCTCCACGGGGATCGGTGCCAATGCCAGTCGCGATGTGATGAAAATCATGGGTAGTTCGCCAGAGCCGTTTGAAATAACTCAGATCGTCATCCCCTTCAACCGGCGCAATTTGGATCACATAGTCGGGGTCAAAGCCATTGGCAACGAGCATTTCGGCATAGACTCGACCAAAGCTTCCTTCAGGCAATTGCAGAAATGTCGACAGATTGAGCTCGGGCAACGTCCAACGCTCAGCAAACAACTGGTTAGCCGCAGGATCCTTTTGCAGGGCTTCAACAGTCAAGCGGCCATATTCACCCGCTTCTAAAGCATCCTCAGCTGTAAAGAGCCGACGGACATCAAAGTCAGTATCAAACAGACTCTGCAACGCAGAAAAGCCTTGCAGTTGCTTCTCGAGCTGGGCATCAATCATCGAAAAACTCCTGCAATTTCCTGCAATTAATTGAGGCTGGAGCAAAACACTCAGCTGGACCGTTTAAGGACAATCCTGTGTTAGCTGTCTTCACCCGTCGGTGGCTGATGGGGTGAGAGAGCGGGCAGGCGATAGCACTGCTCCAGATATCGCTGCCGATAGCAACGCCAGTAACGAACCGGATTCAGAATGGCATTGCGATCGCGTTGAAACAGTGGCTGACAAAGATAGTCCTTCCACGGGAATGCAAGGCTCCAGCCGGTAGTAGGCGAGAACATCAGACCGGCCCCCAGAAGAATGCAATAGAAATACTCTTAGATTCAGTGTGCCCCGCGCTTTTGGCCGCTACGACATATGCAACAGTGCTTCATCAAGCCTAGAAATTTACTGCCTTCCTCACAGTTTTGGGAACGACAGAATTGCAATTGCTTCTACTCCCGCCCTCAAACCATTCGCCAGATCGCGTTCGATTCAGGGATCTCAACCGATGTCCTCACGTGTCCATGGGGGTAGGGAGCAGGATTCCAAAGCAAAAGCCTCTCGCAGACAAGCTTTGAGAGGCTTCAGTTGAGTGATGGGCAAGGTGGGACTCGAACCCACACACTATCGCTAGCGGCAGATTTTGAGTCTGCTGCGTCTACCAATTCCGCCACTTGCCCGTGGCACTTTCATTACAGTACCAGAGGACAGCAGCGTTGCCAAGGACTACTCAGCGCTAAAGCGCTTGATATCTGCGCCCAACTTACGGAGTTTTTCCTCAATATTTTCGTAACCGCGATCGAGGTGCTGGAGACCACTGATTTGGGTTTTCCCTTCAGCTGCCAAAGCTGCCAAGATCAGTGCTGCCGAAGCTCGCAGATCCGTTGCGAGGACAGGCGCTCCTGAGAGCTGAGGAACTCCACGCACGATCGCAGTATTACCTTGCAGACGAATGTCGGCCCCCATGCGTTGCAGCTCAGCCACATGCTGCATCCGGTTCTCAAACACTGTCTCAGTGATGACGCTATCGCCTTCACAAATGCTCATCAGCGCCATAAACTGCGCCTGCATGTCAGTTGGGAAGCCCGGATAGGGAAGCGTCCGCAAATCTACCCCTCGCAAGCTGCCCTGGGGGCGAGTCTGCAGTTCATTGCTGCCAGTTTGCACAATCGGGCAGCCCATTTCTTCGAGCTTAGCGATCGTGGCTGAGAGGTGATCAGGAATGACCGGCGCTACGTTGATCACGGAGTTCGTGATTGCCCCAGCGATCAGGAAAGTCCCTGCTTCAATGCGATCAGGAATGATTGCATAGTCAGCGGTGTGCAGGCGCTCTACACCTTGAATCGAAATAGTGTTAGTGCCAGCCCCACGAATGCGAGCGCCCATCGCGCGACAGAAGTTGGCTAAATCGACCACTTCGGGTTCTTGGGCCGCATTCTCCAGAATGGTTTCCCCTTCGGCCAACACTGCAGCCATCATCAGGGTTTCGGTCGCTCCCACACTGGGGCAATCGAGGTAGATGCGGGCACCTTGCAGGCGACGACGCGAGCCAGGAATCGCTGCACTGACAATGCCATGCTCAATCTGAACGTGAGCCCCGAGTGCGCGTAAGCCTCGAACATGCAGATCGACAGGCCGCGCCCCAATATTGCAGCCACCCGGCAAGGGCATACGGGCGACACCCACCCGCGCTAAGAGCGGACCGATCGCAAAGAAGCTGGCTCGGAGCTGATTGACCAGTTCGTAGGGAGCGGCGGGACTACTGAGATCTCGGAGGTCGAGGTCAATACAGTCGCCTTGTTGTTTCGTTTTGACACCCAGCGCCTGCAGAATTTCCAACATGCGGCCCACATCGGCCAACTGCGGAACATTTCGGATGCGGCATTGGTCAGGGCACAAGAGTGCCCCAGCCATCACGACCAAAGCCGAGTTTTTGGCGCCACTGATGTGCACGCTCCCTGAGAGGGGGCGGTTGCCAACAATTTCGAGGAACGATGCAGGTGCGGTGGCAGCCTCAGCAGCCGATAAAGACAGGGCGGAAATGGCTCGTTCCTCCTCAGGTGGGGTGCAGGGGTCAAAAAAGTGACCTAATACTACAGGAAACTAGCAACCTGTCTAGGCAGGCATGGACAACTCTGTTGCTGGCTCTGCAGATGACTTGACAAAAGTTTCTCTTGGCCTAAAGTAATTAATTGTGCGGTTCGCACTTGCCAGCGGAACTGGCGGAATTGGTAGACGCGCTAGATTCAGGTTCTAGTGGTTTCACGACTGTCCGGGTTCAAGTCCCGGGTTCCGCATTGAACAAACCCCTCTCATTCTTGATGAATCAGAGGGGTTTTGTTTTTGATTGATTTTTCAATGATGGCGATCGCCCGTGGATTGATTCTTCAAGGGTAAGTATCATCTGCCAAGCTAGACGCTGGATCTGGCCATGGTTCTAGGGAGTCCGTGGAATGTTTTGGATTGCACAACTGCCTGCCCTCCAAGTGGTCTATCCCAGCGATCGCCACGAGACGACTGCCGATCGCATTTTTCTGATTGGGACAGCTGATCCTCAACAACCAGTTACCGTTAACGGCCAAGTCATTCAACGCAGTCCCGCCGGTTACTTTGCCCCCAGCTTTCCTTTGCAGCTCGGTCCCAATCAGTTTGAGCTGCGATCGGGCAATCAAACATTGATGCTGACGATTCTGCGCAAACCCACTCAACCCGTTCTGGCTCCGGGTGTCTTGTTTGATAACCTCCAGCCCAGTCAGGCGATCGCAGTCAGCCCCAACGAACTGGTCTGCTTTTCTGCGATCGCGGTGCCACAAGCCCAATTAAAAGTTCAGATCGGAGCACTACAAGTCCCACTGCAAGCCCAAGCCGGCGCGCCACTCCCCAGTAATGCTGCCGTCTTAATCGGTCAAAACCAACCCGATCGCCCTGCTTCTGTTCAGCGCTACGAAGGATGCACGACTGCATTGCCAGCAGGGTTTCAGGGGCGTCCCATCTTCCAAATCCAAGCTGGCGATCGCCGTCTGACTCAAACTGCTCAAGGGTCGGTAACGGTTTGGTCCGCCCAGCCCTATCGCATCGCCACCATAACGGCAGCTGAGGCAATCGCCAGAACAGGCCCCAGTACCGATCATTCCCGTCTTACCCCGCTGCCTCAGGGGACTCAAGCTCAGGTTTTGGCTCAGGCTGGCGACTGGTTACGACTGGCCTACGGCGGTTGGATTCGTCAGTCAGAAGCGCGAGTAACTACCAGTGCTGCACCACCGCGATCGCAGGTTCGCAGCGCTCGCTTCCAGAATCGCGATCGCTGGCTAGAGTTTCAGGTGCCGCTAACTCGTCCTGTCCCAATTCGGCTAGAGCAACAGGGCAATCGTCTCAACTTGTACCTTTATGAAACGACTGCTCAAACCGATACGATTCGGCTGACAACACAACCATGGTTGCAGCGCTTCCGCTGGGAGCAAGTCCGTCCAAACGAGGTTCTCTATCAATTTCAGTTTGCGACTGCACAGCAGTGGGGCTATCGCGTGCGCTACGACGGCAGCACTTTAGTTCTGTCAATTCGCAAGCCCCCACAACTGAGTAACTCGCGATCGCAGCCTTTGCATGGACTCAGGATCTATCTCGATCCCGGGCATGGCAGTGCTGAGGATTTGGGTGCTCGTGGGCCAGATGGCACACCCGAAAAAGACGTGACCCTCACCGTCTCGAAATTGCTACGCGATCGCCTCCAACAGTTAGGGGCAACAGTGTTGATGAGTCGAGAGGGTGATGAAGACATTTGGCCGCAGGAACGGGCCGCGCAGATTCAAACGCTGGAGCCAGATATTGCCCTCAGCCTGCACTACAACGCCCTGCCCGATGCAGGAGATGCCGAAGGAACCCAGGGAATTGGGACATTCTGGTATCAAGACCAGTCGCAGGACTTAGCGCGATCGCTCCATGACAGTCTGGTGACGCCTCTACAGCGACCCTCCTACGGCATTTTCTGGAATAACTTGGCACTGACCAGACCCACGGTTGCGCCCTCGGTGCTGCTGGAGTTGGGCTTCATGATCAACCCGCAGGAGTTCGAGTGGATTGTTGATCCCGCCGCTCAAAAACAACTGGTTGAAGCGATCGCCCAAGGTCTGGTCGATTGGTTCCATTCACAGCCGTAATCACTGAAACACACGTCGAGTTCCGCTTCCATGGCACCTTAAAGGAGTGATCCGAACTGCTCGCGGTGCCATGCAGACCCTTTCCAACCCCAGCGCGACTGCTACTGAGTTTGATACCGTCATTCACCGGCGCCCGACGCGATCGGTGCGTGTCGGCGATATCTGGATTGGCAGCCGCCACCCCGTCGTTGTCCAGTCGATGATCAACGAAGACACGCTGGACATCGATGGATCCGTTGCTGCCATCCGTCGTCTGCATGAGATCGGCTGCGAGATTGTCCGTGTTACGGTGCCCAGCCTCGGTCATGCCAAAGCCGTCGGCGACATCAAAAAGAAACTACAAGATACCTATCGCGATGTGCCCTTGGTGGCTGATGTCCACCACAACGGCATGAAAATCGCGCTGGAAGTGGCCAAGCACGTCGATAAAGTGCGGATCAATCCTGGCCTCTACGTTTTCGAGAAGCCCGATCCAAACCGGCAAGGCTACACACCAGAAGAGTTTGAGCGGATTGGCAAACAGATTCGCGACACCCTTGAGCCATTGGTCGCCAGCCTGCGCGAGCAAGATAAGGCAATGCGGATTGGTGTCAACCATGGCTCTCTCGCTGAGCGGATGCTGTTCACCTACGGCGACACGCCGGAAGGCATGGTGGAGTCGGCGTTGGAATTCCTGCGGCTCTGCGAAGAAATGGACTTCCGCAACCTCGTTATTTCCATGAAGGCCAGCCGCGCGCCCGTAATGCTAGCGGCCTATCGTCTGATGGCTAAACGCATGGATGATCTCGGCATGGATTATCCATTGCACTTAGGTGTGACTGAAGCAGGCGATGGTGACTATGGTCGGATTAAGTCCACAGTTGGGATTGGTACCCTGCTGGCTGAAGGCATTGGCGACACGATTCGTGTTTCCTTAACTGAAGCCCCAGAAAAAGAAATTCCCGTTTGCTACTCGATTTTGCAAGCTTTGGGCCTCCGCAAAACGATGGTCGAGTACGTCGCTTGTCCGAGTTGTGGACGGACGCTCTTCAACCTTGAAGAAGTACTGCATAAGGTTCGAGCAGCAACGAGCCATCTAGTCGGTCTGGACATCGCCGTGATGGGTTGCATCGTCAATGGCCCTGGTGAAATGGCGGATGCGGACTACGGCTATGTCGGAAAAACTCCCGGCACGATCGCCCTTTACCGAGGACGGGATGAGATCAAAAGAGTTCCCGAAGAACAGGGGGTTGAAGAGCTGATCAATTTGATCAAAGCCGATGGTCGCTGGGTTGAACCTGAGGTGATCGGCTGACCCTAAAAGTCCAGAAATTGAGCCGTCTATCGGGACTGTGTCGCTCCAGAAAGCCTGTGCTAGATTGAGCCTACTCCTTTCCTGATAGGCGGTTTTCGCCAATGGCTTTTTCTAATCGCAAGCTCATCGCCGGTATTTGTGCCTCTGCGATCGCGACCGTAGCTGTGGTGGGGGCAGGAAATCACTGGGCGAAAGGGCAAGCGCTCTTTCAAGAAAGCCCCAAAGAAATCATTGATGAAGTGTGGCAAGTTGTCGATCGTAACTATGTCGACAGCACAGGTACCTTTAACCGCAATAAATGGCGTGAGTTACGTCGTGAATACCTAAGTCGCAATTACAAGACTCGGGAGGAAGCCTACACCGCTGTTGAGGAGATGCTCAAAACGCTGGGCGATCCTTACACGCGCTTCATGAATCCCGACGAATTCAAAGACATGCAGATTGATACCTCGGGTGAATTGACCGGGGTAGGGATTCAGCTCAGTCAAGACCCAGATACGAAAGAACTGATTGTCGTCTCACCAATTGAAGGTTCGCCCGCTGCTGCTGCTGGGATTCGCTCACGCGATGTGATTGTCCGCATCGACCAAAAGAGCACTCAAGGCATGTCATCTGACGAGGCCGTCAAGCTGATTCGCGGTCCCGTAGGTAGTAAAGTCACTCTCACCATTCGCCGCGAGAATGAAACGATCGCCTTCCCAATCGTGCGGGAACGGATTGAAATTCACTCAGTCAGTGCTCGAGTTCAAGACTCACCGACAGGTCCTGTGGGCTATATCCGGCTGCGGCAGTTCAGCGCCAATTCAGCGCCAGAAATGCGGCAGGCCATCAAAGATTTAGAAGCGAAAAATGTCAAAGGTTATGTCCTTGACCTGCGGTCGAATCCGGGTGGGTTGCTCTACGCCAGCATCGACATTGCTCGGATGTGGCTCCAGAAAGGGGTGATTGTTTCTACGCAGGATCGGGGTGGCATCTCAGAGCAGGCTTCAGCAAATAATCGAGCCCTCACAGATAAACCCCTCGTCGTCTTAGTGGATGGCGGATCCGCTAGCGCCAGCGAAATCCTCTCGGGTGCTCTGCAAGACAACAATCGAGCCGTACTGATTGGCTCTAAGACTTTTGGCAAAGGTCTTGTGCAATCTGTTCGTCCGCTCGGGGATGGCTCTGGTCTGGCAGTGACGATCGCCAAGTACCTCACGCCCAGTGGTCGCGATATCAATAAGCAGGGTATCGAACCCAACATTGTTGCTGAGTTGACCGATGCACAACGGGAAAGTCTCAGTAAAAATCAGGAGCAAATTGGTACGGTCAGCGACCCTCAATTCCAATCTGCACTGAAGGTGCTAACGCAGAAGATTGCGACCGCATCGAAATAAGCCACTGCTGGATTAGTTAGATAGAAAGGCGAGTAGCGATCGCTACTCGCCTTTCTGTGCTTTCGGCTAGTTAAGCGTCAAGTTTTCAAGCCAATCGAGTTCACCCAAATCCTTGCAGAAGATGGGTGAACAACTAGCAGATGACTGTTGCTATCCCTGTTGTTGATATTCCTGCAAGGATTTCACTTGCAACGGTTGTTCTAACAAGGCACGAATCGCCTCAACCGTAGCTTTTGCACCCGCGATCGTGGTTACGGTTGGCACTTTGTAATCGAGTGCAGCGCGGCGAATAATCTGGTCATCCACTTTGGCGCGAGCGCCTGCGGGAGTATTGATAATCAGCTGAATTTGATCGTTCTTGAGTGCATCCAAAACGTGCGGACGACCTTCATGGACTTTGAGAATCGGCTCCACGGAGAGTCGTTGCTCCGCCAACACTTTTTGAGTGCCACCCGTTGCAACCACTCGGAAGCCCAACGTGAGAAATTCCCGCGCGATCGGCCCGATCGCCGCCTTATCGCGATCGCTGACGGAGATGAAGACCGTGCCTTGGCGTGGCAGTCGCTGAGAGGCAGCCAGTTCCGCCTTGGCAAAAGCACGGCCAAAGTCCACATCAATGCCCATCACTTCGCCAGTGGAGCGCATTTCAGGGCCGAGCAGCGTGTCGGTGCCGGGGAAGCGATCGAAGGGCAGCACGGCTTCTTTAACCGAGAGGTAGCTGGGCACTAATTCAGAGGTAATGCCGAGATCCGCTAGTGTTTGACCCGACATCAATCGTGCTGCAATCTTGGCCAGCGGTCGCCCGATCGCCTTGGAGACAAAGGGAACGGTTCGCGAGGCACGGGGATTGGCTTCGAGGATATAAACCTGCTCGTCTTTGACGGCGAACTGAATGTTCATGAGGCCGATGACGTTGAGCGCTTTCGCGAGCTGGGTTGTCCAAGCACGGATCGTTTCCAGCACCGTCTCGTTGAGGCTGACGGTGGGCAGCGAACAGGCGCTATCGCCGGAGTGAATGCCGGCCTGCTCAATGTGCTCCATGATCCCGCCGATGACGACTTGACCCGTGCGATCGGCGAGGGCATCGACATCAACTTCGATCGCGTTTTCAAGAAACTTGTCGATCAAAATCGGGTGATCCGGCTCGACCTGCACGGCCTCAGCCATGTAACGCTCGAGTTCGGCATCGGAGTAGACAATCTCCATCGCACGGCCGCCCAAAACGTAGCTAGGGCGCACCACCGTCGGGTAGCCGATGCGATGGGCGATCGCTAAGGCTTCTTCGGGGCTGCGCGCCAGACCATTGGCAGGCTGGGCGATGTCGAGCTGGCGCAGGATTTGCTCAAAGCGTTCGCGGTCTTCCGCTGTATCGATCGAGTCCGGCGAGGTGCCCCAGATTTGGGTACCGAGGGCTTGACCTTCTGGCGTTTGCAGGAAGGTTTGCAGGGGAACAGCCAGCTTCAGCGGCGTTTGACCGCCGAATTGAATGATCACGCCTTGGGGCTGCTCGGCTTCCAGAATGTTCAGCACATCCTCGCGGGTCAGCGGCTCAAAGTAGAGGCGATCGCTGGTGTCGTAGTCGGTGGAGACCGTCTCAGGGTTGGAGTTGACCATGATCGTCTCGTAGCCATCGTCGGCCAGCGCAAAGGCCGCGTGACAACAGCAGTAGTCAAACTCGATGCCCTGACCAATGCGGTTAGGGCCACCCCCTAGAATCATCACTTTCGGGCGATCGCTGGGACGGACTTCTGATTCCGGTGCGATCGCGGCTAGACCTGACTCACCCAGTTGGGCGCGGGGCGATTCGTAGCAGGAGTAGTAGTAAGGCGTGTAGGCTTCAAACTCCGCCGCACAGGTGTCGACCAGTTTGTAGACCGGCTTGATGCCCTGTTGCTGTCGCCGCTGGCGCACCGCTTCTTCGGAACTACCCAGCGCAAAGGCAATCTGGCGATCGCTAAAGCCCAGCTGTTTGACCTCCAGCCACTGCGCTGGTGTGATCTGCTCGATTGAGGTGCGCTTCAGGAAGTCTTCGCCCTCCAAAATCTCGCGGAACTTCTCCAAGAACCATGGATCGATGCCCGTCAGCTGGTAGATGTCACTGTCGCTGAGGCCGAGCAGCATCGCCTGCCGCACTGCAAAAATGCGATCGGGGCTAGGTGTCCGGAGTTGTGGCTTGATTTGATCCAGTGTTGGCAGGGTTTCGGGGCGATCGCAGCCCCAGCCGGCCCGACCAATTTCCAGCGATCGCAGCGCCTTTTGGAAAGACTCGGGGAAGGTCCGCCCGATCGCCATCGCCTCACCCACGGATTTCATCATCGTGGTCAGCTGGGCAGGCGTACCGGGGAATTTCTCGAAGGCAAAGCGCGGGATCTTGGTGACGACATAGTCGATCGTCGGTTCAAAGGAAGCTGGTGTCTGGCGGGTAATGTCGTTTTTCAGTTCATCTAAGCTGTAGCCGACCGCAAGTTTGGCGGCGATTTTGGCGATCGGGAAGCCGGTCGCTTTCGAAGCCAGCGCTGAACTCCGGGAAACGCGCGGGTTCATTTCGATCACGATCACGTCGCCATCTTGGGGATTGATCGCGAACTGGATGTTGGAACCGCCAGTTTCCACCCCGATCTCGCGGATGATTGCGATTGCTTGGTCGCGCAGTCGCTGATATTCCTTATCGGTTAGGGTTTGTGCCGGTGCAACGGTGATCGAGTCGCCGGTGTGCACGCCCATCGGATCGAGGTTTTCGATCGAACAAATGATCACGACGTTATCGGCGAGGTCACGCATCACCTCCAGCTCGAATTCTTTCCAGCCAATCAGCGACTGTTCCACCAGAATTTGGCTGACGGGGCTGGCATCCAAGCCCGACTGAACAATCAGCTCAAATTCTTCTTGGTTATAGGCAATGCCGCCGCCGGTGCCGCCCATGGTAAAGGCCGGACGGATGATCAGCGGATAGGTGCCGATTTGCTCCGCGATCGCCTGAGCCTCGGCCATATTGTTGGCGATGCCGCTGGGGCAAACTTTGACGCCGATCCGCTCCATCGCTTCTTTGAACAGGAGTCGGTCTTCAGCTTTTTCGATCGCTTCCAGTTTCGCGCCGATCAGTTCCACCTCAAAGCGATCGAGGGTGCCGTTTTTGGCGAGCGCAACCGCGAGGTTCAGCGCCGTTTGGCCACCCATCGTGGGCAGCAGCGCATCGGGGCGCTCCCGTTCGATCACCTGCGCGACCAGTTCCGGCGTTAGCGGCTCAATATAGGTGCGATCGGCCGTCTCGGGGTCGGTCATGATCGTGGCGGGGTTGGAGTTAACCAACACCACCTCGTAGCCTTCCTCGCGCAGCGCCTTACAAGCTTGCGTGCCCGAGTAGTCAAACTCGCACGCCTGTCCAATCACAATCGGCCCGGATCCGAGCAGCAGAATTTTGCGAATATCTTGGCGGCGAGGCATGGCACGGTCACAGCGGCAAATCCGATCTATTCTGCCATCTGCGCTGGTGCTCCCCGACACCGAGGGCTGAGTCGGGCTTGTATGCTAGGGACAATTGCGCATGGGTTATCGTCACCACCGGCTATGAGCGAACTTCAGCGTCTCAAGGGTTTGCTGCCACCCGAATTGCAGAGTTGGGTCTTTGTGGAAGCGTCGGCAGCCGTCGATCCGCCCTTGGTGACCTGCGAAGAAATCGGTCGCGACGAAGTTGAAATCCAGATTGATCTCCTGCGCTGGGAGCAGTTGGCGATTGACCAACGCAATCTGCTCTTTTGGCATGAAGTTGGCCGCATCCAAAATGATGCGATTCCCCGTGATGGCTGGGAAATGGCAGCCTTGGCGATCGGCTTGGGCGGCGCAGTCGGTGAACTGTGGGTACGCGACGGCCTGTTGCTGCTGCTCGCCCTTGGTCTCTCGGGTTTTGCCGGCTATCGCCTCTATCTGAAAAACAACAGCGAGAAGAAGCTGCAAGAAGCGATCGCCGCCGATGAACGCGCGATCGCCCTCTCGACGCGGTTTGGCTACAGCTTGCCCAACGCCTACAAGAGCTTGGGAAGCGCTATCAAAACGCTGATTGAGCAAACACCCAAGAAAAAACAGCGCAGCTTCTACGAAAACCGTTTGCAAGCTCTGCGCCGTAGTGCTGCCAAAGCCAAAGCGAAGGCTCAACAGCAAGTTGCAGCGAATCCCGAAACCTTCGAAGACGTCTACCAACAAGGCTAGAGCTACGGCTGGTACTGTGTATCCGGCCAAAGCTCAAGGATTGCAGTCGCTTGCTGAGCAACGGTGAATCGCTCCCAGAGGATGCCGTTGCAGTCGCGATCGCATTTAAATGCTTCTGCTTGCGGATCTTCCCAGCCTAGATGGCGGAGTTGACCCGCTTGCTTTGGTTCCGTCTGGCGAATCGAAAAGTTGAGCTGCGGCGTGCGCCAGAGTGCATAGGCTCCGGCGATCACAACTTCGGGTTCTTGCCCCAGTCGCTGCGAATAATCCGCCACTGAAGCAGCGACATCAGCCACAGCGATCGCGAGGTGAAAGCGTTTTGGCTCAGTCATCTGCCAGCTCCTCGAACACGCTTAGGGACGGCGATCGCCCAACTAAATCACTCAGCGATTGGATTCGAGAGCCAGCGCAGGGAAGAAGGCTGCAGCGCGATCGCGGGAGAAAGCCACAAAGGCATTGAAGGCATGGCCTGCCACTCGGGCGGGTTCCAGTTCCGGCCGCAGCAATTCCCACAGCCGCTGCAGGGGTTCCGTTTGTAGACGCTCATTCTCAGTCAGAGCCAACAGCAATTGATTGCGCAGGTAAGCCCCTTCTTCTGAGAACAGATATTGCAGACCCATTTGAGCCGTGGGCAGCAAATCAAAACCGCCATCATTCTGGGCGATCGCGATCAGATTTTCGAGACGACTCCAGCGGAATTTTCCATCCTTGACCAGGACTTCTAGCAGACGCCGCCGCAGTTGAGGGGATTCACCCTGCAACAGACGCTTGGCAATGTAGGGATAGGCGACATCAACAATACGGAAGTCAGGATTCACGCTCAGCGCTAAACCTTCTTGGGTGACGAGCGATCGAATAATCAGCGCAAACTTAGCAGGAACACGGAAGGGATAGTCATACATCAACTCCGAGAAACGATCGGTAATCGTCTTGAAGTTGAAGTCGCGAACTTTCTCGCCCATGATGTCGCCCAGCACCGATTCCAGCGCCGGAATAATCGGTGTGAGATCGCTATCGGGTGTCAGGAAGCCAAGGGTAATAAAGTCTTGCGCTAGCTCGACATAATCACGATTGATCAGGTGAACGACCGCATCGACTAAGGTTTCTTTAGTCAGCTGATCCAGCTGATCCATCATCCCAAAGTCGATATAAGCCATGCAGCCCAGACCATCAGGGCGTGGTTCTGACGGCAGGGCAAACAGGTTGCCCGGATGGGGATCAGCGTGGAAGAAACCAAACTCTAACAGCTGCTGCAGACCGGAAATGACACCCGTTTTAACGACTGCATCTGCATCGATACCCAACTGATCGAGTTCAGTCGCTGCTGTCAATTTGACACCATCGATCCATTCCAGAGTCAGGACATGACGGCTGCTAAATGCCCAGTAAATTTTTGGCGCTTTGACATAGGGACAATCGCGGAAGTTCTCAGCAAAGCGTTCCGCATTTCGCCCTTCATTTTCGTAGTCGATTTCTTCAAAGAGCTTGCAGCCAAACTCGTCGACAATCAGGGTCAAATCATGGCCAAGATTGAGCGGGAGCAACGAGCCAAACCAAGTGGCTCCCCAGCGAATGAGATAGAGGTCGAGGGTCAACGTCGGCAGTAGATTCGGCCGCTGCACTTTGACGGCAACCGTTTCGCCGCTGAAGAGTTTTCCTTTGTAGACCTGACCTAAACTGGCGGCTGCGATCGGCTCCGGCGAGAGTTCCTCAAAACACTGACTGACTGGGCGCCCCAGTTCCTCCGCCATGATTTTGAAGGCTTGATCATTGGGAAACGGAGGCAGCTGGTCTTGTAGCTTGGTTAGTTCATCGAGGAAATCAACCCGCACCAGATCGGGTCGCGTTGAAAGGGCTTGACCCGCTTTGATGAAAGTTGGCCCCAGTTTCGTCAGAATTTGTCGCAGTTCTGCCGCTCGTTCTGGCAGATGGGCATCCCCAGCCTGTTGTCGTTGATCCCAAAAAAGTCGCCACGCAAATCCCAGAAAATTCCAGAAGATGACCGTCAGCCGTGCGATTGCCAACCAAGGACGAAGACGGTAGTAGCGGGCGATCGCCGCAGCATCGTAGCGATCGGAGTCAGCAAGGGGAAAACTCACAGGCGGCAACCAAAAACCGGAGGAGCGCACTGGCCCCTGACCGTAGCGCGGATCGTCAGAGGTTCGTAACAACAGTATAGAAAACGACACATTGTCACGCCGCATGCCGACACCGCTCTTTGATCAACTTTTGGCCAGTGCTGAGCAAGCCCGTGCGCCCTTTCATACCCCCGGACACAAGCTGGGACGAGCGATCGCGCCGCATCTTCGGCAGGCATGGGGATCAGCAGTCTTTCGCGCCGATCTGCCTGAGTTGCCGGAATTGGATAACCTCTACGCCGCCAGCGGGGTTTTAGCGGAGAGTCAAGCCCAAGCCGCTGAAGTCTTCGGTGCCGATCGCAGTTGGTTTTTGGTCAATGGCTCTACTGGCGGACTGTTAGCTGCGATTCTGACCATCTGCAGTCCCGGCGATCGCTTGCTACTGCCTCGCAATGCCCATCGATCACTGCTGAGCGGCTGTATTTTGAGCGGCGCGATGCCGGTTTGGATCACGCCACCAGAAGCAGCTGACTTTGACCTGATTGGGGTGCCAACTCCTGAGCAGGTGGCCATAGCATTAGCCCAAGATGCCCAGATCAAAGCTATCGTCCTTGTCTCGCCCACCTACGAAGGCGTCTGTGCCGATGTGGCTACGATCGCAGCGATCGCTCATCGCCATGGCGTCCCGTTGATTGTGGATGCCGCCCACGGCGCGCATTTAGGCTTTCATCCTGACTTGCCAGCCTCGCCCCTGAGCGAGGGAGCCGATCTCGTCGTCCAATCAACCCACAAGCTGCTGGGAGCCCTGACCCAAGCAGCGATGCTGCACCTTAAGGGCGATCGGATTGATCCTGAACGACTCAGCCAATCCTTAGCGTTGGTGCAAAGCAGTAGCCCCAGTTATCTGTTGCTGGCCTCTTTGGAAGCCGCTACAGAGCAAATGCGTCTTTCCGCGCCGGAGCTCCTGCAAACGCCGATCATTCTTGCTCGTCAAGCACACCAGCAACTCGCTGCACTGCCAGGCCTGCGATTGCCCGCGATCGCGATCAGTGATCGCCCCGGATTCCTCGAGTGGGACCCAACGCGGCTCGTGATCAATTTCCAAGCCTGTGGTTGGAGCGGCTTCAGTGCCGATGAATATTTGCATGAACAATGGCAAGTCACAGCGGAGCTGCCCAGCCTTCACAATCTGGTTTTCCATCTCAGCTTGGGTAACCAAGCGGCAGATATCGATCGCCTCGTCACAGCCTGCGATCGCCTCTTGTCACAGGAACATCACGAGGAATTACCACCGCGCCTGCCCGCTTGGCTGGAGCCAGAAATTGTCCTCAGTCCACGGCAAGCATGGTTTGCTCGCCATCAAACCGTCAGCCTTGAGCAAGCGATCGGAGCGATCGCGGCGGAGTGTATTTGCCCCTATCCACCCGGCATTCCCGTCCTGCTGCCCGGCGAGCGGATTTCCAAGAGCGCAGTAGACTATCTGCGACAGGTGCAGGCGACCGGCGGTATTCTCAGCGGCTGCGCTGACCCTGAATTGACCACGCTGCGCATCGTGCAGGACTCCGACACGCTTCATGCCTCTTGCCCCTCCTGATCGTTCCTGGCCCTACAGCACGGCTGGCATCCCCGACGACTGGTTTGCCCAACTGCCCGGCATTCCTCTCACCAAACGGGAAGTGCGGCTGCTGATTTTGGCACAACTCCGGCTTGAAGCCACCTCCTGTCTCTGGGATGTTGGGGCGGGGACGGGGACGATTCCGGTTGAAGCCGGTTTACTCTGCCCGCAAGGCAAAGTGGTGGCGATCGAGCGGGATGAGGAAGTCTGCGCCCTGATTCAGCGCAACTGCCAGCAGTTCGCCGTGACTAATGTCGATGTGGTGATGGGCAACGCACCCGATTGTTTAGAGGCGATCGCCCACTCTCCTGATCGCGCCGTGATTGAAGGTGGCCGACCGATCGCTGCTGTGATCAGTAGCGTCTGGCAGCGTTTGCAGCCCCAAGGTCGCCTCGTAGTCACGACTGCCAGCTTGGAGGGGCTATATACCGTTTCCGAAACGCTGGCCCAGCTTCCCGCTCGCAACATTGAAGTAGTTCAAGCCGCTGTTAATCGACTCGAGCGCCGAGGACGCAGCCAAGTACTCGCTGCGGTCGATCCGATCTTCATCCTCAGCGGCGAAAAACTCGAATAGCCACTAACGGCGATCGTTCGCTACATCAAAGCTCAGACGCTGGTAGCAAAATCCTGCTGGAATTGAACAAGCCCGCAACAACGCAACTAACAGGTGACTTTTGGCGTAGCAGTAGCCCGTTCAGTACTCCAGCACCTCTGAAGCACGACAGGTTACAGGATTGAGTTGAGAGTCTGAGCTATGGCGAATCTGATCGCGCACCCATTCAAAACAGGCCTGAGCGATCGCAGTTATAGAAGATTGATCAGCTTGCAGTTCTGTAGCTAAAGCCTGAATTGAAGGATGATCAAAATCAATCACAGGACTGACTGATAGACACAAATCTTTCGATTCAACTACTGATATTTTTAAGGACTTCTAAATCTGCGCCAACGATTGCTTCTAAATTCTCTGTAATTTTCTCAATTGGCCAATCCCACCAAGCGATCGCCAGTAATGTTTCAATCACAGAATCTGGGAAGCGCATTTTTAAAACTTGAGCAGGATTCCCCCCAACAACCGCATAGGGCGGAACATCTTTAGTCACGACTGATCGCGCCCCAATAATCGCACCGTGACCAATCTGAACACCCGGCATAATCAGGGCTTCGTAGCCAATCCAAACATCATGACCAACCACCGTATCGCCCTTGTAGGGATAGTCACCGGGCTGCGGCATGACTCGATCCCAACTCGGCCCAAAAATTTCAAAGGGGTAGGTCGAGAAGCCTGACATTTTGTGAGCAGCGCCATTCATGATGAATTGAACGCCACGGGCGATCGCGCAAAACTTACCAATGATCAGCTTGTCACCCACAAACGGAAAGTGATAGAGAACATTACGCTCGAAGTTCTCAGAATCTTCAGGATCATCGTAATAGGTGTAGTCCCCAATGATGATGTTGGGGTTCTGAACCGTATTTTGAATAAAGCAGACTTGAGGAAAGCCAGGTAACGGATGCTTATTTTGGGCGCTCGGATAGGGCATTGATTGCAGATCAAAGAAGGACAAATTTTACGCTAGCAGCGTTGACAGAAGTCACTTGGGAGAACCTCAACAAGGCCTAAGATCTCCAAGTGAGTAATATGAATTTGAACTTGGTAAAAATCTAAGCCCGATCGCTCAACAATCTCATCTTTACTAATCGGTTGATCACTCAGAATGGCATAAACCTTTGCTTGCTCCGGTGTCAAGTCCGCGATTGCTGCTTCCGCTTCTTGACTCGGCACAGCCAAGGGAATTAGCGGCTGAGACTGTGGGTCAAGAGGCGGTAATTGTCGGAGCCAATCAAGCAAGTGCCCCGCTCCTAAAATCGGTTGTGCTCCTTGCTGAATCAAGCTCAGGCAACCCGCCGCCTTGGGATTATCCAAGCTGTTCGGCAGGATGTAGACGTCTCGACAAAATTCATTGGCTAAATGAGCCGTAATCAAAGCACCTGAGCGCCCCGGTGCTTCTGTCACTAGCAGAGCCCGACTGAGACCAGCAATGATGCGATTTCGCGCTGGAAAAGCACCGCGATCGGGCTGAGTAGCGCTGGGTTGCTCACTCAGAATTAATCCACCTTGCTCCAAAATCGCTTCGTACAGAGTGCGATTCTGCGGCGGATAGATCACATTGACGCCGGTGCCCAGCACTGCAACGGTTTTTCCCCGCGCTTCCAGACAGGCTTGGTGGGCTTCCGTATCAACTCCATAGGCCAAACCAGAAATGACAGTGTAGCCTGCTTGGGCGATCGCACCACTCAACTTGCCCGTCCAGCGGCGACCATAGGGCGACGGGTCGCGCGTGCCCACAATCCCGATCGCTACTGCATCCAGCGGCGGTTGAATCAGGTCTAAGTTGCCTCGGTAGTAGAGAACAGGCGGTGGCGTGGGAATTTCGCGCAGGAGGCGTGGATAAGCCGGATCAGTCCACAGTAAAAAGTGCGGATTTTGGCGCTGGTGCTGCTCCCAAAAAGCTTCTGGCTGCAACTGCTGCCTGAGGGTCGCGATCGCTTCGGCCAGTAACAGACCAATGCCATCGACTTCCAACAGCGCTGTTGTCGGGGCCTGCCAAGCAGCTTCAAAACTGCCAAAGTGCACCAGAAGACGCCGGAGTAAGGCTGGCCCCAGCCGTGGCACTTGCACCAAGGCAAGACAGCACAGCGCCTCAGCGTCCGGCATAGCCCGCATCGTTGCAGGGGATTCTTGAAGGCGCGATCGCTGCGATCGGGGCGGTGCAAGAGAGTCCAGCAAATCCATGACTGCGATCGCAGACAGATTGCTGTTTAGGGTGCCCGTCTACAGACCAATTGAACGACTGCGCCCATTTCTGCACCTAAGGCTTGTTGTGCGGAGCCGTTGCGTTGGGCGATTTCTAGGTAGCCATGACTCCCTGCCAGCACTAGCAAGTCACCAACCGCGACTTCACTATAGGTTCGTGCGATCGGCAGCCAGCGATCGCCCAAAGTCAGACCCGCTGCTGCCTGACCCAGCTCTGCCGGCAGGGTGGTGATCAGGTTGCCAAAGCGATCGATCGCTTGAATTTGTCCTTGCCAACCCTGAGGCGATCGTTGCGGTTGCGACTCCCCCAAGGTCTGCAAGGAGGCTGGCTCAATTAAAGGTCCTAGCTCAGTCAACGGCACACCATTGAGCAGATGAGCAGCAACCGGTGCAAAGATATCGCGACCATGAAAGGTCGGATCTGGCTGAGGCGATCGCCAGTAGTTCGTGTTAGTCAGGTTGACTGCCCGTTGCGCCGGAAAGCGGCTGAGGAGACCACTCCAGAGGCCGTTATCAGGGCCGACCAGTAGCCCGATCGCTGTTTCAATCACTACGGCGCGGCGATCGCTACCCACCCCTGGATCCACCACCGCCAAATGCACGGTTCCCGCTGGGAAGTAAGGCACTGCTTGCAATAGCTGCCAACGGCCTGCCGCCACATCCTGAGGCGGGATTGCATGGCACAAATCAACCAGAGTCGCCTCTGGACAGATCGAATAGATCACCCCTTTCATGGCCGCGACATAGCTGTCCTGCAAGCCAAAATCTGTCAGCAAGGTCAGCAAGTGACTCATTCAGGACTGTACTGACCCGCCTGCAGCCGGTCGATCGCCGCTTGGAGAGGTTCAGGGAGCTGCCGCAGGATGCGTCCCCGCTGGCGATCGACCGGAGCCAAAATCACTTGAGCGGTGGCGCAAACCTGATCAGGCGACAGGCAAATCTGACAGTCCCAGACCAGCCGCACACCTTGACTGGGGCCAGTGCGGACGCGAACTAACACCGACTCACCCAAGGCGATCGCTCGGCGGTAGCGAACCCCCAGGTCGACCACTGGCAAATCGACCCCTAAAGACACCAAGTCAGCAAAGGCTACCCCCACCGATCGCAGGCATTCAACCCGCGCTTCTTCCAACCAGGCGAGATAGGTGCCATGCCAAACAATGCCGGCATAGTCGGTGTGATGGGGTTGCACCCGTAGCGGGTAGTCAAACCAAGGCGGGGCTTCTTTTTCAAGATTTATGTCAGCAGACATGACGGCGTCTTTACGCGGTGCGAGGAATTCTCTCTCAAGAAATATTATGAGGAGGTGCAGGGGACGCAGTTAGCCTGCCCCGGCAGTCCCCGACGCAACCCTGCTCTGTGCTCTGTTGAACGACCCGAGGAGCTGTGGTTCATGATTCAAAAAATCTTGCTCGCTGATTCTGGCACTGGCAACTCTGAGGAAATGCTCAAGCAGTTGCTAGAAATTCCTGCGCTCAAGCAGGCCAGTATTTCGATCCTGCACGTGGTTCCCGGCCAAATTAGCCCCGAACAGCTGACCCAGAAATGGGAAGAAGGCGGTAAATTGCTGGCCACTGCAGTCCAGTCACTCAAGCTAGACCCCACTAAGGTCAGCACCATCCTGCGTCAAGGCGACCCCAAAACAGTCGTCTGTCAGGTAGCGGAAGAGATCAACACCGACTTGATCATCATGGGCTCGCGTGGTCTAAAGCGCCTGCAATCGATTCTGCAGAACTCCGTCAGCCAGTACGTATTCCAGTTGTCTTCAAAGCCGATGCTGCTGGTGCGCGATGACATCTACGTCAAACGGTTGAATCGAATCATGGTGGCGCTGGATAAGTCAGAAGCCGCTCAAGAGGCTCTGAAACAGGCGATCGCTCTGGCTCGTGATATCAGCGGCGGTCAACTCTTGCTCGCTCATGTCACCAGTGGGCCAGCCGCCAGCAACCCTGAGGAAGATCCCATCCTGCAAGCAGCAGCCAAAACCGCCCGTCAGCAGGGAATTGAGGTGAAGTTGTTCACAGCATCGAGCAATAAGGCCGGTGAAGCGATTTGTGCAATCGCGGCTGAAGCGAATGCCGACCTGCTGATTCTCGGATCACCCGATCGCCGTCCAACCATTGCCAAGGGCTTACCGGATCTCGATCGCCTCTTGGGCGGCTCCATTTCCGACTACGTCCGCGTCTACGCCGATTGCCCTGTGCTGTTGACCCGCACAGCCGCTTAGCTCTCAACTTTACGAAAACAAAGCCCGGCGGAAATCCGTCGGGCTTTTGAATGACTCGTGGCAAAGACTCGGTTTGAGTCCAGCCTTTATTTCGCTTCGCGGCTTGCTGTCTGGATGTACAAGACGATCAAAAAGACGCTCGGCACGAGCACAAATAGCAGACTGGCAAGGAACCCAAGCTCGTTGACTTGCATAGCGACTCAGCCTCAGTAGTAGCAGTTCCGAAAAATTTTCTTCAGCCTACCACTCTGGGCTATCATGCCCCTGAGTTTTTTGCAAAAGCCCAACGCTCTTTACGATTCAGCCGTCGCGATCGAAGGCTGATCACTATCGGGGCTGAGCTCCTCTTGAGGCGGGGCTGCTGGCGCAGTTACAGGGATCGGCTTGGCTAAATCTTGAGCAATCAGCGTCTCGCGTTGGGCCTCTTTGGGGTTGGGCTTGGTCAACACTGTCACTGGCCCATTGACAGATGCTTGGCAGGCAAGACGGTACGAATCAGGCTTGCGTTTGAGCTTACGCTCTTCAAACGACGTGCGGGGCGAGAGGTTCTCAGCACCTTGGACAATCTCGACAATGCAAGTCCCGCATTGGCCGTAGCCGCCGCAGTTCATCATCTTGCCACCGAAGGTGTAGAGGTCGACTTGGTTCTCCACAGCTTTGAAGCGGAGGTTGGCCCCATCGGCGGCAAAGACCTCTTTGTCTTCACGGATAAAGCGAATGCTCGGCATGGGGTTTTGGTCTCCTGCGAAAAGAGCAGAGGTAAATAAATATTAAAATCTGTTTCGACAATGATGGGATCTTTTGAGCTGTCTTTGGGCCTCTCTGACGGCTCCGATCGCGGCGATCGCTGTTGTAACAAGTATTTCTACTCGCTTGCTGGGCTCTCTCACACTAGATACACTTCTTCAAGTCTTAGTCACGTCGCTGGAGACCGTCGGCCCTTAGCAAGGTGCTGTCTAGCTTGTTCAAAGGCGATCGCAGCCTTCCGGTAAGCTGGATTTTGGAATCCTAGAGTCGCAGCTGAGAGCACTCTGGCTAAAAACCTTAGAGGAGGAGCGTAGTCGATGGGACTACCCTGGTACCGTGTCCACACGGTCGTCCTCAATGATCCGGGACGACTGATTGCTGTGCACTTGATGCACACTGCCCTCGTGGCAGGTTGGGCAGGTTCGATGGCTTTATACGAACTTGCCATTTTTGATCCTTCTGATGCCGTGCTGAACCCGATGTGGCGGCAAGGCATGTTCGTGTTGCCGTTCATGGCGCGTTTGGGCGTCACCCAATCTTGGGGTGGCTGGAGCATCACCGGCGAAACCGCCGTGGATCCTGGCTATTGGAGCTTTGAGGGCGTCGCGATCGCCCACATCGTTCTGTCCGGTCTGCTGTTCCTCGCAGCTGTCTGGCACTGGGTCTATTGGGACCTCGAACTCTTTACCGATCCCCGCACCGGCGAACCGGCTTTGGACTTGCCAAAAATGTTTGGCATCCACCTGTTCCTCTCCGGTCTGCTTTGCTTTGGCTTCGGTGCCTTCCACCTGTCTGGCCTCTGGGGCCCAGGGATGTGGGTCTCCGATCCTTACGGCTTAACCGGCCACGTACAACCGGTGGCTCCGGCTTGGGGTCCTGAAGGCTTCAACCCCTTCAACCCTGGCGGGATTGTGGCTCACCACATCGCAGCTGGTGTCGTTGGCATCGTTGCGGGTCTGTTCCACCTAACGGTTCGTCCGCCCGAGCGCCTCTACAAAGCGCTGCGCATGGGCAACATCGAAACCGTTCTGTCTAGCTCGCTGGCAGCAGTCTTCTTTGCTGCTTTCGTGGTGGCTGGCACCATGTGGTACGGCAACGCCGCCACTCCGGTGGAACTGTTTGGCCCAACTCGCTACCAATGGGACCAAGGCTACTTCCGTCAGGAAATTGCCCGCCGTGTTGATACGGCTGTTGCCAGCGGCGCTTCTCTTGAAGAAGCTTGGAGCGAAATTCCTGAAAAACTGGCCTTCTATGACTACGTCGGCAACAGCCCCGCTAAAGGTGGCTTGTTCCGGACCGGTCAGATGAACAAAGGTGATGGGATCGCTCAGAGCTGGCTTGGCCATGCCGTCTTCAAAGACAAAGAAGGCAATGTCTTGGATGTTCGTCGTCTGCCGAACTTCTTTGAAAACTTCCCGATTGTCTTGACCGACAGCACGGGTGCCGTTCGGGCTGATATTCCCTTCCGGAAAGCAGAAGCAAAATTCAGCTTTGAAGAAACCGGTATTACGGCTAGCTTCTACGGCGGTTCTTTGAATGGCCAAACCATCACGGATCCGGCGCAAGTGAAGAAATACGCCCGGAAAGCACAGTTGGGTGAAGCCTTCGAATTTGACACCGAAACCCTCAATTCGGACGGTGTCTTCCGCACCTCGCCGCGTGGCTGGTTCACCTTTGGTCACGCCAGCTTTGCCTTGCTCTTCTTCTTTGGCCACATCTGGCACGGTTCTCGGACACTGTTCCGGGATGTCTTTGCTGGGATTGAAGCCGACCTTGGCGAGCAAATCGAATTCGGGGCCTTCCAAAAACTGGGTGACCCGACCACTCGGAAAACAGCCGCCTAAGGTTGTGATTGGTTAGAGCGGTTTGAGTTGCGCTCAGATCGCTCCGCTTTCTTGCTCTGACTATTGGCTCACGGTCATGGAAAGTCTCGTCTACATCTTCGTTTTCGTTGTGGCACTGGGTGTGCTGTTCTTCGCGATCGCCTTCCGCGAACCGCCTCGGATCGGCAAATAACCCTCAGGAACTTGTCTACAGACCTGATGCGACTCTGAGTTTGTAGACAAGTTCATCCACCAAGACTCGTTGTTCCTTACGATCGCAGTTGTTCCTTTTGGAACTGCTTCGATTACACTATGGGGCAACGAGTCTTTGCTTTTAGGGTCGTCTCTGTTTCCGAATCAATAAATCGGAAACACCTTTCCGAAAGCTTGCGAGGAAACGAGAATGCAATGTCCAGCCTGTCGCCATACTGATAGCCGGGTCCTCGAATCGCGATCGTCTGAAAGTGGTCGCAGTGTGCGGCGGAGACGGGAATGCCTCAGTTGTGGCCATCGATTTACCACCTATGAACGGGTGGAGTTTGTGCCGATTAGCGTCATCAAGCGCAATGGCGATCGCGAATCCTTCGATCGCTCAAAATTGCTGCGTGGGATTGTCCGGGCTTGTGAAAAAACTGGCGTCTCAGCTCAGCAAATGGACTTGCTCGTTGATGAAATTGAGGGAACCCTGCAGCAACGTAGCTCCCGCGATGTCCAAAGTTCAGAAATTGGCGAGATGGTGCTGCAGCAAATTGGCAAGTTGAGCGAAGTCGCCTACATCCGGTTTGCATCGGTTTATCGTCAGTTTCGAGGGGTGCGGGATTTTGTCGAAACCCTCGATCGCCTTCAAGATCTCAATCGGAGCGAAGTGGGCGATATTCCTGCAGCGGTCACGAGCTTGACCTCGGCCTAAATTGCCAACGATGTTATTCTCCTCAGCCGAAATCCATTGACCGTCAACCCAGCAGCGAATAATCGAGTCAAATGGTGATTGGCGAATTCTTGCACTGGCAAAGTTCAAGAGATACGGTAAGATTTTGATTTGGGCAGTTGCCCGCCGGCCCAAGAGCGACTTAGGGCGTCCTGACAGCGCGATCGCCTGTCTTGTCAGCCTTTAATGTCACTCAAATTCGCAGCGGAGATCCCTTCTAGGAAGCGTTTAGCATGGTCACACAGGACATCCCAGCGGTCGATATTGGCTTTACTCTCGAAGATTTTGCCGCTCTACTCGATCAGTACGACTATCACTTCAATCCGGGTGACACTGTCGTCGGCACGGTCTTCAACCTAGAACCGCGGGGTGCCCTGATTGACATCGGTGCAAAAACGGCCGCGTTTTTGCCCGTTCAAGAAATGTCGATCAACCGGGTAGAAAGCCCGGAAGAGGTGCTCCAGCCCAGCGAAATGCGGGAGTTCTTCATCCTGAGTGATGAGAACGAAGATGGTCAGCTGACGCTGTCGATCCGCCGCATTGAGTACATGCGGGCTTGGGAACGGGTGCGCCAATTACAGACTGAAGACGCCACGGTGCGTTCGGAAGTATTTGCCACCAACCGCGGTGGTGCCCTAGTTCGGATTGAAGGTCTGCGCGGCTTCATTCCGGGTTCGCACATCAGCACCCGCAAAGCCAAAGAAGATTTGGTAGGCGAAGAACTGCCCCTGAAATTCTTGGAAGTGGACGAAGATCGCAACCGCTTGGTGCTCAGCCACCGTCGGGCGCTGGTTGAACGGAAGATGAATCGCCTCGAAGTGGGCGAAGTGGTGGTCGGTGCCGTGCGTGGCATCAAACCCTACGGTGCCTTCATCGACATTGGTGGCGTCAGCGGTCTGCTGCACATCTCCGAAATTTCACACGACCACATCGAAACGCCCCACAGCGTTTTCAATGTCAATGACGAAGTCAAAGTCATGATCATTGACTTGGATGCCGAGCGTGGCCGGATTTCGCTGTCGACTAAGCAACTGGAGCCCGAACCGGGTGACATGGTTCGCAACCCAGAAGTGGTTTACGAGAAAGCTGAAGAAATGGCTGCTCAGTACCGCGAAAAACTGAAACAGCAAGCTGAAGGGCTGGTTGTTACCGAATAGATAACAGCAAAACCGCTGCTCAAGAGAACCGGGCCAAAAGGTCCGGTTTTTTTGTGGAGCTCCCCGAGTCTGCATCTCTGATCGATCCATGCCTCTCCTTCGATTACTCGATGACCGCAGCAGCGATCGCTGGCAAATGTCAGTCCAAGCCTTACTGTTTGATAAAGACGGAACGCTGGCCAACAGTGAGGCTTTTCTGAAGCGACTCGTTTTGGCACGCTATGGCGCGATCGCGAAACGGGTGCCGACTCTCAGTCCTGACCTCTTACTGAGTTGGGGTTATCGGCAGGAACAGGTTGATCCCGCTGGCTTAATGGCGATTGGTAGCCGTCAAGAGAATTTAATTGCTGCTGCTGCCGCGATCGCTATCCAAGGATTTAGCTGGACTCAAGCCCTTAAACTTGTCACTGAAGCCTTCAGCGAAGGTGATGCAGCCTGTGAACCCAAAGCTGTCCAAACGCCGCTTCTATCCAGCATTCGTGAGTTGCTACAGCTAGCGCGATCGCTGGGCCTCAAGATTGCAGTGATCTCTGCTGACAGCGAGGCGCAGATCCAAGCCTTTTTAGATTGCTATCAGCTCAATGACTGGGTTGATTTGATTTGGGGGTGCGATCGCCAACCGAGTAAACCTGATCCAGCTACTGTTTTAACCGTGTGTCAGCAACTCAACATCGATCCCCAGTCTGCTGTTGTCATCGGGGATGCCGATAGCGATCTGCAAATGGCTGCAGGCGCTGGAGTTGCAGCGATCGCAGCGGCTTGGGGTTGGTCGCAAGCACCCAAATTTGAGCTGATCGCCCCAATCGCCACTCAAGTCGAGGACTTAGTTTTAATACCGGATTGACTTGAAGAAACCTGCGATCGCATTGCTAGGCGGTGGCGGAGAACGCGCGTCGTTGTCAGACTAGAGGGAATAGGAAAGACACCAAGGTTCAGACCACATGAATCGACCTCTGAACTGGGCTTTGGGCCTCTGGATGAGTTTTGGATGGGTGCCCGCTCAGGCATTAGAAACGGTCACCTTCTCGGCAGATGGACAAGTGCAGCAACTCACGATCGCCGATCTTGCGGTTCTGGCACAGCAAGGGCAAGCTCCCAGGGCTTTATCTCAGCTGCTCCAACAAGCCGGACTGAATAGTCAAGCCGTGCGACGCTTTTTAAATACCCCCTTGCCTTTATCCGGCAGTCAATTATCTGCACTGCTCGACCTCGGTTTTGGCGATCGCCTCGTGCAGGAGTTAAGCCGCACCTTGGGCGCAACAGCAGAGCAACTTCAGAGTCCAAATCGCATCAGTAATCGCTTGGCGCAGCTTGCTAATCAGCCGAGTATTTCGGTTGTGCAATTGCTGGAAGTCTTGCCAGCGCAAAGCCTCACGATTGAAATTCCGCGTCTGCTCAAAGTTTTGTTGCCGTTGCAAACGCAGTTTCGCAGTCTCGGTTTAGAACTCGCTGACGTGGTACCCTGCCTGAGCGATCGCAGTTGTACTAGCCGTTAGACAGCAGTGACCAACAACTGACGCAGCAGCGTTCGCAAATACTGCCGTCCTGCCTGACTTGCTTGAGGTATTTCCGAGAGCTGGCTGAGCAGCGTAATTGCGGCTACATCTTCTGCCGCTTCGAAGGCACTGAGAGGAACTAGTAGTTGTGAATCCTCGCGGCAGTCAAACACTTGCCAAGACTCAGCTTGGCTAACGGCTACCGCCAACGGACGCAGCCAAAGGCGATCGCGATCGCTGACCACATCAATCACCTCAGCCAAAAGCCAGAGCAGCGATCGCTGGCACTGAACGATTTGTCCAGCACAGAATGGCGATCGCGAGGGTTGTCCAAAGGACATTTGTTAAACTAAGACTGCTTTTCACAATCGAAACTAACTCGAAATCTGCGCTGCCGCGTTGAGAAGAAGGAAGGACTGCAGGACGAGTTAAGTCAGTCGTTGTTTGTTTTGAAAACAGAGGAGAGCTGCAATGGCCGTGGAAACCATTCAGAAGCCAGAAACCACGACCAAACGGAAAATTGCCCCGCGCTATCGGGTTTTGCTCCACAACGATGACTTCAACCCAATGGAGTATGTGGTCATGGTGCTGATGCAAACGGTGCCCAGCCTAACTCAGCCGCAAGCTGTGGACATCATGATGGAAGCCCACACCAACGGCACGGGCTTGGTGATTACCTGTGATATCGAGCCGGCAGAGTTCTACTGTGAGCAACTGAAAAGTCATGGCTTGAGCAGCAGCATTGAACCGGACGACTAAACTGCTCACGCGCGTATTTACAGCCCTACGCGATCGCCCCGTTTGGCTACGAGTGCCCGCATTTTTGGTCATCCTCGGTCTGCTATGGTTGCCATGGTTATTCCTCGGTTCGATCGCGATCGCTGATAGTAATAGCCGGTCGATCGTCACCCTGATTGGGCTGTACGTGATTTTTCTGCTGCTGTTGCCGCGCTGGGGTCAAAGCCAGCAGGATTGGCAACAACCATTCCGCCACTATGGACTGGAATGGAGTGACCGCTGGCGGCGATCGTGGCTACTGGGTTTAGGGCTGGGAATCAGCCTCGTTCTGCTGCTCTACGGTCTGCAGTGGAGCCTTGGCTGGCAACAGTGGCAGGGCTGGTCGCCCCAGTTTGGGCAGTTCTTCCTAGAAGGGCTCTTGATGGCAACAGCGATCGGGTTTGCCGAAGAGCTGTTGTTTCGCGGTTGGCTGCTTCAAGAATTACGGCGCGATTTTCCGCAGCAGAGCAGCTGGATGAGCGCACTCATTTTTGCAGCAGTCCATCGTTTTGGTCTGCAAATTCTCGGTTTAAGCCTCTTGGGACTGGCACTAGTCGCCGCCCGTCAGTGCGATCGCCAGCGCTTAGGACTACCGATGGGACTACACTCCGGCCTTGTGGCTGCCTACTACTGGATTAATGTCGGTCAGCTGATGCAACCGCGAGCGGGGCTTTGGGCGGGCTGGACAGGTTGGGAAGGTAATCCGTTGCAAAGCATCCTGGGCGTTTTTCTCCTGATGCTGCTCTGGCTGGGGCTAGTCGCTTGGCAGCGGCGCGATCGCCCCTCTCTTCACTCCTGACAAGTAGATGCGATCGCCGGTTGAGCCTGACTGAAGCGCTGCAGCCAGACCTGTAACGACGCAAAACGGCTGGGGCAGAGCGAGTAGTAAGTCCAGCGGCCTTGGGGTCGCGCCTGGATCAGACCGGCTTCCCGCAACTGACGGAGGTGAAAGGAGAGCTTGGGCTGTTTGACCTGGAGGCGATCGCAGAGGTCACAGACACACAGTTCTTGTGTAAGTAACAGCTCAATCACCTGCAAGCGCAGCGGGTCAGCCATGGCTTGCAGGGCGATCGCCGGATCGAGCAGGGATTCAGTCTGGACGTCAGTTGTCACGGGTCGCAGAATCATTAGGCTCAGCAGGTTCGGCAGGCGGCAGGGTCAGCCACAGTTCAAACGGCGTCACTCCCGCTTGCACCGCTTGCCACTGCAAGTGCAGTTGGTCAAAGGACTGCAGGCGATCTTGCAAGAGTTTGGGCAACGGCAGCAGACCCAGTTGCCGGAGTTGCGTGAGCTTGAGGATCAGACGATCGCTGGGGCCGTCGCCGGTCAGAGTAGCCGTGGGAGTATTCGCCAAGGAGGCGCGATCGCCTTGGGGCGGCAAGTTCAGACTTGTACCAGCCGCAACCGCTAGAAAACTGACATTGTTCGGGAGCCAGCCATGACGAGCAATGGGGCGACCATCCGGCAACTGCCAGAGCGTTGCTCCCGCTTGTGTAACCACCTTGAGCTGCCCTGTTTTTTGCAGGTGCTGATCGAGACGTTGCCAACTTTGCTCAGCCTGCCGACGATTGCTCGCATGGGCCAGTAGAATCAGCCCCGCCCGAAACTGTGTCTGGGTCGCCGTATCCGGGTTTTGCACCACGCCGATCGCATAACTTCCCTGACTCCAGCTCAACCAATCACGCTGTAGTTGGGTGCCGGTCAAGGACTCAAAATCTCGATCGAATTGCTGACCACTGGGGAGTTGCGCCGCGATCGGCCCACCGCTAATGGTCTGCCAGAGTTGCTCTAGGTCAACGGACTCAAACCAAAGCACCGTTTCTGCTGGAACCAGCGATCGCAACTCTTGTCGGGGGCGGCGGGTTCGCGCAGGAGGAGGTGCCTCACCATCTGGATTGGTCAGGGCTTTGCCCAGCACTTGAATCCCTTCCGGCTGGGTCGCAAAATCGGCACAAACTGCCTGGGCAACTGCCGGGAGTCCCCAAGCATCACCCGCTTGGCTACTGGCTGTTTGCAAGACTGGCCAGTCAAAATACAGTCGAAGTTCAGCGGCAGGCGCACTGTTACATAGCCGACGATAGTCAGCGGATTGGGTTAGGGTTCGTTCCCCGAGGTAGGCTGCCAGCAGCCGACGCAACGTCGCATCACTTTCGCTCAGAACAAGGTAACGATTTCGAAGCAGTAAGAGGGAATAGCGATCGCCCAATCGACCCACCAAGGATTGGCCAGAACGCTGTTCCACTCGCCACTGCTGTTGCCGTTCCAACGTTTTAAGGCGATCGAGCAAAGGTTCAGGCTGGGTCAGCTCCAAGGCGATCGCCGGTTGCAGTTGCCCTGCTCCAAGGCCAAGAATTTGAGGCTGAGATGACGGAAGCCAGATCGCAAGGCGATCGCGAGCCTGATCGATGAGCGGCTCCAGGAAATCCGGCGGCAGTGCTTTTAACCAGTCCGCTTCCGTGCTGAGCGATCGGAAGAGGCGATCGCTCTGATCAGCGCTAAACAACAAGCTAGCGGCTGTATCTTGAGGCTGCAGATCAACTAAGGAACTGCTTGAGACATCATTGAGGGTCCAAGGTCGCTGCCACCACAGCAAGCTGGCACTAACGGCCAACAAAAGACCTGCCGCAATCCCAATCACCCACCGTTCTCGGGGCGATCGCCGCCGCAAGACCCGCCACCGACGACGGAATTGTCTCCACGCAGAGGGCGACGTTTTAGCCGGCATAAGCTGCCTCCACAGCGACCGGCCGATAGAGCGTATCGCGCTGGTAGGCTGGCCGCCCCACAGAGGCGATCGCTGCCTGCAACTGCTCTACTGTTTGGGCTGTCCCACCCTGCGCGCCTGCCATGCTCGTGATGTGCTCCTCCATGAGTGTGCCGCCGAGATCATTACAGCCCCAGTCGAGGGCTTGAGTCGCTCCGGTCAGCCCTAGCTTGACCCAACTCGGTTGATGATTGGGGATCCAAGCTCCCAGGTAGAGCCGTGCTATGGCCATCACTAACAAAGCATCCGATAAATCCGGCTGATCACGCTGTACCCGCTTCCGCAGAGGCGTCGGTGCCAGCGCCCCTACAAAGGGCAAAAGAATAAATTCTGTGATTCGCGCTGGGGTCTCTTGGGCGATCGCCTGTTGTTGCAGCTGACGCAATTGTTCAAGGTGCTGGGCCTGCTGACTGGGCGTTTCGATGTGACCGCTGAGCAATGTGCTGGTGGTTGGCAAACCTACCTGGTGCGCAGTCTGTACGATCGCTTTCCAAGTAGCACTGTCTAACTTCTCAGGACAGAGAATGCGCCGCACCGAGTCATCCAAGACTTCTGCGGCTGTCCCTGGCAAGGAACCCACGCCGGCTGCCTTCAGAGCCTGCAATACCTCTCGGAAACTCAACCCATCTTCGCGGGAAATAAACTGGATTTCCTGCGGAGAGAATGCATGGAGATGGACGCAGGGAAAAGCTTGTTTAAGACTAGTAATCAACTCGACATAAAAGTCGAGCGATCGCCCATTGCGTTTAGCAGCTGGATTGAGCCCGCCTTGTAAACAAAATTCCGTGGCACCCGCCGCAACAGCAACAGCACCTTTCTCAATCAAAATTGAAGTGTCAAGCCAGAAAGCTCCTGCTTGATCAGGATCGCGACGAAAAGCACAAAAATTACAGTGCTGTTCGCAAATATTGGTGAAATTGAGATTGCGATTGATGACATAACTAACGCGATCGCCCACCTGTTGAGAACGGAGTTGGTTTGCCGTTGCTTGAATTTGGTGACGGAGTGAGCGATCGCGGACTTGGAGCAAAACCGTTGCGGCTTCTGGTTGTAAAGGCTCACCATCCAAGACCGATGCCAAGATGGCGGCAACCATTGCCGAATCAGTCACAGGGCAACTCTCAAGCGTTCGCAGAACGACGGCGATTTCCCGCGATCACAGGAGCCATCGGGGGATTCAACTCAAAAATGGTCCAGGCAATATCGCTGGGGTTAGGACTCACCGACTCCGAAAAAGCCGCTGCTGCCTGAGGGGTATCGAACGGTCCATAGAGCTTGCTGCCTGGTTTGCCGTTCCAGCGGACTTGCAACACAAAGTTCACTGGTTTTGACCTCCTTCGCGCTAGCTTCAGTCTGACAGCCGTTTCCCAGCAAAGCTGTGTCGAATATCACGGTCACAGCCCTTCAAGCTTTATTTGGGATCGGCACCCCCAGAGTAGCGATTGTTCGCTAAAACGGGGGGCCGTGCAGAAAAGCTTCAAGATTCTAGGGCTGAGTTAAAGCAATGTTGAGGAGAGGAATTTTCTCCTCAACATGCTTGCGATCGCAGGCTACATCATGCCCATACCGCCCATCCCCGGCATGCCCATGCCACCCATACCGCCCATGTCACCACCGGCAGGCATCGCTGGCTCTGGTTCGGGTTGATCGACAACCAACACTTCGGTCGTCAGGATCAACGAGGCGACGGATGCGGCATCTTGCAATGCCGAGCGCACCACTTTGGCGGGATCGATGATGCCGCTGGCAATCAAGTCTTCGTAAGTCCCGGTTAGCGCGTTGTAACCGGTGTTGAAGTCGCTAGAGCGCACTTTCTCGACCACCACTGAACCTTCGGCACCGGCATTATCAGCGATTTGACGCAGGGGTGCTTCGAGGGCACGTGCCACGATATCGACGCCGATTTTTTCCTCAGCAACGGTGAGCGAATCCCGCAGGCTGCTCAGGCCGTCAGCAAGGTGCAGCAGGGTCGTACCACCACCCGGCACGATGCCTTCTTCGATCGCAGCCCGAGTGGCATTGAGGGCGTCTTCGATCCGCAGTTTGCGGTTCTTCAGCTCGGTTTCAGTCGGGGCACCGACCTTGATCACGGCTACGCCGCCCGCCAGTTTTGCGATCCGCTCTTGCAGTTTTTCGCGATCGTAGTCGGAGTCAGTTTCTTCCAGACTGCGACGGATTTGAGCAATACGAGCTGCCACATCAGCCTTGTTCTCATCACCCGCCACAATGATCGTGGTGTCTTTGCTGATCGTAATTTTTTGGGCTTTACCTAGGACACTGCTGTTGGCATCCGCCAAGCTGAGGCCGACTTCCTCGGAAATGACTTGACCGCTGGTCAGCACCGCAATGTCTTGCAGAATCGCTTTGCGGCGATCGCCAAAGGCTGGGGCTTTGACTGCAACAGTGTTCAACACGCCCCGCGCTTTGTTGACGACGAGGGTCGCTAGCGCTTCACCTTCAATGTCTTCAGCAATGATCAGCAGCGGCCGACTGGAGCGGGCGGCATCTTCCAGCACCGGCACCAAGTCTTGAATCGAGGAAATTTTCTTGTCAGTCAGCAAGATCAGCGGATTGTCGTACTCCACAACCTGCCGGTCCTGGTCGGTGACGAAGTAAGGCGACAGGTAACCGCGATCGAACTGCATCCCTTCAACTACTTCCAACTCGGTAGCGAGGGATTTCGATTCTTCAACGGTGATCACGCCGTCTTTCGTGACCTTCGCCACGGCATCCGCGATCATTTGGCCGACTTCATCGTCGTTGCCAGCGGACACTGCCGCAACCGATTTAATGGCCGCTTCATCAGAAACAGGCTGGGCTTTGGCAGCGATCGCTTCAACTAAGTGAGCAACGGCTTTTTCAATGCCGCGTCGCAGCGAAATCGGGTTAGCTCCCGCCGTCACGTTTTTCAGGCCTTCCCGCACGATCGCTTGCGCGAGCACCGTCGCAGTCGTGGTGCCGTCGCCCGCAATCTCTTTCGTTTTAGAGGCGACTTCTTGCACCAGACGAGCACCCGCATTCTCGTGGGGATCTTCTAGCTCAATCTCTTTGGCAATACTGACGCCGTCGTTGATGATTTCCGGTGCACCGAATTTTTTCTCCAGCAGGACGTTCCGTCCGCGGGGGCCAAGGGTCACCTTGACGGCATCTGCCAGGGCATTCACCCCCCGTTCAAGAGCTTGGCGCGATTCTTCGTTAAACAGGATCAGCTTGGCCATAGGAAATCGTGGACAGCAGAATGGGTGGAGGAAAGGCGAGCGATCGCCCGCCCTTCACTGTCGCACGGTGCCCGGCAAGGCTGAAGTAGGGATTACCGAAGCACGATTTAGGCCATCACCAAGCCGCCGTCGATGTTGATCACTTGGCCGGTGATGTAGGCTGCTGCAGGATCCGCGGCGAGGAAGCGCACCACACCTGCGACTTCTGTCGCTTCGCCATAGCGACCCAAGGGAATGACTTCCAGTAGTTTCTCGGCCGCTAGTTCGCTCGTCATATCGGTGGCAATGAAACCGGGTGCGACAGCGTTAACCGTGATGCCGCGGCTCGCCAATTCTTTCGCCACTGTTTTAGTGAGGCCAATCACACCCGCTTTCGCCGCACTGTAGTTCGCCTGACCGGGGTTACCCATTTCACCGACAACAGAGGCAATGTTGACGATCCGGCCCGATCGCTGTTTGAGCATGATTTTGGCGGCTGCCCGACTGCAGAGGAACACCCCGCCGAGGTTGAGATCCAGCACCAATTGCCAGTCGTCGCGTTTCATCCGCAGCAGCAACGTGTCGCGGGTAATCCCGGCGTTGTTGACCAGCACATCTAGCCGTCCCCAACGCTCGATCACCGCCGCGAAGAGAGCTTCCACTTCTGACTCTTGCGACACATCGGCTTTGACTGCAAAAGCTTCGCCCCCTGCCGCCGCGATCGCTGCCACGACTTCGTCGGCAGCACCCGCAGAACTAGCGTAGTTAACCGCCACCTTCGCCCCCGCTGCTGCCAATTCCAAGGCGATCGCCCGACCAATGCCCCGAGAGGCTCCCGTCACAAGGGCAACGCGATCGGTCAGGGGTAGGGCAGTCATGATGTTGCGCTCCAGTGGGCATTGGCAGGGTTGATTTTACGATCCCAGCGGAACCCACTAGGCCAATAACTGCTCAAGTGCTTGGAGTTGCTGACGAGTTCCTAGGCAGAGCAACAAATCGCCCAGCTCCAGATAGGTTTCGCCAGTGGGCCCCGCAATCAAGGTGCCATCGGTGCGCCGAATTGCCAGAATCAGTGCCCCCGATCGCCCCCGCAGGTCGGCATCCCGTAGCGTACGCCCCAAAAAACGCGATCGCGGTTGCTCAAGCAAAAACTCATCAATGTAGACCGAGCGCTCACTGGCAGAAGTCAGATCATCAATGAAATCGATCGCTTGTGGACGGCGAGCCGCTGCGGCCATCCGCCGACCTCCAGTGATGTAAGGCGACACTACTGCATCTGCCCCACCGCGCCGCAGCTTTTGCACAGCTTCAGCGGAACTTGCCCTAGCGATCGTTCGCAGCTCTGAATTCAGGGTCTTAGCCGACAGGATCGCGTATAGGTTGTCCGCATCAGACGGCATGGCCGCCACCAAGCAGCGCGCCCGCTCAATTCCCGCTTTGATCAACACTTCATCGAGCGTGGCATCACCCACAAATGCCTGAAATCCAGCCGCGATCGCTGTGTCAATCGCAGCCTCATCATTGTCTAAAACGACAAACGGCAGCGCTTCTGCGTTGAACTCACGGGCAATTTCTTGGCCAGTCCGACCAAAGCCGCAAATGATGTAGTGATTGTGCAAGCGATTGAGTAAGTGTCGTAGTCGGCGATCGCGCAGCGTTTCTTGGAAGTATCCCTCGGCCAAGGCTTCGGTTGCAGTCTTGATCACATAGCCAATCAAAATCAACCCTGCCAAGATCAGCAGGATCGTAAATAGCCGGCCCTTGGGACTGAGGGGATTCACTTCCCCAAATCCCACCGTAGCCAGCGTTGTGATCGTCATGTACAGAGCATCTAGCCCTGTCCAGCCCTCAATCAGCTGGTAGCCCAAGGTGCCGACAACAATCAGCAGGAGCAACGCCCAGAAGCTGTAGACCAGATTACGACGATGGTTGAGGCTGCGCCGCGATCGCTGTGGCTCCATGCTGCCTCGCTCAATCCGAGCGGTGGAGGAAGATCACTAGCGACCAAAGAGGCGATCGATAATTTCCTGAGGTGGAATCGTCGCCACGTCAGCACCCTGTGCCTTGATACCGATGAACCGATTGTCCGCTGGTAGCAGCTTCGCCGGTTCAAACGGGCCAAAGAGCGCGATCGTCCGTGTCCCACTGGCCACGGCCAAGTGCATGGGAGCGCTGTCCGTACAGAGCATCAGATCAGCCCCTGCAATGATCGCGGCGAGCTTACCGATATCTGGCGGCTGAACCACTAGGAAGTCGAGGTTGGATTTGCTCAGCTCCGCCACAAACTCTGCATCATCAGGCCCTTGCACCACCACAAACGGGAGATTCGGCCGCTGCTCGCGAATCGCCCGCAACACGATCGCCCACTTTTCAACGGGATAGACCTTCTGTAAGCCCTTGAGCTTGGCCAGCGTGCTCGAGCCACCGTGCAGGACGAGATAGCCTTGACCCGCTAGACCCAGCCGTTGCTGTTCTGCGATCGCCCAGTCCAGATCCTGCCGCGCCAGCGTCAGCTTGGGATTCGGGCAGGGGGTGTTGATGCCAAAACCTTTCAGAAGATCGTGGTAAAGCGCCCCTGCGTACTGATTGGCGTTGAGCGGAATCGCATCAGTCAGGAAAATTTTGCCACCGCCAGCGTAACCGACCCGTTTGGGGATGCCGGTCAGCCAGAGGAACAGGCCCACCAGCGATCGCTGTCCCAGTGAGAGCACTGCCTCATACTCCCGCTCACGAATCGAGCCGAGCAAGTTGCCCCAGTCGGCCAAGCTGTTACGGTCTTTGAAATCAAATGGAAAGACCTGGTCTACCTCGGCGCAGACCCGATAAGCACCCACGGCGCGAGGCTCAACAACAACATCGATCTGAGCCTGCGGATAGTACTTTTTAAGATCGGCGACCGTCGGGAAAAAGAGAATCTGGTCACCGATACCGCCCGGAACCAGGGCCAAAATGCGCATGGGAATCGGGGTAAGCTGAAGTCCGATCTATTCTATGGGACGCTTGCACCCGCCTTGCTAGGGCTTGCAACGGAACAATAACCTTGCATCTGCTGATTCCTGCCGCTGGTTCGGGTCGTCGCTTTGGCGCCGATCGCAATAAATTACTCCTGCCGCTACTAGGGCAGCCAGTTTTGGCTTGGACGCTGCAGGCTGCCGATCGCGCTCAGTCAATCGCTTGGATTGGTCTGATTGGCCAGCCCCGCGATCGCGAAGACATTGAAGCCTTGGTGAATGATCTGCACCTTTCAACACCAGTTGTTTGGATTGAAGGCGGTCGCGAACGACAAGAATCAGTCTTCAATGGCCTGCAGGCTTTACCAACCGACGCTAAGCAAGTCCTGATCCACGACGGTGCCCGTTGTTTGGCAACGCCTGATCTCTTCGATCGCTGCAGCACTGCATTGCAGACTTGTGATGCGTTTGTCGCCGCTGTCCCCGTCAAAGACACGATCAAACAGGTCGCTGCTGATGGCACGATCGCCGCAACTCCCGATCGCTCGACGTTGTGGGCAGCTCAAACACCCCAAGGCTTTGCTGTCGAGCCTTTAGTACGTTGCCATCGACAAGGGTTAGAGCAACAGATCACGGTGACTGATGATGCGGCTCTGTTCGAAGCTTTTGGCCTGCCCGTTCACATTGTTGAAGGCGAAGAAATCAATCTCAAAGTCACCACACCAGCGGATCTTGCGATCGCAGAATTGATCCTGAAACAACGACAGTTAACCACTGAGATCGCTTAAGGATTAGTGAACAGAAAGAACTTCTTGTATAGGCTCTTTAGACAGTTCTAAAGCATCAGATACAGAGTCTTGAACGATTTGATGATTACTGGAAAAATTCAGTTTTTCTTGCGTCCCTAGTAGCCGATCCCAAAGCGTAAAGTACAGACCATAGTGCAGACGATAGCGCTGATGATGCACGACATGATGCTGCGGCCCAATCAGCCACTGACCTAGCCAGCGACAAACTTTGGAATCCGGAAAGAGTGCAAACCCTAAGTGATTAAAAACTGACCAAATCGTCATCGTCACGAGTACCGCCAACAACGTACCAACATGCACAGGCAGAATCAATAGAATTGCCACAATGAGCAACGCTTGTACGATCGCCTCTGGGAGATCAAATGCAAAAGACGTCCAAGGTGTTGGGCTTTGAGAGCGATGATGACCTTGATGGAATCTGCGAAAGAATCGAGGGTGATGAAAAAGTCGATGACAGAAATAAAAGCCCGTATCTTGCAAAATCAGCATCAGGAAAAAGCTGAAGATGAGATAAGGAATTCCATACTGGCTCACATCGCTATAGAGGAGGGTCCATTCAAAGACTGGTGAAGCCACCATCAAGGTGGCCACGATTGCAAAGATGAAAGCAGACAACATTGATAATTGAATATCTGATTGAATTGACTGCTGCCAACTTGGCCATCGCTGGATGCGCAACCGTGTCAACTGCTTAGCTAAGCGGTGATAGAAAAGCCAATAAAGCCCCCCTGCCACCAGGAAGTAGCGACTTAAAATAATGCCAAAGAGCGTGAGGCCAGTAGCAATGAAAGAGTGATGCAGCAGATCCACAAAGCCTCAAACAAGATGAGAGTCATGCTCTTGGTATAACGATTGCAAGAGCAAAAAAGTATAAAGACAAGTCAATAATTGTAGACACGATACAGGAGTACTTGGCCCAATAAAAAAGGCTTAGACTCATTCGCCCAAGCCTTTCTCTATACAAGTATCTTCAACGATTCGGTTGAGATACTAGATTGAAATATCAGTCAATGACTGAATGATGAAGCTCGTTGCTTAGTAGCTACGGTAGCCACCGCCGCCACCCCGACGACCACCACCGCCGCCAAAGGAGCCGCCACCACTGCGCTCTTCACGGGGCTTCGCTTTGTTAACGCGGAGGCCACGGCCCATCCACTCAGCACCATCAAGTGCTTCGATTGCAGCATCTTCTTCTGCATCAGCGCTCATTTCGACAAAGCCGAAACCACGCATGCGGCCGGTTTCACGATCGATGGGCAGTTGAACCCGTTTCACTGATCCGTACTCTGTAAACACAGCTGTCAGATCAGCTTCCGTAACCTCATAGGAAAGGTTACCAACGTAAATAGACATGGAGTTGTCTCCGAACAAGAGAGATTGAGAGTGAAATTTCGGAGAGAACTATGCCCACGAAAGACTTGAAAGACTCGTCAGGATTAGAAACACTACAGCCGATATTTATCCTCTAGGCATCAGACTAGCACCCCTAGCGCCTCTCGTGTGCACTTGCAGTACGGCAAGGATTGAAAGTTGCAATGGTTCAACCGTTGGCAAAGGCGTAGCAACACAGCAGAGTTGAGAGCAACCACCTTTGGCGCCTGCTTCAGCAACTAGTTTTTGCATGAATTGAAATTTAGATGGGCACTACTGGATTCGAACCAGTGACTTACTGCTTGTAAGGCAGCCACTCTACCGCTGAGTTAAGCGCCCGAGACCGTATTTGAAGATACCACAGCCCCGTCTAGTGCTCAAACACGCTGCCAAACTGAGCCAGATCTAAGGCTGCAAAGGTGGGAAGACAGGCAAAGCAATCTTGGGCTAACTGCCAGCGGCCCTCACGCTGCAGCATCGTCGTCAGAATCTTCTGAGCTGCTAAGAGATAGCGCACGTCATTGCAGGCATAGCGGAGTTGCTCAGCAGAGAGCGCTGCGGCATTGCCCCAATCAGAGCTCTGCGCTGTTTTATCCAGTTCAACCCCAAGCAGCTCCTGCAGCAAGCTCTTCAGTCCATGCTGCGAACTGTACGTCCGCGCCAGTTTGCTGGCGATCTTGGTGCAAAAGATTGGTTGCACCGCAATCCCGAGGCCGTGTTTGAGCGCAGTGATATCAAAACGGGCAAAGTGGAAGACCTTAGTGATCTGCGACTCTTCACAGAGAGCTTTCAGGTTCGGGGCTGCAGTCTGCCCTTGGGCGATGCGAACACAGGCAGTAATTCCAGTAGCATCACAGAGTTGGACAAGGCAGAGGCGATCGCGGTGGAAATTTAGCCCCATTGCCTCGGTATCAATGGCAATCGCACTGGACTGCCGATATTGCGCCAACAACTCATCTGTTAAGTCTTCTTCACAAAGGTAGAAGTCTTGAGAAGGACTAGACATAGAGATAACTTTTCCTGGAGCAGGCGAGTCGGGTAGGCCAGACAATGAGCAGGCTGTTTCCATCTAACGGGAAGAGTGGATCTTTTCTCAATCCCCGCAGAGAATAAATAAAGGCAGCCCCGTTCGTCGGAAGATTCTCTGACCTCTGCAGAGATGGCTATGGCAATGTCCGGACCAACTGCCAACGGTGTGAGGGATCAACTCAAGGCTCGATTGCGACAAGCTTCAGCGATACCGTCTAGTCGCGTGGGGTTTGAGCAATTGTCGCCGCAGTTTTTGCGTCCCTTCGCGCGTGAGTGATTTCAGCATGAACTTCGAAGATATCTATCGCTTCTTCCAAGATCCGCCGCCGCACTATCTCAGCAAAGAACTGGCGGTTTGTTATGTCTTGGCGGTGCTACGGCACGAAGATTCCTACGGGACGGAGCTGATTCAGCATCTCGAAACTCAGTGGCCCAACTATCGGCTGTCCGATACCGTGCTGTACACCGCTCTCAAATTTCTCGAAGATGAGCAGATCATTTCGGGCTACTGGCAGAAAGTAGAGGGACGCGGACGACCCCGCCGTATGTATCAACTGGCCCAGGTTGGTGACGATCGCCCCCGAGAACTCGCGCAGCTTTGGGAGAGGTATCTCACTTCCGCAGCAGCCAACGATCGCCGCCTTATTCCTGCTGAAGCACGCTGAGAATTTGATGAGCGATCGCGGCTGAGCCACCTGCCGACCCCACACGCTCTTGGCCGTTGCGTTGACAGCGATCGCGATGGGTTGGATCTTGCAGCGTCTGCACAATGACCTGAGCTGCTTGCTCCAGATCAGCAGGTTGAGCGGTTGTGGTGCCTACTGTTTGCACCGACTCGGTGCCGAGTAGCCGCATTTGCGCCTCAGCAAAGCGGTAGGTGAACTGTGGCCCCTCACCAATGATTTGGACGACCGGTTTCCCCAAGCCAACTGCTTGCTCGACCGCTGTGCCAGCCATCCCGACAACGAGCTGACTCGCCTGCAAAATTTCGGCAAAGGCATCGCTGCGGCAGAGGACTTCGACGCCGTGATCGCCTACTGAGAGTGAGAGGCGATCGCGGCCATCAAATTGCCAACCTAAATCTGTGGCGATCGCCTGCAGTTGGGTTGCAGCCATCGCAGGCACGATCGCTGCCGCAAAAGTAAAGTTGCCCAGCCGTGCCAGTCGCTGACAGAGCTGGAGTTGCAGCTTGAGATTGGCGATCGCTTCCGGTAAACGGCTGCCAGCCAGTAATGCAATCAGAGGACGGTCAGTCGGGAGTTTAAGGTCAACACCACAGGGCTGCAGCGTATCCATGATCGGGTAGCCGCAGAAAATGGCCTTGGAAAAGCCTCGGCTCTGGAGATCGGTTGCCGTAAAGGCATCACGACAGAAAATTTGCTGACAGCGGCGCGATCGCAAGAGTAGCTGGGTCAGCCACGGCAACCGAAGTCGGCCTTCGTAGTAGCTTGATGTCGAAACCAGAAAAGCAACAAAGGGCCGTCCGGTCAGTCCTGCGAGGGCGATCGGGACAATATCGCCAACGGCAACTACGAGCTTGAACTGCCGCCGCTGTCGCCAAATGGCTGCAATCTGCCGCAAACTCAGCAGCACGAGTCCTTTAGACAGATCGCGCACCAATACCCACGGATTCATGTAGAGCAGGCCGCCCGAAGGCATCTGATCTGTAGGGCCAATGATCGAAATCCCGAGCCTGCGATAGGCGTTGCCTGCGCCCACGATCGGTTGCGCCGCGATCGCCAACTGAGGATTGGCTGCCTGCAGTGCCTTGACGATCAAGCTGGCATTGAGGTCTTCGCCATGACCATTACTGAGAAACAGCAGATCACGCATCGATCGGCGCCCCATTCTCAACTGGAGGCAAGCCAGCCCGATCGCCCAGCTCAGTAGAGTAGAGAGCAGTGCTGCTGTTGTGTCTTTGAACTGCCATGTCCGATCGCGTCACGCTAGCCTCGGTCTTTTTCATCACGCTGTTGCTCGTGATTGGGCTTGTTTTCTTCATCCGAGGGTCGTTCAAAGACCGCACGACCACCCAAGAATTTGAGAGCGATCTCGATCGTCCGACGCTCATTACGCAGCTGCAAGATTACTTCCGCAATCGAGCCTATCGCGTGATTGAGAATGATCCGACTCAGCAGCGGGTTGTTTTTGAAGGCATCGTTGCGCCGAGTCTGTTTCTTGCCATCTTTGTTGTGACTTTGGCAGCAACAGGCTTGGGTTGTTTGGGGCTGGTGATTGCGATCGCCACGGAGAGCAGTCCTCAACTGGGTTTGATTCCTGCCGTTCTGGCCCCTTTTGCAGGCCGGCTCTACTGGCAGAAAGCGCAGCGCTCGGAACAGGTGACATTACAATTCACCGCGGCAGACCGTTCGGACTTTACCGTGACGGCCCACCGCGATGAGTTGATTACCCTGACGCAATCACTGCCCTTGCGATCGATCGAGCCTTAGGTCGTCGGCCAGTTAACCCAATCTTGGGGCTTGAGGAAGACATCATAGAGCTCTTGCTCACGGCTGCCCGCCTCGGGTTGATACATGTACTCCCAGCGCACCAGCGGTGGCAAGGACATCAAAATCGACTCGGTGCGGCCATTGGTTTGCAGCCCAAAAATAGTGCCGCGATCGTAGACCAAGTTGAATTCGACGTAGCGCCCCCGACGGTAGAGCTGGAATTGACGCTCGCGATCGCCCCAGGGGGTGTCTTTGCGGCGTTCCACGATCGGGCCGTAAGCCGGTAGGAAAGTACGGCCGCAATCTTGGGCAAAGGCAAACAGTTTTTCCCAGTCGAGATCGGGAACGATGCCAACTTCCGCTGCTTTTTGCCCAGCGGGGCCAGAAGGGGCAGGCCCTTTGTTATAAAGATCGCCACGTCCGTCTTGGTAGTCGAAGAAGATGCCGCCAATGCCGCGCGTTTCACCCCGGTGTTTGAGGAAGAAGTATTCGTCACACCAGAGCTTGAAGACGTCGTAGAAATGCGGGTTGTGGCGATCGCAGGTGGCCTTGAAGCTGCTGTGGAAGTGCTTAGCGTCTTCGGCAAAGGGGTAGTAGGGCGTTAGGTCAGCGCCGCCGCCAAACCACCAAACGGGACCTGCCTCAAAGTAGCGATAGTTGAGGTGCACCGTCGGGATGTAGGGATTACGCGGGTGCAGCACCATTGAGGTGCCCGTCGCAAAGTAGCCATGACCGGCGGCTTCGGGATACTGCGCCAAGATTGAAGGCGGCAGTTTTTCGCCCCAAACCTCTGAAAAGTTGACGCCGCCTTGTTCGAAGACATTGCCTTCGCGGATCACGCGCGATCGCCCACCGCCACCTTCAGGACGCTCCCAGCTATCTTCACGAAACTGACTGCCACCATCCAGTGCTTCCAGACCCACGCAGATTTCATCCTGCAGCGTCTGCATGAACTGCTTGACCCGCTCGCGGGAATCGCTAGGGGGCACCGGAACGGTCGTAAGGTTCGGAGTTGCAACGGTCATAGACGTGACACGAATTTCGATCAGTAATGAGCTCGCTGGTTGTGGCTAGCACGGGGCAGGCTCCGCCTCTCATCATCCCAGCTTGAGCCGAAGGCAGGCAGGGCAGCATTAACAAACTGTTGCAGAAGCTCGCCGGAATGGAAAACTTTTGAAAGAAACACCAAAAGTCCTAAAAAAACAAGTCATAAAAACTATAGTTGAATTAATTTTACCTACATGAAACTAATTGTTGCATCAATATTGTTTTTAGCTGGGTTGGAAGCAGTATTGTCCACAGCAGTGAAGGCATCAATTGTCTATGACTTAGACAGGGGTGTTGAGATCCGCTGTATAGATGGTGACCCGCTTTTTATAATGGTATTCCGAGGTGTTGGCCTGTTGCATGGTAATAACGGCACTATGGATGCTGCTTATCCCATGCCAAAAACTAATAGCTTGATTGCAAAAGGCAATTGTTTTGGAAACCCAATCAGCGCCCAAAGCGTAGAGCAGATGCGACAAAGTGTTTACCAGTACTGCGTTGCTGCAAGAAATCCCTATTGTCGTTATTAGAACGATCTGATGGATTTATTCATATCTGAGTTGCCTCTTAGTCAAGACCTAAATAGCAATTTCATTTGTTTTGGATCGCTGCAATAATTTGCTGATTTGCTTTGGGGAAGGCAAAATCGTCTAATTCTGAGGGCTCTACCCAGCGAACTTCAGCGCACTCGATCGCCTGCGGCTCACCCTCTAAATGCTGACAGTGGTGAACGTGCAGCGTCACACGAAAATGCGTGTAGGTATGGTCAACCGAAATTAAATGTTCTCCGACTGCGATCGCGATGCCCAGTTCCTCTTGAATTTCGCGGCGAATACAGTCTTCGATACTTTCGCCCGCTTCAATTTTGCCGCCCGGGAATTCCCATAGCCCGCCCAGCAAGCCTTCCGGTTTACGTTGATCAATCAGAATTTGGCCGCGATCGTTCCAAATGACAGCGACACCAATTTGTTTGTGGGGAATCGGCGAGCTAGCTTCGCGTAGGGGGAGTTGTTCAGTCATTTCGGTATTGTAGGCGGCGCAGGCAAACGACCACGGACAGCGATCGCAGCTAGGTTTGCGCGGGGTACAGACCGTCGCGCCCAAGTCCATAATCGCCTGATTAAAGTCGCGGGGATGCTTGGGATCGATTAGGGCTTCCGACCATTGCCAGAGCTGCGCGATCGCCCGAGCCGGTGGCAGCGGCAACGCCCCTAAACGAGCCAGCACCCGTTTCACGTTGCCATCCAAAATCGCTTGGGGCTGATTGAAAGCCGCACTGAGAATGCCGCCCGCAGTCGTGCGACCAATGCCAGGTAAAGCTTCGACGGCAGTTGCATCCTCGGGGAAATATCCCTGATGCTCCGTCACAATTTGCTGGGCAGCACGGTGCAAATTGCGGGCGCGACTGTAGTAACCCAGCCCTTCCCAAGCTTTGAGAACAGCATTGAGATCGGCGATCGCCAGTGCTTCCACAGTCGGGAAGCGTTCTAGCCAGCGCTGGTAGTAGGGAATCACCGTCTGGACTTGGGTCTGCTGCAGCATCACCTCCGAAATCCAGATGGCGTAGGGGTCGCGAGTCCGACGCCACGGCAGATCGCGCCCCTGCTGCTCATACCAAGCCAGCAGCGATCGCCGCAAATCCGGAATCGCTGCCGTCGGAAACATTAGCTAGCCAGATATTCCTGCACTTGCGATCGCGCTTGACGCAAGGTGTGTAGCGCCTCGCGCTCCAACTGACGCACGCGTTCGCGGCTGATTTGCAGGCGATCGCCAATCGAAGCCAGCGTCATCACCTGACCATCTTCGAGGCCATAGCGCAGTGCGATGACTTGCCGTTGCTGATCGGTGAGTTGATCCAAGAGGCGATCGATATCCCGACGCATTGACGCCTGTAGCGTAAATTCTTCCGGCGTCGTGCAATCCGTTTCCAGCAAATCACCCAGCTCTGTATCTTGGTTATCGCCAACACGCAGATCCAAGGACAGCGGATGCCGTGCTTTTTCGAGGTAGTCCCGAACTTGTGCTGGGGTTAAATCCAGCGCTGCGGCTAGCTCCGGCAAGGTTGCAGTCCGGCCCAGTTGTTGCGACAGCTGGCGCTGCATTTTCTTGATTTTGTTGAGCTTCTCGGTGATGTGAATTGGCAGGCGAATTGTGCGCGCTTTTTCCGCGATCGCCCGCGTAATGGCTTGGCGAATCCACCAATAGGCATAGGTGCTAAAACGATAGCCTTTGGTCGGATCAAACTTCTCGACGCCGCGCTGCATGCCGATCGTGCCTTCTTGGATCAGATCCAAGAGGTCCATGTTGCGCTTGAGATATTTTTTGGCAACCGAAACGACCAGGCGCAGATTAGCCTCAATCATCTTGCGCTTGGCCTGCTCGCCCAAGTTTTGCTGCTGACGCAACTCTTCGACGGAGATACCAGCAGCGGCAGCCCACTCAGTTTCACTAGGGTCGCGATCGCCCTCTTCCGACTGCAACGTCTGTCGCAGTTCTTGGAGCTTCATCCACTGCTGGACCCGCTTTCCAAGGACAACCTCTTCTTCATGGGTCAGCAGGGGCACCCGACCAATTTCGCGCAGGTAGGTGCGGACTAAATCGGAGGTAGGAGTCTCAGGTTTGGCCACGGGAAACCTCGGCAACACGGTGGACGACGAGCCTTGGCCAGTCAGAAGCGGTTCTGGCTGGTGAAGTTGTCTTAATTTTTGTTAACTTTCTTTCAGCTTACGTCATAACTGAGGGGAAACCTAGCGATCGCTCCTCATAAATTGCTGATTTTTCGCGATCGCTGCCTTCTGGAACTCTCCAAGGACGCTCCTATGTCGAGAGCCGTTCTCTAGCGATCGGGATACAGCCAAGACCGGAGCACTGTCGAGTTTCCTGACTTAGGCCGGAACTGCTGCCGGCACAGCCGCCCCAATCAGATACAGGAGCGCCATGCGCACCGCGACACCGTTGGTCACTTGCGGCTGAATCAAGCTAATCGACTCATCTTCCATCAAGTCAGAGCTGAGTTCCACACCTCGATTGACTGGCCCCGGATGAAGAAGCTTCACGGTTGGCTGGCAAGCCCGCAAGCGATCGCGGGTTAAGCCAAATTCGCGGTGGTATTCCCGCAAACTAGGCAACAACGACTGACTCATCCGCTCCTGTTGCAAGCGCAAAGTCATCACAAAATCAGCGTTTTCCAGTGCCGGTTCTAGTTCCCAATGGACATGCAGCTGCCGCTGAGCATTGCTCCCAGGAATTGGGGTGTCAGCGAACTGGGCAAATTCCGGCGGCAGTAAGGTTGGTGGTGCTGCTAAATGAACTTCGGCTCCAGCGGCTGTCAAGCTCCAGATGTTCGATCGCGCCACCCGCGAGTGGAGAATATCGCCGACGATCGCAACTTTTTTACCAGCGATCGCGCTGAGACTTGGTTGTTCCGGCTGAATCACGCTGCAGATCGTGAACAGATCCAGCAGTGCCTGTGAGGGATGCTCGTGCTGACCATCGCCCGCATTAAGGACTCGCACTTGCGTTCCCAACCGTTCCATTTCACGGGCGATCGCCTGCGGGACACCTGCTTGGGCATGGCGCACGACCATGATGTCGCTACCCATCGCCAGATAGGTGCGCGCCGTATCGAGAATCGTCTCGCCTTTGCTCAGTGAAGAACTGCTGGCGGCAAAGTTAATCGTGTCAGCCGAAAGGCGTTTCGCAGCCAGCTCAAAGCTACTACGCGTCCGCGTTGACGGCTCAAAAAAGAGGGTCGTCACGACTTGGCCCTGTAGGGTCGGCACCTTTTTGTTGCGACGTTGCAGCACCTCAGCAAAACCTGAAGCAGTGCGCAAGACAGTTTCGTATTCAGCAGGGCTAAAGTCTGCCAGCGACAGAATATGTCGGCGTTGCCACTCGCTCACTCTCAAACTCCTCGTTGCAATGCTTCGGCACGACGATCGCGGCGTGAAACAGCAGGACTCTCAGCCAAATACCAGCGCCACGGTAAATCAGTCCCTTGGGTCAGGCCAATCCGCGTGGTTTGAATGATTCGTCCCAAGGGCTGATCCACGACTTCCACATCTAAGGGACTGGTCGGACCCAAGTAAGCCCCATCTAGTTGGCGATCGATTTCCAAAAAACGGCAGAGTCGTCCGGGTCCAGATGCCGCGATCGCCTCAATGTCAGGAAATTCCAGCGCCCGAATCAGCACTGCACTAGCCAGACCTCCCGCTTCTGTCGCGAGATTGATGCAGTGATAGCGCCCATAGATTTGGTAGACATAGACCTGTCCCGGCGGGCCAAACATTGATCGATTGCGATCGGTCTGACGACGATAGCCATGACAGGCCGGATCGCCAGGCGCATACGCTTCAGTCTCAACAATGCGACCGCGAATGACGCGACCATCGGCAAAGCGCCGAACTAGCCAGCAGCCTAAGAGTGCGATCGCGGCATCGGTGGCAGGCTGGGTCAACAAGGGCTGCCAAGGCTGCTCCAACATGCCACCAACAGTCACAGCCGCCGCCAATCATTAAGAAAGCCGACAGGAGCCTCGCCAAGACCCAGTCGGCACGGCAAGCTGAGGGGTATCGGGTTGCGAGCGCCGTGCACTATGGACTTCAAGCTTGTCTTACTCCTGCTCACCATTCTCTTCACCCTTGCAACGCTCTACTTTGGGACGCGCAACGGCTTCTACGATTCTGATGATTACCACGGCAATGGCACCGCTCACTAGCCAGAGCGACTAGTTTTCAGGCAAGTCACCACTGCTTTTAGGCAGTTGTTCGGCTTCAGGACATTCTTCAGAGACAGTGATCTCGACGTTTGTACGCGGGAATGTAGCCAGTCGCTGCGTAACCGCGCCAATACTTTCGAGGCGAACCATTTCTTCCCAAGAACAAATTTCGTCTTCTTCTTCTGTTTCGTAACGGAGTGTCACCAGGTCGCCCTCGATATCGAGAATGCGAGCACGTTCAATCCACCGTTGCTGATCTCGAAGGAACACCCAGACCTCCCGACCGTCGCTACAAAGTTGGTAGATCTTGCGGTGTAGCATCGTGGTTCTCCAGGGCAGACTTATGAACGACCCGTGACCATCGGACTGTTGGGGCACCATTCCCTGACGGGATTGGGCTGATCATAGTACACGCGTCCAGCTACTCCCATGATGCCCGATTTCTGGTGGGGACAGTGCAGCACCCATTGGAGCCAGACTGCTGCCAGCTTTAGGTGACATCAAGGCTTCAAAGAGACTCATTTTTTGAGCGATCCGATCGATGATCTCACCAGCGACCCCGCCGTTCGAGTTGGGTATAGATGGTTTCGATCCGTCGCCACAATTCAGCGTCACTATTGGCCCATTTCAGGGCTCCTTTGAGGTACTGACGAGCGCGATCGATCTTGTTCTGAGCGATGAGTTGCTGCGCATAGTTGAAGTAAACCCAGCCCTTGAGCCGTCGCGCTCGAGCATCGTGAGGCAATGCCCGCAACAGTTCATCAACGACCAGCAAAGCCTGCACCCATTGCCCCTTTTGCCGTAAGTCCTCAAGTTGCACCTCAGCATTGCGACGGAGAAGCTGCTGTTCGGGGGTTAACGGCGGGGGCTCTGGCGGGGGGGCAGATTGCGTTGGGGACGATCGTCGGGTGACAGTAACGCGAGTTCCTGCTGGATTATCAGCGGCGTCTGAGTGCTTAATAGAGGCGGCCTGAGCACGATCGCGCAAGACTTGCTGCAGCGTTTCATAGGCGATCGTCAACTCCTGAAACTGAGTGTGGGCTTCCGGATGATCGTTGCGATCGGGATGGAGCGCTTTGGCCTGCTGTCGATACTGCTGCTTGAGTTGCGCTTCATCAAAGTCAAGAGGAAGTTGCAGCAACAAGCGAGCTTGAGTGACCTCATCCATCAGTTCGGTCAAGGATAAACGTCTTTACGCTAGCGATCGCAGCTCCAAAGTGACCACTCTGCTTGGCATTCATCTGAAATGTTGTCGTAGCCCTATCATCAGCAGCACTGAGCAGTCTATTCAAGAGACTTCAGTATCATCAGGTCAGCCCCACGATTGAGCGGTTCCCATGCTGTTGCAGCGTTCTACCTGGCCTGAAGTCGAAGCTTATCTGCAACAGAGTGACGGCATCATCATCCCTATCGGCTCCACTGAGCAACATGGCCCCATTGGACTCATTGGGACTGATGCAATTTGTGCGGAAGCGATCGCCCAGGGGGTTGCTGATCGATGCCAAGCGATCGTTGGGCCAACAATCAATGTCGGTATGGCGCTGCACCATCTCGCCTTCCCCGGCAGTATTAGCTTGCGACCCAGCACCCTGCTTCAGGTGTTGGTGGACTACCTCAGTAGCCTGGCTCAGCACGGCTTTCGCCACTTCTATTTCATCAATGGGCATGGGGGCAATATTGCAACGGTGCGTGCTGCGTTTGCGGAGTTTTACGCTGTGGCAAGCGATCGCCGCTGCCCAGAACCCGATCGCCTGCGCTGTCATCTCGCGAACTGGTTCATGGTGCCTGCAGTGACCCATCTGGCCCGCGAGCTGTATGGCGACGAAGAAGGGTCCCATGCCACCCCCAGTGAAGTCGCGCTCACGCAGTTCGTCCATCCCAAGTCCATTAAAAAAGCGCCGCTGACCGCTGAGGTGAACACCAGTCATGCTATCTATGCCGCAGCTGATTTCCGACGCCGCTATCCCGATGGTCGGATGGGGTCTAATCCTGCTCTCGCAACACCTGAACAGGGTCAACGTTTCTATGAAGCGGCTGTGGCAGCACTCAGCCAATCCTATGAATCTTTTCTGGTATCAGAGTGAGTGCGAGTCATTGCTTTTTAGTTGACTCAAGACACTAGAAACGCTCTGTCATCTGAGCGGCGATTGACTTATTCAAATAATCTCAAGAGCCAGTCTGTCTTGCCGATCAAGACCAAGACAGTTTCACATCGTTTTATTAAAAATTTGGCTTCGCTGCTAGACATGAGCGATCGCCAGCGAGGAGATACGAATAAAGTTTCATAAAATATCTGCCTAAACATTTGAGTAGGATCCAGATACTGACTCAGTTTCAAATTAAAAACAAGCGAGAGTTTTTATCAGGTGCGGGGTATGACTAGGGACATGATGATTATTCGCATTCGCCCAAGTCGTTGGCTAGTCCTGAGTCTTGTTGTTATCTCGCTGATCCTGATGGGACACACGCTGCTCCAGTCAGCACCCTCAGAGGCAATCAGCACGGGTGCGAAGACGCTACGCCAGGAACTCTCAATTGCCAGACCCAATCAGGATGGCCAAGAAATTCTTCCTAGCAAAACCATTCCCTTAAAAGTTGGAATTCAACTTAAGAATGTCTACAACTTGCAGTTAGCACTCCAAACCTATTCTGCCGATGGTTGGTATTGGGTAGCTTGGACAGAAGAATTAAACGAGATTCTGCAACAGGAAAATCTCCGTCCGGGTAAAATGATTGATTTCTTCAATCAGGTGGAGCCTTGGAACTCTCGAATTGAGCCAGAGACGAGTGAACCAAGGCGGCTACCCGATGGTAGCTATTACCAAACTTTTCGTTTCTCAGGGAATTTCTACATTGCCCAGATTGGTGAGCGGCGATCGCCTTTTAGCAGCGTGCAGTTACAGACCGTTCTGGAGACGCGCCCAGAGTCCTTTGCCTTTAGCAATCATGCCGTAGTGCTAGAGCCAGACCCGAACATGACAACAATTGTTGGTAATTACAGTGAGCTGTCAGGCTATAAGCTCGAAAAGGGCTGGATTGAACAGTCTACAAATACCTACCCAATTTCCGCCAAAAATACAGAGGAGACGTTTAGTCAGTTGAGCGTCAACGTCCTCTATTCTACTGAGCCTTGGTCGGCCTTTATGACTTGGATTCTGCCGCTACTGATTGTCATGATCATCGTGCTGCTCGCTCCTAGTTTGGATAGCCTCTTAGAGGAAGTTCGTCTCGCTATTCCCTCAACAGCATTACTGACACTAGTCCTGATGCAGCAGAGCTATAAGAGCGAACTGCCTGCAATTCCCTATCTCACTTTCCTGGACAAGATTTACGCTTATTGCTATCTAATTTCGCTAGGACTTTTTATCCTGTTCCTTTGGAGCTCTAATCAGCTAGAAGCAGTCAAGAAAGAAGAGAAAGACACTCTACGCATCCGACTGAACCACATTGGCACAATTGGGCAAATCTCAGCTTGGATAAGTTTGATTTTGGTCGCTCTGATTGCTTGGTTTCTTTAAACCCATTGGCTTATTGTGACGGATGGCAACTGAGCAAGCTCACAGCATGAGGCAATCGTTCTAGCAATGAGTGCGTAGACAGCACATTAAATCAGTTCCAGTCCACGAATAGATGATCCCTATAAGCGGAGGACTCGACGCAACACACTCCGCAGTTGATCGGGTCGCGATTGATTGGAGGTTGGCGCCAAAAGGCCAGCCCTTGTTAATACTTGTTTGCGCTGGGCTAATTGTTCAGCCATTGCTTCAGCTAAATTGGGGCAGCGTTCTAAGAGGTGGCGCAGGTTATTGCGATCGACAACAAACAGAACACTCGGCTCGATCGCCACGACCGTCGCTGTGCGCGGGATATCCAGCATCACTGCCAATTCACCAAAAAAGTTACCAGACTCAAGAATTGCGATCGCTTCTTCTTGCCTCTGCACCTGCACACTGAAGCGACCATGCAGAATCAGATAAAATTCTTCTCCAGCTTCACCCTCACGACAGAGAATTTCACCTGCATGACAGGCGCGGCGATAGCCTTTTTCAATCAGTAAGCGAATTTGACTATCGTCATAGTCTCGAAAGAGATCAACGCGCCGTAACAGACTGGGTAAATAGTCGCTTGGCAGCTCCGCTACAGTGGCATTTTGAGGTCGGTGAATAACCATCTGCGGAAATGGAATTTGAATATTACGCTGCTGAAACTCACTAGCAATTCGAAAATTGAGATCACTTTTGATCGGCTCAATAAGTTCGGGGCGATCGGTCCAAAATAGCAGCTCAAAATTCAGTGCAGAATCACCAAAGCTGCGGAACCAAACTGTGGGTGCAGGTTGAGAAAGAACGCGACTATCCTGTCGGGCAACGGTGAGCAAGGCATCCATCAGCCAGAGGGGATCGGTGCCATAGGCGACACTAATCGGCAGATGAACACGGCTGGCAGTGCCTTGATAGCTCCAGTTAATAATATTGGAATCAACTAGGCGATCGTTAGGAACAATGACATGTACTTGATCGAGGGTGCATACAGAAGTCGAGCGGAAGGAAATTTTTTCAACGGTTCCAAGAACTCCATCCAAGCTGACCAGATCGCCAACTTTAATCGGTTGCTCTAGGAGCAAGGTGATGCCGCTAAAAAAGCTAGCAGATAGCTTTTGCAAACCTAAGCTCAGTCCTAGGCCAAGAACACCAGCCAAGACCGTGAACGAGCTGAGATCCAAACCGATCGCTTGCAGGGCAATCAGGAGGATAAATGCTGTCAATAGGTAGCTACTAATGGTGGCGATCGCCTCGCGACTGCCTCGCTCGACCCCCAAACGCACCAGCACAATCTCACGCAGCCAGCGGTTGATCTGACGCATCAGGAAGAGCAGCAAGCCAGCCAGTAAGACCAGCAGTATCAGCGACCCTAAAGAGAGTTGACTGTTGCCCAGCCGAAAGAGAGGCGTGCTGGCCCACCGTTCCAAGCGATCGATCAAATCCATCGTCAAGACACTCTTGGGTTTTCTGGAACAGCGATCGCCCAGCCTTCAACGGCATAGAGAGCCACCTCGCCGTAGCCGCGAATTGCTGATCGCCCCAGCGATCGGGTTTGCAGGCGATCGCCCAAAACCTGTTGCAGTGCTTCACTGATCACGATCGGGGCTTTGAGTTCCTTGGTCATGCTCTCCAATCGACTCGCCAAGTTGACCGTATCGCCCATCACGGTGAATTCCAGCCGTTGGGGCGAACCAATGTTCCCTGCGAGTACTGGCCCGCAGTGGAGACCGATGCCGTTATCGAGGACGGGGCGACCTTCGGCTTGCCAGCGCTGATTGAGGGTTTCGAGTGCCTGACGCATACCAAGAGCCGCTGCGATCGCGGCCGCCGCATCAGCTTCTTCTCCTTGGGAGAGCGGTGATCCAAACACCGCCATCACTGCATCGCCAATAAATTTATCGATAGTGCCACCGACTTGGGTGATCTCGGTCACCATCGCCGTCAGGTATTCATTGAGCTGACTGATCAGGGTTTCCTCATCACCCAAACTGGCACGATCACGCGTCAGAGCCGTAAACCCCCGTAGATCACAGAACAGAATCGTGACGGTTCGGCGCTGACCCCGCAACAGCTGCTGCGCTTCTAAGGGACTTTGCAGAATTTCAGCGACGACAGCGGGTGCCACGTAGCGTTCAAAGGTCTGCCGCAGCCGACGGCGTTCCAGTCCCTCTCGTAAGTAGGCTGCTGCGCCAGTACTGACGCCAATCGCCAGACTGCCAACGAGGGGTAGCAGTAGTGGCAGGACCCAGCCTGCTAGCAAGCTCAGCCAAGCAACGACCATCCAGAGTCCCGCTGCAGCGATCGCCGGAGCAATCTGCCAACGCAGCGATCGCCCCGATCGCGAAACCAGCACGATTGCCACTGAAAACAGACTGGTGAGCAAAGCCCGCATGGGGGCAGACTGGGGCCAGAAGCGTAACCCCGAGCGATCGCGATCGTTCGCTAAGGCAGTGGCCAGAATTTCTACACCGGACTGAATACCCCAGGGAGTTGCATGCTGATCCTGCAATGATGCAGCCGTCGGACCAATCAAAATCAGGCGATCGCGCACTTGGCCTTGCACTCGTCGCCACTCTGCGTCATCCAACACTTGCCAAGCAGAGATCTGAGCGAGATGTCCCTGCGGCCCGTAGTAGCGCAGCGCCCGAGCTGGCGATCGCTCTTTTTGCAACGTTTCGGGCAGGCTGGGCAAGACAGGGAGCCCAAGCGGTGCAACCACGGTTTCACGGTAGCGGGCTGGATGGTCGAGAATCTGGCCATCATCTGCCGGCAGGGTGTTGATGTAGCCAACCCGCAGGTTGGAGCCCAAGGTCTCCGTCAGTTCACCCAGACTAAGACCACCACTGCCATCAGGCTCGCGATACTCGGTTGCCAGGCTGATGCGATCGCCATAGCGTTGCAATCGCTGTGCTAGCGCGGCATCGTCCTCTGGCCCAAAAGCACTGGGGGTGACAAACAGGAGGTCAATCGCGATCGCGCGGGCTCCAGCTGCAAACAAGCGATCGATAAGTTGGGCATAAATTGCCCGTGGCCAAGGAAATCCCTCCAGATCTTTTGCCCAAGCAGGGGCCTGGGGATCCTCACTGAAAAAGGCGGCCTGATCAAAACTGGCATCGTCAATTTTGACGATCAGCAGGTTAGTTGGGGCAGGGCGAGTACCTTGCAAAAGCAATAGCTGTTGTTGCAGCGCTCGGTCAGTACGCTGCAGCGTGCGCGGCATCCAAGCTGCCAACCCACCGAGAGCCACACTGACCACAATCAGAAGGCGCCAGCACCAACGATCGATCGAATTGGGCTGCACTATGGTTTCCGCAAACGGCGATCGCTCAATCTTAAGCCTTGCCAGCAATCATCTCCGCTCGTGGTTGCATTCAGTAAGGGTTAGCAGTCCTTATTGATGTCCATCTCAGAGACTCTAGAGGTTCCAGAATATTTCCCCCTGACCTAGTTCTTCAATTACCAACTGCGATATTGAAATGCCAGATTGCTGTGCCTTGGCCTAGTTTTTCGTAAAGCGCGGTCGCTGGCTGATCTTCAACACCCGTATCGGCCTGAACACTGACTATTTCTCAGTTATTGACTGAGATCACAGTGCAAGCCAACTACCGAAATTACTCTTAAACACCATATACATTGAACTTTTGTTTGTCAGATCAATGCAATCTGGCGCAGCTGGATTCGAGATCCACTTTGCGTATCTCTAGGCAAAATTGAGTATTGGAAAAACCCAAGATTTAGAAGAAGAATGGAATACTGGGCACCGATGGAACTGGGATACCTGGAATTCCTGGCAAGCCCACGCCTGGGAAGAGAATTTGGTACTGATTGAGGATGTTCGATAACCCCGGCAAGGGTTCCTGATAACCGCTAAAGAGTTGCCCTTGCAGGAAGCCTGCAAAATCGCCTGCTGTCAACTGCAAAATTGTCAGCAAAACTCCCTCAGGACTGAGCTGCAACTGTTGCCCTGCCTGCAGAACCACCGTTTTACCTTCATTTTCGGGGAAGGTTTCGATGGGGTCACCAGCTTCAGTCAGGCTGGGGTCTGTCGTGAGTGAGGCATCGCCGGCTGGCATGTTGGGCGCTGGGATTTGTCCAGATGGACTGTCACTGCCAGGGATTTGAATGGTCGGGTCGCTCGGTTCTTTGAGGTTCGGGTCTGTGATCAGAGCCGGATCGGGATTGGTATCCGCGCCTGCCGTTCCTGCCTGCCCCTGAAAGGTGGTCACTGCAACCTGTCCCTCTAAGACTGAGATGTTGGTAGCACCGTCCGCCGTGACTTCAACTACATAGTTCGTGCCGCGAACACTCAGGCGGGCTGACTTGGTGCAGCCATCTTGGGGACCTGAAATCAGAATTTGGCCCCGACTGATCTGAAAACAACGGGAGCCAATTTTGATCACCGATTGTTGCCCCAAGCGCCCGATCGCCTGATCGCTGAAGCGCAATTGTGTCCGCGAATCCCCCGTACGCACCAGTTGGTTGCGGCTGGCTCGGCTGTTGACAGGGACCTGGCGATTATTGATGAAAACTTGGTTGCCATCCAAAATTTCCACAATTGTGGCCTGTTCTGCAGCGATCGCAGGAGCACTCGTAAGCCAAGCACCACTTCCCACAAGTGCTGCGCTCAAAAGCATGCGAGCCCATGCGATCGCCATATTTGCCTCTCAGTTGCAGTCGCCGTTGCCCCTATTACATCAGCTTTAGCAACGTCTGACCCAAACCCTTAACGTCCGGTAGGAATCGCTGGGTCAGTCGGGGTTTCCCAGCGTGAAGGGGCCGTTGGCTCGTCTGGCAGAATCAGCGGCGGTCTGGCCTGCTCCCATGTCCGAATTTGTGCTTGAGCCACACCGTAGAGCGGACGCCCTGGCGGAATTTGCTGCGCCAAGCGAATGGCGCTGTCCCAATCCTGAGCTGCAGCAAAGGCTTGAGCTTGTGCGAGCAATTCGCGATCGCCCTGGGCATCGATCTGAAGTTGCCAATCCTGCACTCGCGCCTGCGCGGCTGTGTAGAGAGCACGACCGGGAAAAATCCGCTGGGCAGTTGCGATCGCTTCCAGTAGTTTTCCTTCAGCCGCAAGACGATCGGCAGCTTGTAGGGTGGGCTGATCTTCGCTTTGCTCAATCCGAGCCTGCCAGCTCTGTTGAAGGCGTTTGACCTGAGCCGATCGAGGATTGGTCTCGGCAATAAGGCGAACCACCCCTAGAGCTTGGCGCAAGTCTTCAATACGTCCACTGGCAGCGAGTCGTTCTGCCTGAGCCAGACGGCGCAAATCCTCAATTTCAGTTTGCCAGCGACTGCTGTACTGCTGAATCAAACGAGCCAGCGGACGATCGCGGGGATAGGTCTCGGCAGCGGCGACAACCTTGGCCAGTTCCGGAATCTCGCCACTCCAAGTTCGCACTTGCCAAGCTTGTAGTTGTTGCAAGTCCTGCGCCGTTGCCTGCAGGGCTGGGATAGTTTGGAGCGCTGCTACCACCTGCTCAACCGGCGCTAAGTTCCGTCGTTCCAGCGCCGTCTTCGCCAGATCTAAAAGGCGATCGCCCGTTCGTTTGAGGTTGGCATCCGCCACATCCCGCACGGGGCTGGAGCGGGGTACGGATTGGAGCAGTTGCACTGCCACAATCAGGCTGTCCAAATCGTCTTTGGCCAGTTGCTGCGCCACCTTGGGAAAAGGCCCTTGGGGCGATCGCACAGCAACAATGCGTTGATTCAGCGCTTCATAGCGTCGCGTATTCCAGTAGGAGCTTTCATTGGCTAATAAGCCAGAAGCAAGGGCTGCCGCCCGATCCCACTGCAGTTGCATCAGTTCAGCTTCTGCTTCCGCCACCAACTGCTCAGCCTCTTCCCAGAGGCGAGGCCACTGTTCGAGCCGCTCCTTAACAGCTGTTTGGGCGCAATCACGTTCGCGACAGGGCACTTTTGGCAGTTGTTGCAGGATGGCGATCGCGCCGGCCAGATCGCCATCATCCAAACGCACTTTGGCCAGATCGATCGCCTGCCAAGTCCACTGCTCGATATAACGCTGAGCCGTGTCGTAGAGGGGGTCCGAAGCCGGAATAGTCTGAGCAAGAAACAGTGCTTGCTGTAAACTGGCCAGTTGCCCTTGTTGGGCCTGTTGACCCGCACAGTAGAGCCGTTCCGCCACGGGTGCCAGCCACCAGACCCAGAAACGGCCGCAGGGTTCATTGCGCGGTTGCACCAACAGGAGAGCGAGGGAACCGGCAGCCAACGCCAGTAACCCCAAACTGAGCCGTCGCTGCCAGCGCCGTTCAGCCTGTTGCAAAGATTCGAGAGAGGCAGTCGGTTGACTCGACATGGAAAGCTTGAATTCAGCCTCAATCGGCCTAAAGATAGCGCGGCCGCACTTCCTGATTTTGCTGCAGGATAGCCGCGATCGCAGCGTCATCGGCAGCAGCGATCGCCGTTTTCAACCGTTCTAGCTGAGTCTGATAGCGATCGATCTGCTCCAGCAATGCCACTCGATTAAAGCGCGCCATCATTGCGCCTAGCTCGGGATTGCCACCACCAACGCGACTGGTATCGCGGAAGCCAGAGCTGGCCAAGGTCGCTGCCAAGGTTTGTACATCTGGATCTGGCTCCTGCAGACAGGTCTGAATCAGACTGGCACTGACAAAGACTGGCAAATGGGAAATGGCAGCGACTGCGCGATCGTGGCTGACCGGATCGCAGCGCAGCACCACAGACCCAAGCTCCTGCGCCAACAGCTCAACCACTGCGATCGCTTCAGGATCGGTTTGATCTGTGGGCGTCAACACGTAGGGGCGATCGTGGAAGAGTCCTCGCAGGGCTGCTTCAATTCCGTTTTCAGAGGTGCCCGCCATCGGATGTCCCCCAACAAAGCGGGGCCACAGTGGCTCCAGGGCACTGACAATCGGCTGCTTGACCGAGCCAACATCGGTGACGATCGCATCAGGCTGCCAGTAGCTGCGCAATTCCTGCACAGTCGTTTCCAGCGCGCCTAGCGGCGTGGCCAGGACAATGACCTCCGCATCCTGCAAGACGGTCGGATCAGAACTGGCGGTATCCACCACGCCTCGGGCGATCGCCCGCTCACAGGTTTCAGGACGGCGACTATAGCCCAACACAGTGTGGCCGCGATCGCGCCAATCAAAGCCCAGTGAGCCGCCAATCAAGCCCAGTCCAACAATGCCGATGCGCATAACGTCTCTTGCCACTGCTGTTGATCCTACCGACCGTAAGGCCGCTAGGATGAGCCAATGTTTGAGGTCGAAGTTCACCAACTGCTGCGCCGCTGGCTGCGGGAGCAAACCCCCGAGAATGCCTGGCCGCATCATCTCAGCGTGGCACGCCTCGCTGCTCGTTCGCTGCGCCTGCAGCAACCCACCTTGCTACAACTCCCAGCCAGCGGGGGCGATCGCCTCTATCTGCGCGGTCTACTCTTGCCGCTCCTGCTCTGGCAAGGCCCCGTAGTGATCCTCGCCGATTCCCTCCTGGGCGATCGCTTGCTCCATCGCGAGTTGCCACTGCTGCAGCATCACTTCGACCTCCAAAAACCGTTGCTGACTGCCGATCAGTTACCCAGCCAAGACTTTCAAGGAATTTGGCTGACCGACGTTGAGCATTGGCAAACCGTCCAGACCCACTATCCCCACTGGCCGCTCGCCATCGTTGCTGCCGAGGACTTGGAAGCACAACTCATCAACGCTGCAAGTGCAGTAATTACCCCTCATGACTGGAATGTTTTGCGCTGCTGCTACCCCGCTGCTCAGGCCCAGCTGCAGGACTGGCAAGCGCGGTTGACCTTTCAGTTATTTCAACGCCCCGTCAATCCCACGCAGCACTATCGGCTGGAGGCTGAAGATTTATTGCCGCTGGTGACATGGTTGCGATCACAGACCAATCTACCCATAGCTTGGCAGCGCTGGCTGCAGGTCCCAACGCCAGCCGTCGAAGTTGCACACCTCGTTCGCGAAACAGGGCAGTTTCAGCTTCGTCGACAGCCGCTAGCGGTGGCAGAGCTGGCCGCCCCACTCTGGCGCGATCGCCCACTTCTCTTGGCAGGCGAAGCCCTCGATTCCAACAGTGCTGCTCCCGTTTGGAGTAATCGGCTGGGTCTACCGACCCCAACCACTGCTCAATTTGCAGGCGATCGCCATGCCCCAGGGCTGCGACTGTTCCTACCCCGCCAAGCTGTCCTGCCCAACACCCCTCATTTTCAGAGAGCCCTCCTCCATGAGCTGCGATCGCTGCTGCTCTGGCTGAGCAATCGTTCAATTGTGCTCATCGTTGACGATCAGCCTCTGCTCCAGCAGGTGGCTAGTGCTTTAGCAGCAGAATGGGGCAGTCGGGTCCAAGTGGGTGCAAGCGCCCAGCACCCAGACAACGCCATCCGGCTCTGCAGCATGGCGACATGGCTGGAACAGCAGCCCCATCACCCCACGCCTGCCGCGATCGCGATCGCCTCGCTCCCCTTTGCCAGCGCCGAACAGCCTCTGACCGCCGCTCGGATCGAGTTTTATCAACAGCAACGCTGGGATTGGTTTCGAGACTTTCTGCTCCCCGACGCCCTTGCCAGACTGCAACAAGCGATCGCACCGCTGCGCAAAACCGGTGGGCTACTTGCTGTCTACGACGGTCGCCTCCAACGCCGCAGCTATGGCCAAGCATTTCTAGAGGCGATCGCGCCCAGTGAACGACTGCCACAACTCAGCCTCGAGGATCCAGCTAATGCTTGGGCCGCTCAGGAAGAGTCCAACAATTAGCTTGTCGGCCAACCGAGAGTTCTGATTGGCGGTTGCTTACCCATTCAAACCATGAAGGTTCGCTTGCCCTGATTGCGGAATGAAGGGAAAACCTGAGCATGCGATGATCGGCAGCAAGACGTTTTGCAGCTAGAGAACAATCGTGGGAGAAGCTAAGCGCCGTCAAAATAGCGATGCCAACACCAAGGCCAACCAACCGCTGATTCCTGGCTTGCCCATTACCAAACAGCAGTCCGAGCAGTTTATTGCGCTCACCACAAAAGGAGCTTGGATCGGCATTGGCGCCCTTGTTGTGATCTGGCTCACCGTGCGTTTGATTGGGCCAGCTTTGGGCTGGTGGCAACTGGCAGATTAGCAGGAGCCTGAATGCTCAGCCGCGATCGCGGGAATACTGAGCAAACTGCCAGCGACCGCTAGCAGTGTTGACAAGACATGGGGATCGCGCTAAACCAAGTCCAACTTGAGAGGGTCACTATCAATCTTAAGAAAGTGTAAAATTATGAATAGCCCAGGAGAACGATCGTGTTCATACGGCTTGCAGAACAACATCGATACTTTGTCAAAGACCTTGTCATGAGCCTACAAGCTCTGGCAACGGCACTCGAGAATCAGGGCTATCTTGCCTCCTGCTACACCTGTGGTGGGCAGATGAATAGCGCCTCTTTCATGGTCAGCTTGGGAAATGACCACTTGATTCGTTTTCTGGTCTCCGACTACGGCATCACTTGGACAGAAATGCGCGACGATCGCGAGCTAATGAAGCTAGAAGGTGCTGAGGCGATCAGTCAACTCCAAGAATTAGCCAACCTAATCAAGCAGCAAGTTTCGCCTCAAAACTGCCAGATTCGCACCCTCAAAGTTTAAAGCGTCCCTGCGATTGATGGCCAACTGACTTCTTTCTTCTTCTCTCCTTCCCAGCAGCGGCTCTCGTAGCCGCTTTTTTGATGGGTCGATCTTGCACAGTAAAACTTTGATTCAAGCCCGATCGCGGCCACAGACTGCGATCGACTGCGGATTTAGCGAGGGCTCAAATACTGTCCCCAAAAGCTTAAGCCAGCAGTTTGGCTCGACGTCAACCTCTTCCTCAGCCAATTCCAGGCTGCAGCTTGGCATCGGTCAGGACGAAAGACTCATCCCATCTCCACCATTCAAAACATGAAAAAACCCCTGCCGAAGCAAGGGCTTTTTACAGATCAGACCTGAATTCCCAAGTTAGGAATTAGTCGAGATCTTTCATCGCCAAAACAGGCTCGGTGGCGCGATCGATACCTTTCTCGAAGCCAGCCGCAGCAGCACGCGCACGGCCTGCATGCCAAAGGTGACCAACTAGGAAGAAGAAGGCCAGAACGAAGTGGCTGGTAGCCAACCAAGCACGGGGAGACACGAAGTTCACCGAGTTGATTTCCGTTGCCACACCACCCACCGAGTTCAGCGAGCCCAGCGGTGCGTGAGTCATGTACTCAGCTGCACGGCGAGCTTGCCAAGGTTGGATGTCGTTGGTCAACTTGTCGAGGTCAAGACCGTTGGGGCCACGCAGGGGCTCCAGCCAAGGACCACGGAAGTCCCAGAAACGCATGGTCTCACCACCAAAGATGATCTCACCGGTCGGCGAGCGCATCAGGTATTTACCCAGACCGGTCGGGCCTTGAGCCGAACCGATGTTGGCACCCAGACGTTGGTCACGCACCAAGAAGGTAAACGCTTGCGACTGAGACGCTTCAGCAGCGGTCGGGCCGAAGAATTCCGAAGGGTAAACGGTGTTGTTGTACCAAACCATCGTCGAGGCAATGAAGCCCATCAACGACAGAGCACCCAAGCTGTAGGACAGGTAAGCTTCACCGTTCCAGATGAAGGCACGACGCACCCAGCCAAAGGGTTTGGTCAGGATGTGCCAGATGCCGCCGGAGATGCAGATCAGGCCGATCCAGATGTGGCCGCCGATCACGTCTTCCAAGTTGTCAACGCTGACGATCCAGCCGTCGCCACCAAAGGGCGATTTCAGCAGATAGCCAAAGATGACGGCAGGGTTGAGCGTGGGGTTGGAGATGACGCGGACATCACCACCGCCCGGTGCCCAGGTGTCGTAGATGCCACCAAAGAACATGGCCTTGAAGACCAAGAGGAAGGCACCCAGACCCAACAGAATCAGGTGATAACCAATGATGTTGGTCATCTGATTCTTGTCTTTCCAGTCTTGGCTGAAGAAGGTGCTGTACTCTTCCAGCGACTCAGGGCCGCGCAGGGCGTGGTAGACACCACCCAAGCCCAGAACCGCCGAAGAAATCAGGTGGAGCACCCCAACCACAAAGTAGGGGAAGGTATCGACAACTTCACCGCCCGGGCCAACGCCCCAGCCGAGAGTTGCCAAGTGCGAGAGCAGGATGATGCCTTGCTCATACATCGGTTTTTCAGGGACGAAGTGCGCGACTTCAAACAGCGTCATCGCACCGGCCCAGAACACGATCAAGCCAGCATGGGCGACGTGAGCACCCAGTAGCTTACCGGACAGGTTGATCAAACGAGCGTTGCCGGACCACCAGGCGTAACCGGTGGAGTCAATATCCCGGCCGCCAGCGATCGCGGAAGGACTAGAGAGCGTTACCACGGGGCAGAACCTCTTCGGGGAAGACGAATTTTTCGTGCGGTTGGTCTTGCGGTGCCATCCAGGCCCGAATCCCTTCGTTCAACAAGATGTTCTTCGTGTAGAACGTCTCAAACTCCGGATCCTCGGCTGCACGCAGCTCCTGCGACACAAAATCATATGCCCGCAGGTTCAATGCCAAACCAACAATCCCAATCGAGCTCATCCACAAGCCCGTCACTGGCACGAACAACATGAAGAAGTGCAGCCAGCGCTTGTTCGAAAACGCAATCCCGAAAATCTGGCTCCAAAAACGGTTCGCCGTCACCATCGAGTACGTCTCTTCAGCCTGCGTCGGCTCAAACGCTCGGAAGGTGTTCGATTGCTCGGAGTCTTCGAACAAAGTGTTTTCCACCGTCGCACCGTGAATGGCACACAGCAGTGCTCCACCCAAAATGCCCGCCACGCCCATCATGTGGAATGGGTTCAAGGTCCAGTTGTGGAACCCTTGCAGGAACAACAAGAACCGGAAAATCGCTGCCACGCCGAAGCTCGGTGCGAAGAACCAGCTCGATTGCCCCAATGGGTACATCAAAAACACGGACACGAACACCGCGATCGGACCCGAGAAGGCGATCGCGTTGTACGGACGGACGCCCACCAAGCGCGCAATCTCAAATTGACGCAGCATGAAGCCAATCAAACCGAAGGCGCCGTGCAGTGCTACGAAGTTCCACAAACCGCCCAGTTGGCACCAACGCACGAAGTTCCCTTGTGCCTCGGGGCCCCACAGCAGCATCAACGAATGACCAAATGCATCCGCTGGCGTGCTGACCGCCACGGTCAAAAAGTTGCCGCCTTCCAAGTACGAAGACGCAATGCCGTGGGTGTACCACGACGTCACAAAGGTCGTCCCAGTCAGCCAGCCGCCCAGTGCCATGTACGCACAGGGAAACAGCAGCAAACCAGACCAACCCACAAATACAAATCGGTCGCGCTTCAGCCAGTCGTCGAGGACGTCAAACCATCCCCGCTCCGCTGGCGCTCGCCCTACTGCAATCGTCATTGGATCTAAAACCTCTTGCCGTACTGAAATCAGAACGTTTCAGCAAGTTGTCCACACCATGATATCGGCTCCAAGGATTTTTACAATCCGACACGAATTGCTCAGAGAGCTTTGACAGCAAGCCTTTGAGCAAATTTACTTATCGATACCGAACAAACTGCCTCTCTCAGCCCAGCTCGGCCTAAGATCGTCACCAGCACTTGTAGACCCAACATCACCGCCCTATGCCGAGCCCCGCAGCGACTGTCGAGACTGATTCCTTGCGGCAGCCCATTTTGGGTTCTCGCCGCCCCAGCAACTACTTTTGGGCGATCGCAGTATCGATCGGGGGCGTCGGTTTTTTGCTGGCAGGGCTGTCCAGCTACTTACAGGTCAATCTGCTGCCCTTCTCCGAGCCCACTCGTTTGGCTTTCTTGCCCCAAGGCTTGGTGATGGGTCTTTACGGCATCGCAGCAATTCTGTTGGCCAGCTACCTCTGGTTTGTGATTAGCCTCGATGTTGGCGGGGGCTACAACGCCTTCGATCGCGCCAGCCAAAAAGCTACGATTTTTCGCTGGGGCTTTCCCGGCAAGAATCGCCGCGTGGAGATCACCTATCCCCTCAGCGACATCCAAGCGGTCCGAGTCGACATCAAAGAAGGCCTTAATCCCAAGCGAGCGCTTTACCTCAAGGTCAAGGGCCGAGGTGACGTGCCGCTGACTCGGGTGGGTCAGCCGTTGCCTTTGGCAGAGCTGGAATCTCAGGGCGCTGAGCTCGCCCGTTTCTTGGCCGTGCCCTTGGAGGGTCTCTAGGATGCGATCGCTGTTCCGCATTGCAACACAAGGGTTCCTTATTGCCCTTGTCGCTTGGGGACTGACAGCCTGTAGCAGCACCAGCACGTCTCTATCAGCAGCAAATGCCAACCCCAGCGATGTCGCCCGACTGTACCCTGATATTCCTCGGCTTGAGGGCAGCGCCACCGTTGTCCTAACCGTCAATAATCAGCCGATTGAGATTGATGTGCTGGGTGCAGATGCGCCATTGACCGCCGGCAATTTCGTTGATTTGGTCTCAAAAGGGGTTTACGACGGTACCAGCTTCCACCGGGTTGTGAAGGAACCCCAGCCCTTTGTGGTGCAGGGTGGGGATCCGCAGAGCAAGGATCCTAAAGTGCCTGCTCAACAACTCGGCACTGGCTCCTACCAAGATCCCAACACGAAGCAGCTACGCTATCTGCCCTTGGAAATTACGCCAGAGGGAGCCAGTCAGCCGGTCTACAGCCGCCCCTTAGAGCAAGCTGGTGTGAGTCAGCCGCCAAAATTGCGGCACCAACGCGGGGCAGTCGCAATGGCACGTTCTTCGTTCCCTGACTCTGCTTCTAGCCAGTTCTACATTGCACTGTCGGACTTGGGCTTTTTGGATGGCAACTACGCCGTCTTTGGCTATGTTCGCAGCGATATGAGCGTGGTCGATCGCATCAAACAGGGCGATCGTATTCAATCTGCGAAGGTGACGGCCGGTCTCGATAATCTGAAGCGGCCGTGAGTGCAGCTGCGCTTCGTTCAGCCCTGAATCAACTTCCGCCTCAAGTTCGCCAGAATTTGCGTCAAACTGATGCGTTCTGGCGGTCGCTGCGTTGGGGCCGACTAGAGAAACCGCAATGGGTGTCGGAATCGGCGGAAATGCTGGGCGATCGCGATGTCGATGTGTTGATTGCCGGCGGTACGCTGGGACTCCTACCCGCACTTTGGCTCCAGAAGCAGGGTTGGCAGGTTGGCCTGGTTGAGCGAGGCGCGATTCAAGGCCGCGATCAGGAATGGAATATCTCGCGACGAGAGCTAGCAGTTCTGGTTGAGCTGGGCTTGATCAGCGCAGAAGAATTAGAAGCCGCGATCGCGACAGAATTTCCAGCGGCACGGATTGCTTTTCCTAATGGCCCAGAGCTATGGGTCGAAGGCATTTTGAATGTCGGCATTTCGCCGCGCCAATTGATTGCCACGCTGCTGCAACACTTTCGGGCGATCGGTGGGCAGGTGCTGGAGCAGACAGCGATCGATCGCGTTACGGTTCACCCCGATGGCGTGGCTGTCTATTCCGGGCGGCAGCGCTGGTCAGGACGACTATTGCTCGATGCCCTCGGTCATTTTTCGCCGATCGCCCGTCAAGCTCGGCAAGGCGCAAAGCCGGATGCCATTTGCCTTGTTGTCGGGGGCTGCGCGCAAGGCTTCCCATCCAGCGACCACGGGGACTTGTTTGTGTCGCGATCGCCGATTCAGCAGCAGCGACAAGCTTTTTGGGAAGCGTTTCCAGCAGTAGATGGTCGCACTGCTTACCTCTTCACATATATAGATGCGCAGGCAGCACGCCCTAGTCTGCAAAAGCTGTTCTGTGATTACTTCGAAGCGTTACCCGACTATCAGGGCATCGATTTAGCTCAACTGCAATGGCAGCGCCTGCTTTGGGGCATTTTGCCCAGCTATCGCCAAAGTCCTTTGCAGAGCCAGTGGAATCGAATTTTAGCGATCGGCGATAGTAGCGGTGCTCAGTCGCCGCTGAGTTTTGGCGGCTTTGGGGCACTGCTCCGGCATTTGCCGCGCTTGTGTCGGGGCATCCACGAAGCCTTGCTGGCCGACTGTTTGCAGGCTAGTGATCTTGCCTTGTTGCAGCCGCATCAGCCGAGCCTGACGGTGACTTGGTTGTTTCAGCAGAGCATGACAGTTCCGCTCGATCGCAAACTGCCACCCGACAGTATCAATGAGCTACTGGGGCGCATTTTTGCGGTGATGGATGGGTTAGGGCCGAAGACGCTCAAGCCGTTTCTGCAGGATGTGGTGCAGTTTCAGCCCTTGGCCAAAACCTTGCTGATGACGACACTACTCCATCCGGTTTTAGTGGCGAAGCTGTTGCCACAGTTGGGACTCAAGCCCTTGCTGCAGTGGCTGCCAGAATTTTTGCAGTTAGGGCTCTATCGATCGCTGGCAATCGCGGGTGAACCAACAGACTGGCTCACTGACATCACTCCTGCGGAATTTCAGCAGCGTCGCCGCCGCGAAGCGTGGGTTTACGGCTCGGGCTGCGACTATCACTAAAAGCTAATTGGATCGACATCGATCAGCAGGCTGACGCCCTTGCGACAGAACGATCGCAGTTGGTCAGGTTTCAGCCAATTCCAGTCGCGATCGGGCGGTGATTTCAGCAGAATTTGCCAGCGATGGCGACGGGCAATGCGGGCAATATTGGCGGGCGCAGGACCCAGAATTTCGACTGATTCCAGTGCCTGCTCACGCAGATGATCCGCGATCGCTTCCGCTGCTTGGATGACAGCATCCTCGTCTAATCCGCTGCAACTAAGTAGTAGTAGTCGCTGGGCAGGCGGATAGCCGTGGGCTTGCCGCTCTTGCAGTTCCTCACTCAAGAACTGGCTGTAATTATGGTCAGCCAAATGCTGTAAGACCGGATGATCGGGGCTGTAGGTTTGGACAATCACCCGTCCGGGGCGATCGCCACGACCCGCTCGACCCGCCACTTGGATCAGGGTTTGCAGCGATCGCTCGCTGGCACGAAAGTCAGGCATATGCAGCAACCCATCCGCTGCCACCACACCGACAACCGTCACCTGGGGCAGATCAATGCCTTTCGTCAACATTTGCGTGCCCACTAATAAACTGGCGGGCTGCGATCGAAATTGATCTAGCACCTTTTGGTGGCCACCCTTTTGGCGCGTTGTATCGCTGTCGTATCGGAATACTGTCAGTTCAGGGAAGAGACGCTTCACTTCAGCCTCAACACGCTGGCTACCACTACCAAAGTTTTTGAGATAGGGCGAATCGCAAACCGGACAACGCTGCGGTTGGGCTTGGGTGTAGTTGCAGTAATGGCAGCGCAGCAAGGATTGATCGAGAATTTGATCCAGGTGATAGGAAAGTGAGACATCGCAGTGGGGGCAGCCGATCGCGGTGCCACAAGCTCGACAGGAAACAAAGGTGCTGTGGCCACGCCGATGGATAAAGAGGATGCCTTGTTCACCTCGTTGCTGCAGATCGATCAGCGCTTGCTGCAGCTTTGTGCTGAAAATTGAGCGATTGCCGTTCGCCAGTTCTTGCCGCAGATCGACAATCTCAATTGGTGGCAGCGATCGCGCCTCAACCCGATCGGGCAATTGCAAATAGTGCGTCTGCGATTCTGTTCCCTGAGTCGTCGCCCAGGTTTCCAAAGCGGGAGTTGCAGAACCGAGCAGGAGTGGACAGCCTTCCAGTTGCGATCGCCATTGCGCCACCTGCCGGGCGTGGTAGCAAGGGGCGGTTTGCTCTTGTTTAAAGCTGCTGTCGTGTTCTTCATCCAGAATGATCAGCCCCAGATTGGGCAACGGCGCAAACACCGCCGACCGCGTACCAATCACGACCCGCGCTCCACCGAGCAACATCTGTCGCCAAGCATCGTAGCGTTCACCATCCGAAAGGCCACTGTGATAAAGACAGAGGCGATCGCGGCCAAATCGCTGTTGGAAGCGTTCAGTCAATTGCGGCGTCAGGCCAATTTCGGGCACAAGAACCAGCACCGATCGCTGCTGATCTAAAAAAGGTGCGATCGCCTGTAGGTAGACCTCAGTTTTGCCAGAGCCGGTGACGCCATGGAGGAGCAGAGTCTCACCAGCATCTGCTTTCTGGATTTGGGCAAGGGCTGCCGCTTGAGCCGGTGTCAACACACGCGGCTGATCAGCTTCCACATCCGTGGTCTGGATGCCACTCCGTAGTCGTTCTTTGGGGGCGATCGCCACACAACCAAGTTCCGTCAAGCGATCGAGGAGTCCACGACTGGCCCCAGTTTGCTGCTGAAACGTCTGAAGCCACGCTTCACCACCTGACTGTTGCAGCTGAGCGACGATCGCCGCTTGGCGTTGAGTCAGTCCTGGCAATCGCTGTACTAAGGTGATCGCGAGTTGTTGTTTTGCTTGAGCGCTTTTCCCTAGGCAGATGTAGCTCTCGACACAGCCAGCCTGCAGGAGTTCGCGCAATCCTTGAGGAGCCTGAGGATGCTGCTGACAGAGATAGCGCCAGCTATACCCCGTCTCAAGATTTTTCTGAAGCAGAGGCCAAATCCTTTGAGCGGCCTGCGATCGCAGGATGGGTTGAGCACCGCGCAGGGCACGAATTCGCCGCTGCGATCGGCGTAGAAGCCCTGGAGGAAGAGCAGCTCGTAGTACCTGTGTTAGAGGCACATGGTAGTAGTTGGCCGTGCGTTCCAGTAGATCCCAGTAGTGCGCTTGAAAAAAACTCTGGGCAACAACTTCATGGATCGACCGAATTCGGGCTGGGTCGAGGTCGTCGGGACATTCTGCCAAGACACGGACCACTAGCCCACCAACCAAGCGATCTCCAAAGGGCACGAGCACCACGTCTCCCAGGGCGATCGCCATCTGAGAATTAACGGCATAGGTGTAGGGCGCTTCAACTCCAGGACAGTCGACCAAGACTTCAGCCCAAACCTGAGGTAGTGCAGGATGCATCATGTCGCCGGCGCGCCATCCCTCCAGGCTGGACATGGCTAAGATCCGAGATTCAAACAACAGTCACTGAGCGTTTCTGAATTATGGTGTCCTTGCTCCAAATCCGTGCAGCCCAGCCGACCGATCTCCCCGAGATTCTGAAGCTGATTCGAGAGTTAGCCATTTTTGAAGAACTGGAGCACCAAGTTGTTGAAGATCCCGATCTGCTGGCAGAGCATCTCTTTGGTCGTCAACCTTATGCCTACGTACAAATCGCTGAATGGGAGGGCGCGATCGCCGGTTATGTTCTCTACTTCCTGACCTACTCCAGCTTCCGGAAGCAACCCAGCCTCTATTTAGAAGACCTCTTTGTACGGCCAGCCTACCGTCGCCAAGGCATTGCCACAGCGCTGCTCCGACAATTAGCGACGATCGCCGTAGAGCAACAGTGTGGACGCGTTGAATGGGCAGTTCTCGACTGGAATCAGCGGGCGATCGCTTTCTACGAAGGCTTGGGTGCCAAGGTCTTGCCAGACTGGCGAATTTGTCGTTTGGAGGGATCGGCAATCGGTAATTTTGCCGGCATTCTGACCGCTTAGATAGCAAACGTGCAATTTCAACAGGGCAAGCTACAATCGAAGGGCTTCGAGGCAAGACCGGCAGCTCGTCGTTGTTTGGTCCTCGCCCGAGGAATCTTTGAAAGCTCCCACAGTCTACTCTGCCTTTGGAATTTTGCTCTATGCATCCGAAGGCGATTTTTGGTGTGAGGAAGCAAAGACCCCAGTTTTCTAGGCGCGATGACGCTGCTGATTTCAATCGATAAGGAGCAAGAGGAAGCCGGCATGACTCAGGCCACCGAATTACTCGATCCCGCGCTCAAACCGGCGGAAGCCAAGCCGAAACGGAGTAGTCGCAAAAAAGCAGCGACTGCCGTCGTTGAGCCTGAGGCTGCGATCGCACCAACGGCGGATGTCGATGCGATCGATGATGAGGAATCGGTTGGCGAAGACGAGGATGCGGCGGCCAAAGCCAAAGCCAAAGTCCGTAAAACTTACACAGAAGATTCAATTCGGCTATATCTGCAAGAGATTGGTCGCATCCGTCTTCTGCGGGCTGACGAAGAGATTGAACTCGCGCGTCAAATTGCTGACCTACTAGCACTGGAACGCGTTCGGGATGAGTTGCTCGAGCAGCTCGATCGCCTGCCCAGCGATGCTGAATGGGCGGCGGCTGTGGATTCTCCGCTCGATGAATTCCGCCGCCGATTGTTCCGGGGTCGCCGCGCCAAAGACAAGATGGTGCAGTCGAACCTGCGGTTGGTGGTTTCGATCGCCAAAAAATACATGAACCGGGGTTTGTCCTTCCAAGACCTGATTCAAGAAGGCAGCTTGGGTCTGATTCGGGCCGCTGAAAAGTTTGACCACGAAAAAGGCTACAAGTTCTCGACTTACGCCACCTGGTGGATCCGCCAAGCCATCACGCGGGCGATCGCCGATCAAAGCCGCACGATCCGCCTACCGGTTCACCTTTACGAAACCATTTCTCGCATCAAGAAAACCACCAAGCTGCTTTCTCAGGAAATGGGTCGCAAGCCGACTGAGGAAGAGATCGCGACTCGCATGGAGATGACGATCGAGAAACTGCGGTTTATCGCTAAGTCAGCCCAACTGCCGATTTCACTGGAAACTCCGATCGGTAAAGAAGAAGATTCCCGCTTGGGTGACTTCATCGAAGCCGATGGTGAAACGCCAGAAGATGAAGTCGCCAAAAATCTGCTGCGCGAAGATCTGGAAGGCGTGCTCAGCACCCTCAGCCCCCGCGAGCGTGATGTGCTGCGTCTGCGCTACGGCTTGGATGACGGCCGCATGAAAACGCTGGAAGAAATTGGCCAGTTGTTTAATGTCACCCGCGAACGCATCCGCCAAATCGAAGCCAAAGCGCTACGGAAACTGCGTCATCCCAACCGCAACAGCATCTTGAAAGAGTACATCCGCTAGGATTTACGCTTCATTTTCTAAATGACTTTAAACGCTGCCTAAGAGATTCTTGGGCAGCTTTTTAGTTGAGGCTGAAGATACTTCTTGGACCGATGGTCGTAGCTTATGGCTAATCAAGGTTGAACGCTGACCAGCGTTCCTTCTTCAACTAACTCAAATAGAGCGCGAATATCACGGTTCTTCATCCGCACGCAGCCATGGGAAACCGCTTGTCCAATTAAGGATTCAGCAGTCGTCCCATGGAAGCCAATCGAGTTTTTACCATCGCTCCAAAAACCAATCCAGCGATCGCCCAGAGGATTATTGGGACCAGGCGGCACCAGTTTGCCATTCCAAGGGTGCTGCCAAGTGGGATTGACGATTTTACTGGTGATTCGAAAGGTACCGCGGGGTGTTTCCCAACCGGGTTTACCAATCCCAACGGGATAGCTGGCGATCGCTTGGTTGTCGCGGTAGACCGTCACTCGCCGCTGCCGCAAGCTCAAGACCAACTTGGTGGTAGGTGCCGGGGCAGGGGGTGGCGCGATCGTTGCTTCGACTGGAAGGGCTGGCACCGCCATCGTGGCTGGTGGCGGAATCGGAATCGCCGCAACGGGGCCGGCGATCGCACAACAGGCAATCAGCAAGCTGGAGTTCCAGAGAAAGCGCAGCGCCATAGCAGCAAGACAGAATTCGGAGAATCTGTTTTTACTGTAGTCAGCTGATCCGGCGAGCGTCGAGGCCTGTCATCCGTATCAATAGCCCTGTAGAACAGGGCTCAGACTAGAGAACGTTCTATTCAATTTCTTCAAGATTATGCGACAGGCGATCGCTTAGATTGCCCTCAGCCAGTCATGAGTCCAGTTTGGGAAAGTCAGCGAACCGACAGGCTAACTCACAACAAAATCACGATCGCAATCAGAATCAAAGCCAGCGCACCTGAAAAGTAGAGTGCTCTCATAAACTGCCGCGAGACAAGACCGATCAGCAGGCTCAAAAGGATCCCGAGCAGAATCAATCCGATGTAAATTGACGCTTCGCCGCGCTGAGAAACCAAAGGATTGCTCCCAGCAGCTTGAGCCAAGAGCAATCCTTCTGACAGCAACAGTATTGATGCTGTCATTGCGGGTTACAGCGCACTCATAACCGAACGAGCGGCTGCCAGCGTTGCATCAATGTCCTCTTCGGTGTGTGCCAAGGAGGTGAAGCCCGCCTCAAACTGCGAGGGCGCAAGGTAAATGCCTTGCTCCAGCATGCCGCGATGGAAGCGACTGAACTTTTGCAAGTCCGACTTTTTGGCATCTTCGTAGTTGTGGACAGGCCCTTCGGTGAAGAAGAAGCCAAACATGCCACTCACATGACCACCGCAAGCGGCATGACCCGTTTCTTGGGCGATCGCCAGTAAGCCATCACTCAGGCGCTTAGTGATCTGGTCAAGATATTCGTAGGTGCCGGGCTGACGCAGCAGTTCCAAGGTTTTAATCCCTGCAGTCATCGCCAAGGGATTCCCCGACAAGGTGCCCGCTTGGTACATCGGGCCAGCCGGTGCAACCAGCTGCATAATCTCGCGCTTGCCACCGTAGGCTCCTACCGGCAAGCCGCCGCCGATAATTTTGCCCAAGGTCGTCAGGTCGGGCGTGACCCCAAATTTTTCCTGCACACCACCGTAGGCAATCCGGAAGCCGGTCATCACTTCGTCAAAGACCAGCAGGGCATCATGCTCCAGCGTGATTTCCCGCAGTCCTTCCAAGAAGCCAGCATCCGGCACGATGAAGCCCGAGTTACCGACGATCGGCTCGAGGATGACCCCAGCAATTTCACCTGGATTCTCGGCGAACAGCGCTTTGACGGCTTCCAAATCGTTGTAGGGCGCGGTCAGTGTATTTGCTGTCGTGCTCTTGGGCACACCCGGCGAGTCCGGCAGGCCAAGGGTAGCAACCCCAGATCCGGCCTTGACCAAGAACATATCGGCGTGGCCGTGGTAGCAGCCCTCAAACTTGATGATCTTGTCGCGCCCCGTATAGGCCCGCATCAAGCGCAGCACCGCCATACAGGCTTCGGTGCCGGAGTTGACGAAGCGCACCATCTCGATGCTAGGAACCGCATCGATCACCATCTCAGCGAGGACATTCTCCAGAACGCAGGGCGCACCAAAGCTCGTGCCCTTGTCCATCGCTGCCTTCAGAGCTTCGATGACTTCTGGATGTGCGTGCCCACAAATGGCAGGGCCCCAGGTGCCGACGTAGTCGATGTAGCGATTACCGTCCACATCCCAGGCGTAGGCATCTTTAACGCGATCGAAGACGATGGGCTGACCGCCAACGGACTTAAAAGCACGCACCGGCGAACTGACGCCACCCGGCATCAGTTTTTGAGCCGCTGCAAAAATTTCGTCTGATTTGATGGTTTTAAAGGGAGAGGACGTGACCAAAGCAATCTCCTCGCAAACAAGCCGCGCGTCGCCAGCGAGCGATGCTGACAGCTCTCGTATTATCTCGCATTGGCCCCATCCCCCGAGTGATCTGTTAGGGACTGTTGCAACCTCTCAGCAGTGATCTAGCGATCGCCCTCTTTGAGGCTAGTTGCACAAAGGCTTTGCAGCGTTGTCAAGAGCAGTTGCGGATCTAGTGGCTTGGGCAAGACCGCTGCAACCTGTTCCGTGAGCGCTGGCTCAACCGGTGTCTCTCCCAAGAACAACACAAGTGGCGGATGAGGATCGGCTTGATGTTCGCGCAAATACTGGAGGAGCAGCACGCAAGTTTCGTCAGGCGCAGGCCAAGCCATCAGAATGACGATGGGCTGCAGCAGGTCAAGTTGATCGAGCGCCGTGCTGCCATCCACCAGCCAGATGACTTTGAGGCCAGCTGCTGTCAACATTTCGCAGACAACCGTTGCGGCCTCTTCATCATTCTCGAGGAGCAGCACATGACCAGGGGGCAAATGGCTCAGTGAGGGCTCTGCTTCTATCAGTGCAGGCACACTTTGTTCAGGGATCCAAACTGTGAAAGTACTGCCTTGCCCCACACTCGACTCCACTTGAATGTGGCCGCCGTGCAGTTCCACAAGCTGCTTGGTTAGAGCGAGGCCCAGTCCCGTCCCCCCGTATTGGCGACGAATAGAGGTGTCCAGCTGCTGAAACTTTTGAAAGAGATGGGATTGCTCACTTTCGGGGATACCAATGCCTGTGTCGCTGACTTGGAAAACTGCGCGATCGCCTTCACGCCACACCCGAAGAGACACCATCCCTTGGGGCTCGGTAAATTTGACGGCATTACTGAGGAGATTGATCAGAATTTGCCGCAGACGTTTGGGATCGGCACGAAAGACATCAATGCGATTATTCAGCTGTAGATCGAGTAGGAGGTGAATATCTCCAAGTCTCGCTTTTTCTTGGAGTGTATTGAGCGTCTGCGTGGCAAGACGAGAGAGGGAAAAAGGACGAACTTGCAAAGCAGCTTTGCCAGCCTCAATCTGAGAGAGATCGAGGATGTCATTGATTAACTCCAGTAGATGTTCACCACTATCATGAATCGCTTTGATATATTCTCGTTGCCGTTCCGTTAGGGGACCAAAAGCCCACCGCAGGAGAGTACTCGACATCCCGATCACGCAAGTCAACGGTGTTCGTAATTCATGGCTCATGGTTGCCAAGAATTCACCTTTTGCTGCATTTGCTGCTTGGGCTAGGGCCAACGCGTCAATCAATTCTTGCGTTCTTTCAAGGACGCGGTTTTCTAGCGTTTGAGTTTGATCTTGCAACTGGCTATAAAGTTGTGCCTGATAAATCGCGATCGAAAGATGTTCAGCAAGATGCTGAAGAATGTCCCGTTCTCGGGGTTGCCAGCGGTGATCCTGGTGGCATTGGTGGGCGACTAACAGTCCCCAAATTCGTCCCTGAACGAGAATCGGAATCTTACAGACCGATCGCACCTGAACCCGTTCGTAGAAGGCATACTGTTCAGGCAGTCTTTCCTGATAGAAACTAACCGTATCGATTAGAACTGTCTCGCCCCGTTGGAACCGTTGCCACTCTTCCGTTGTAATGAGCAATCCTGGTTGAACAGCCGGATCAAGTACTGAGAGCAAGGCATCATTACGGCGATCCTCATAGGTAATGTAAGACTGGCAGGGAATATAGAGAGGCCACGTCTGGTCTAAGCCATCATCGAGGCACTCTGGCTTAAATTGATAAATAATCGTGCGATCGGCATTGAGCAATTGCCGAATTTCACGAATTGTTGTCGTTAGAATCTCTGAAAGATCGAGACTGAGACGAATTTGCGCTGAAACTTGGCTGATCAGGCGATCCTGTTCTTCTTGCCAATGCAAGGCTTGTTCCAGCGGTTGACAGACTGAAACAGCCGGATATTGCGGAGCAGGCAGCATGTGATCTGCTGCGATCGCAGTAATCAAAAGATTACTAAATTGACTGACTAGTGCTGGATCTAAGCTCAGATCACTGAGTTGATCGAGAACAGGCTGATAGTCGACAGGCAAGCCCACCGACTGACAGTAGTGGTGAATGCTATCAGCTCCAAATTGCACACTCACGTGATGGGGATCGCTGAGAGATTGTGCTTGGTTATACTCAGCAGACGTGCGTCCTAACAACAACAACTGAAAGCCAGCTGCAATCGCGATCGCACAATCACCCACTTGTGCCCTCTGCTGGGCATGGAGCAATCGACTATCCCAATAAAACCCTTGGGGCAGGGTTGCCACAAAATCCTGCAGGATCGCTTGTAGTTGAGCAAAACCTTCAGGAGTCAGCCGCTGGCTGGCGAAAAAACAATTTGAAGAGGGTGCCAGCATAGGCAAAACCTGTGGTTTAACAGGCTTTTAGTCGTTTAACTGCATTGTTACAGAGATTTTTTCGACTACTGAGAAACTCCCCACAGGCTTTTAACATCTGGCTGATTTCTTTACGCAAGCTCGGGATGGTAGCCAGCAGCCGCGATCGCGGACTGAATCTTGGCAGCGGGACAAGTGGTCGTCACCGTGACGCGTTTAGAACTGGGGTCGGTTTGCACCTGAGCCTGCGGGTCGACGGTCTGAACCGCTGTTTCAATCGCTGCAGCGCAGGCACCACAGGCCATATCAGGTACTTGTAGCTGAATTTCGGGCATGAGGACGTTCGAACGCACACTGTTGATTTCATTCAGTCTAGGCCAGCCCTTGTCCTCGTTAGACTGAGAGCGATCGCGCAGATAGTGGAAGAGAGATGCCGGTTAGTCGTCGCCAATTACTCGTCAGTTCGCTCTTAGCTTTACCAGCCCTTGTTTTAGCCCCGCGATCGGCTCAAGCACTTGGTGGCCCTCAGCCCCCACTGGGTGAACCAGCTCCAGACTTTTCCTTGCCGACGGATGACGGGCGCGATCGCCTTTCCCTGGCAGATTTTCGGGGTCAGTGGCTGGTGCTCTACTTCTATCCCAAGGATGGAACGCCCGGCTGTACCCTGGAAGCCCAGCGTTTTCAACAAGATCAGACGGCCTACGCCGAACGCAATGCCCAAGTGGTCGGAGTCAGTGCCGATGATGTCAGCAGCCATAGTCGTTTCCGGGAGAACGAAGGGCTGTCCTACCCTCTGCTCGCTGATGTCAAAGGCGAAGTCAGCAAGCGCTACGGTTCGTGGCTAGCCCCTTTCAGCCTGCGCCACACCTACATCATCGATCCCGAAGGGGTGCTGCGTGCGAGCTTCACCGCCGTGCGGCCCGTAATCCACAGTAAGGAAGTCCTTGCCAAGCTGGATGAGCTGCAAGCCGCTTAGTTGAGCCAAGCGATCGCGGTGGGACTGCTCCTAGTGCCAGTTATTGGGCTGCGATCGCTGAACAATGACTGGATTCTCACCTGCTAGTCCAGAATCAGAAACAGTGTGATTGCCCCGAGTGTAGTGCTGTGATTCTGGATGCTCGACTGCCCAGTGGCCCCCTAGCTGGGGCTTGGCAGCGCTACCGCGAAACGCTGCCGCTGATCAGTCCGCTGCGCAAGCGACAGTTTGAGGTTTTGGTGGTCGGTACGGGACTGGCCGGAGCCTCTGCTGCCGCATCGTTGGCAGAACAGGGCTACCGAGTCAAGGTCTTCACCTATCACGACAGTCCGCGTCGGGCCCACAGCGTGGCGGCCCAAGGGGGCATTAATGCTGCCAAAAACTACCAGAACGACGGTGACAGCGATTTCCGGCTGTTTGCCGACATGCTTAAAGGCGGTGACTTTCGATCGCGGGAAGCTAACGTCTATCGTCTTGCTGAACTGAGCAGCGCCATCATCGACCAATGTGTCGCGCAAGGTGTGCCTTTTGCTCGCGAATACGGCGGCACCTTAGCCAATCGCACCTTTGGCGGCGTTTTAGTTTCTCGAACTTTCTATGCTCGTGGCCAAACCGGCCAGCAGTTGCTCTATGGGGCTTATGGCGCCTTGATGCGTCAGGTCGCAGCTGGGACGGTGGAATTGCACACCCACGCTGACGTCCTGGATCTGATCACGATTGATGGACAAGCGCGGGGGCTGGTGATCCGCAACCTGCAGACAGGAGATCTGTCTGTCGAGGCGGGCGCAGCCGTTCTGCTCTGTACTGGTGGCTATAGCAACGTCTATTTCCTCTCAACCAACGCAGTCAAGTCCAATGCTTCGGCGACTTGGCGGGCTCACCGTCGAGGGGCGTTCTTTGCCAACCCTTGCTTCACCCAAATTCACCCGACCTGTATTCCCAGTGGTGCGGCCCATCAGTCAAAACTGACCTTGATGAGCGAGAGCCTGCGCAATGATGGCCGCGTTTGGGTGCCTGCACAACCGGGCGATCGCCGATCGCCAGATCAAATCCCTGAAGGCGATCGCGACTACTTTTTGGAAAAGCGCTATCCCCGCTACGGCAACATGGTGCCACGGGATATTGCCTCACGTCAGGCTAAGCGAATTTGCGATCAAGGCTATGGCGTCGAACCGGCGGGACGTGCCGTCTATCTAGATTTTGCCGAGGCGATCGCACGCGATGGCAAGGCCGAAATTCAGCGCAAATACGGCAACCTCTTCGACATGTATGCCCGCATCAGTGGCGAGGATCCCTACGAAACGCCGATGCGGATCTACCCTGCTCCGCACTACACGATGGGCGGGCTTTGGGTGGATTACAACCTGATGAGTAATCTGCCAGGTCTATTCGTGTTGGGCGAAGCCAATTTCTCAGATCACGGAGCCAACCGCTTGGGTGCCAGTGCCTTGATGCAAGGCCTTGCGGATGGCTACTTCATCGCCCCCGCCACCGTCACTGGTTGGTTAGCCAGTCAGTCGCTAACGCCAGTCACCACTGATCATCCTGCCTGCCAAGCTGCACTGGCTGAGGCCCAAGCCCGCATTGACCAATTGCTCGCCGTGCAGGGCGATCGCAGTGTTGATAGCCTGCATCGTGAACTGGGCGAGATTTTGCTGGACGCCTGCGGCATTAGCCGCGATCGCGATCGCTTACTCAAAGCACGGCAGCAGGTTCAACAACTCCAGCAGACATTCCGCGATCAGGTCCGAGTCCCCGGCTCAGCTACCGGTTTGAATCCCGAGTTGGAGAAAGCGCTGCGGCTGGCTGACTTCCTTGAACTGGGTGAGCTGATGATTGTCGATGCCCTGCACCGCGAAGAATCCTGCGGGGCGCACTTCCGGGAGGAATATCAAACCGCAGAAGGTGAAGCGCAGCGGCGGGACGATCAGTTCAGCTATGTTGCCGCTTGGGAATACACCGGAGGAGAGCCCAAACTCCATCAAGATTGCTTGGAGTTCAAGACGTTATTACCGAGTCAACGTAACTATCAGTAATCCCCCAATCTCAGCACAAAGAGGATTAGTTTACGCACAGAGTTCCTCTAATTGCTGACGTTCCCAGAGACTGCGATAGAGCCCGTCAGTTGCTAACAGTTCGCGGTGCGATCCACTCTGCACTAAGTGACCGCGATCGAGGACCAAAATGCGATCAGCCGTTGCTGCCGCTGCTAATTGGTGTGAGATAAAGATCACGGTGCGCTGGCGATCGCGATCGCTATTTAAGGCTTGCAGGATTTGTGTTGCCGTTTGGTTGTCCACACTCGCCAAGGCGTCATCCAAAATCAGCACCGGCGCTTGCAATAACAAGGCTCGGGCTAGAGCGGTTCGTTGGCGTTGGCCGCCCGACAGCGTGATACCGCGTTCGCCAACCAAGGTGTCATAACGACGCGGGAAATTGAGAATTTCGCGATCGATTTGCGCTTGCTCAGCTGCTGTAATAATTTCCGCTTCGCCAGCCTCGGGATTGCCATAACGAATGTTGTCTCGAATCGGCAGGCTAAACAGAAAACTATCCTGGGGGACATAGGCGATCGCCCGTCGCAAACTGTTCAATGACAGTTGCGTAACGTCCATGCCATCCAAGAAGATGCTGCCATTTGGAACATCCAATAGACGGGGCAACGCATTGGCTAACGTTGATTTTCCTGCACCAATTGGCCCTACAATCGCGATCGTTTCGCCAGACTGAACACTAAAGCGAATATCGGAGAGTGCAGGTCGTGGCTGTCCTGGATAGTGAATCGTCAGGCCATCCACTTTAATAGCCCCAGTTAATTCGGATGGCGGCACCACGATCGCTTGGGGATCATCCTGAATTTGGGGCGGATGCTGGAGAATTTCTTCAATGCGATCGACGCTAACTTCACCACGTTGGAAAGCGGTAATCGTAAAGCCAAGCAATGCTGTCGGGAAAACAAGACGCTCGACATAGAGAATTAAGGCGATCAAATCACCCACAGTAATGCGATTACCTTCAATCGCTTGGCCACCTAGCCAGAGCAAAATCAGGAGACTAAAACTCGCTAATCCTTCTAAAAGAGGGAAGAGTAAGTTCCGGGTTTTGGTGAGCTTTAGGTTGGACTTAAGCAGTTTTTGATTACGCCGTCCAAAAGCAGCTCTCTCATTTGCTTCCTGCGCATAGATCTTGATCAGCGAGATACCGCTCATATCCTCTTGGATGAGCTGGCTGATTTCTGACAACTCCTCCTGAACATCTTGCTGTTCTTGTCTCAGTCGCTGGCTAAAAAGCTGAACTAATAACAACAGGATGGGATAAACCGCTAAAGCAGCCAAACTCAGCACTGGATCGATCGCCAACATCAAAGGCAGCGTCAGTGCATAGGCAAAAATTGTGTTGACGAGGCTGAGGACTGCAAAGCCCACCAAGCGGCGAATACTTTCGACATCGCTGGTGGCACGGTTGATCAAATCCCCCAGCGGCATGTTGGCAAAATAAGTGGGTTCTAAACGCAGCAAATGCTCAAATAAGCGCTGCTTCAGATCGAACTCAACCTTACGCCCCACACCAAACAGCAAGATCCGCGAGGCCATGCGGATCAGCCACATCACCGACGCTAAGCCCAAGATGAGGCTGCTGTACTTGATGACATCGCCAAAACCGAGGCCGTCTTGCACGTCATCCACGCAAGTCCGAATGAGCAAGGGCAGGACGACACCCACGCCATTGACGGCCAACAACGCCACCACCCCCAGCAGAGCAGGCCGCCAGTAAGGACGGATGTACTGCCCCAAGATGGCGAGGCGCTGGCGCGAAGAATACGAAACGGACATCCACAGCTCGGTGACGGCAACCTGTTGATCCTAGCGATCGCCAGCAGGGATGTTCCGAAATTGTGCCTCAGCACACTCGACAAAGCGCAAAAAATGCTATCAGAGCTACGTCAAGGCAGGGCAGTGACTTACTTGCGATCGCAGCGCCAAATGCCGTAGCAGGAAATCAACAGCAGGATGAATAGCGGAGCGACCCCCAAGAGATCGCTCCAGTTGCCATCCGTCACCGCAAGAAGCAGCACCTAGCGGCCTTTCGGTCCTAGCCCGATCGCGCCTGCGTAGACTGCGTTTTCACCTAGTGCCGCTTCGATGCGCAGCAAGCGGTTGTACTTGGCGATCCGTTCGCTACGGCTGAGCGAACCAGTCTTGATCTGCCCTGCACGAGTTGCCACCGCCAGATCCGCGATTGTGGTGTCTTCGGTTTCGCCAGAGCGGTGGCTGATCACCGAGCTGTAGCCGTTACGGGTTGCAAGGTCGATCGTGCGCAGCGTTTCGGTCAGGGTACCAATTTGGTTGAGCTTGATCAGCACAGAGTTACCAATGCCTTGATCAATACCCGACTGCAGGCGATCGGGGTTGGTCACAAACAGGTCATCGCCAACCAATTGGATGCCACTGCCGAGCTGCTGGGTCAGGGTTTTCCAGTTGCTCCAGTCATCTTCTTGCAGGCCATCTTCAATCGAGACGATCGGATATTGGCTGACCAGATCGGCCAGGATGCCGATCATGCCAGCAGGCTCGTGGCTGACGCCGTCGCAGGTGTAGAGGCCGTTTTTATAGAACTCGCTGGAAGCGACGTCCATCGCCAAGGCAACCTGCTCGCCGGGCTTGTAGCCTGCAGCTTCGATCGCGGTCAGCAGTAGTTCCAAAGCTTCTTTGTTGGAGCCGAGGTTCGGCGCAAAACCGCCCTCATCACCAACCCCCGTCGCTAAGCCTTTGTCCTTCAGAACTTTGGCGAGAGCATGGAAAACTTCCGCGCCCCAGCGTAGCGCTTCTTTGAACGTTGGCGCACCGACCGGCATGATCATGAACTCTTGGAAGTCCACGTTGTTATCGGCGTGGGCACCGCCATTGATCACGTTCATCATTGGCACGGGCAGCACGTTGGCCAGCGGGCCACCCAAGTAGCGATAGAGCGGCAGATTCAGGCTGGTCGCCGCCGCATGAGCCGTGGCCAAGGAAACGGCCAGAATTGCGTTGGCACCCAGATTTCTCTTATTAGGAGTGCCGTCCAGCGCGATCATGGCCTTGTCGATGCCTTCTTGATCCAGCGCGCTAAAACCGATCAGCGCGTCTTCGATCGCGGTGACATTGTCAACGGCTTTTTGAACGCCTTTGCCGCCATAGCGACTGGGATCGTCGTCCCGCAATTCATGGGCTTCGAAAGTCCCTGTTGAAGCACCACTGGGAACTTGGGCTAAACCGACGGAGCCATCTTCGAGTTGGACTTCTGCTTCAACCGTAGGGCGACCCCGCGAGTCGAGAATTTCGCGGGCTGTGATCGCGGCGATCTGCGTCCCGTAATCGTCTAGCATCGGCGGCAGTCTTCCTTGGCTATGTGACAGTCGAAGCAACAGGGGCACTACAAAAAGCGCATCCCGGAAGTGTGGCGATCGCCGACGTTAAGGACATCAACGAGGCCGTTACAAATCATACCGGCTTGCCTTTCAGGGTTTTGCGTCGCAGCGATCGCGGCGCACTTCCTTCCACAATGGGAAACGAATCTCAGCCGGAGGAACACCTGATGCGATTACTGCATACGATGCTGCGAGTCGGGAATCTGGAGCGATCGCTACAGTTCTACTGCGAGGTCTTGGGCATGCGATTGCTGCGCCGTAAGGACTATCCCGGTGGGGAATTTACCCTGGCTTTTGTCGGCTATGGCGATGAAGCCGATCACACCGTTCTTGAACTCACTTACAACTGGGGCAAGGATCAGTATGAGCTCGGGGATGCCTACGGTCACATTGCGATCGGGGTGGATAATATCTACGCCACTTGCGAAGCCATTCGAGCCCAGGGCGGGAAAATTAGCCGCGAACCGGGTCCGATGAAACACGGCAGTACTGTGATTGCCTTTGTTGAAGATCCCGACGGCTACAAGGTTGAGTTAATTCAAACCGGGACTTCTGGCGCCACTACCCAGCCAGCCGCCTAAGCTTTGAGTCGCGATCGCCAGTCTCAGCCAGCCTGAGATAGTGGAAGTAGGGCGATCGCTTGCCCATCCGTCAGTTTTAGAGCCTCCATGCAGCCCACCGACCCCAATCGTTTTACAGACCAAGCCTGGGATGCGATCGTCGAATCGCAAACTGTGGCTCGCCAACTGCGGCAGCAGCAGTTGGAGGTTGAGCACGTCCTGCTGGCCTTGCTCGATCAGGAGTCGGGGGTTGCGGCGGAAATTTTGGCGAAAGCAGGGGTAGCCGTTGCGAATCTGCGGCAGCCACTTGAGGATTTTGCGCGGCGACAACCTCGTAATGCCACAGGGACTCAGCTCTACCTCGGGCGCGGCCTCGATCGCCTGCTGGATTTAGCGGAACGGGCGCGAGAACTCTGGCAAGACGAGTTCATCGGCGTTGAACATTTGCTGATGGGCTTTGTCGAGGACGATCGGATTGGCCGCCGCCTCTGCCAAGGCTTCAAGCTCGATGCCAAAACGCTGGAGACAACCATTCAGGAGCTGCGATCGCCCGCTGCCGATGAGGCCGAAGCGGAAGAAAGCGAGCCCAGCTATCCTTTCCTCAACAAGTATGGTCGTGATCTGACGGCGCTGGCCGAGCAAGAAAAACTCGATCCGGTGATCGGCCGCGATCTAGAAATTCGTCGCGTCATTCAAGTGCTGTCGCGGCGCAGCAAGAACAATCCCGTGCTGATCGGTGAACCGGGAGTGGGTAAAACTGCGATCGCGGAAGGCTTAGCCCAGCGGATTGTCGCCGGTGAAGTACCGGATTCGCTCAAGCAACGGCGGCTGATCAGCCTCGACATGGGCTCGCTGATTGCTGGCGCGAAATATCGCGGTGAATTCGAGGAGCGGTTGCGGGCAGTTCTGCACGAAGTCACCCACTCCGATGGCCAGATGGTGCTGTTCATCGACGAGTTGCACACCGTCGTCGGAGCTGGCGCGGGTCAGCAAGGCAGCGCCATGGATGCGGGCAACCTGCTCAAGCCGATGCTGGCACGGGGTGAACTGCGCTGTATCGGGGCCACAACGACCGACGAGTATCGCCGCACGATCGAGAAGGATCCGGCCCTAGAACGCCGCTTCCAACAGGTCTACGTCAGCCAGCCCAGCGTCGAAGACACGATCGCGATTCTGCGTGGTCTCAAAGAACGGTACGAAGGCCACCACGGGGTCAAGATTACCGACGGTGCTCTGATGGCCGCAGCCAAACTCTCGCATCGCTACATCAGCGATCGCTTCTTGCCGGACAAGGCGATCGACCTAATCGACGAAGCTTCGGCCCAACTGAAGATGGAGATCACCTCTAAGCCCAGTGAGCTGGAGGATTTGGAACGACGGCTCCTGCAACTGGAAATGGAGCAGCTTTCCCTCAGCGGAGAGAACGGGCAGGCAACAGTTCACAGCGATCGCCTTCAGCAAATCCAAACAGAACTACAGACACTCCAGGAACAACAAGCCCGACTCAATCAGCAGTGGCAGCAGGAAAAACAACTGCTAGAAGAACTGGGCCATCTGCAGGAGGAAGAAGAAACTCTGCGTCAGCAGGTCAATCAGGCCGAGCGCGAACATGACCTCAACAAAGGCGCTGAGCTGAAATTTGGGCAACTGGAAGCCCTGCAACATCAGCGGCAGGCGATCGAGGAACAGATTCAAGCCCTGCACGCCAATGGTCAAACCTTGCTGCGCGAGCAAGTGGAAGAGGCTGATATTGCCGAAATTGTGGCGCGCTGGACCAACATTCCCGTGCAGCGCCTGCTGGAATCGGAACGCCAGAAGCTACTCCAGCTCGAAAGCTTCTTGCACCAACGGGTGATTGGCCAAGATGAAGCGGTCGTCGCTGTCGCTGCCGCGATTCGCCGTGCCCGCGCTGGCATGAAAGATCCCAGCCGCCCGATCGGTTCTTTCCTCTTCCTCGGGCCAACGGGCGTCGGTAAAACCGAACTGGCTCGCGCCCTCGCCAACTGTCTGTTTGATGCGGAAGATGCACTGATCCGCTTCGACATGTCGGAGTACATGGAGAAGAATTCCATCTCGCGGCTAATTGGTGCGCCCCCCGGCTACATCGGCTACGAAGAGGGCGGTCAGCTCTCAGAAGCCATCCGCCGCCATCCCTACGCGGTAGTGCTGTTCGATGAAGTCGAGAAGGCGCACCCCGATGTCTTCAACCTGTTGCTGCAGGTTCTGGATGATGGCCGGATTACCGACTCACAAGGCCGCACCATCGACTTCTGCAACGCCGTGATTGTGATGACTAGCAACATCGGCAGCCAGTTCATTCTGGAAATGGGCGAAGAAGACACCAGCCTCGAAGCTGTGGAGCTGAGAGTACTAGGGGCGCTAAGGCAGCACTTCCGTCCGGAATTTCTCAACCGAATTGACGACACAATCCTGTTCCAGCCACTCTCGCGCAGCCAGCTCCAGCAAATTGTTGACATCCAGTTACAGCGACTGAAACGGCTACTGGCAGAACAGGCGATCGCCCTCACGGTTACACCAGCAGCGGCGGCCAATCTCGCCGATCGTGGCTACGACCCGGTCTACGGGGCACGCCCACTCAAACGAGCAATCCAGCGTTTGGTCGAAAATCCGGTGGCTTCGTTGATTCTCGAGCAGCAGTTTGAAGCCGGCGACTCGCTAATTGTCGATGTGGATGCCGAAGGACAGTTGCAATTTCAAGTCAGTAAACCTGTTGCAGCGACTGTCGTTGAGCCGGATGATAGCCCCGCGATCGAAGTCGAAGCCATTCCCTCCTAGGGGATTTTCCGTTACTCTAGATCCTCGGGTGTTTGTCGGTTTTACCGGCATCCTCGCCGCTGAACTGCCAGCCGGATGCCGTTGCATCCGCAAGAGGACCTTCTGTGAGCAAAAACAACGCAGCCGAAAAAGTACGGAAGAGCAACGTCTCTGACGAGCCCTCTTCTGGTCTCAATCTGGTGAGTTTCCTACAAGAAACTCGGGCCGAACTGAGTAAAGTCGTCTGGCCATCGCGACAGCAACTCATCAGTGAGTCTGCTGCCGTTCTGCTAATGGTCAGTCTCTCGGCCACGTTGATCTACCTGATCAACGAACTGTTCAGTTGGGCGTCTAGTCGCGTATTTGGGTGAACTTCACTGTGACCGACCAATACGAAGAGCATTTGCTCTCCGAAGATGACAGCGTTGCCAGTGAGAAGGCTCGCTGGTACGCCGTTCAAGTGGCCTCAGGTTGCGAAAAACGCGTCAAAGCCACGCTTGAGCAACGGGTACAGACCTTAGATGCGGCTAATCGCATTCTCCAGGTGGAAATTCCCGAAACGCCAATCGTCAAGCTCAAGAAGGATGGCAGTCGTCAATCGGCTGAAGAAAAAGTCTTTCCAGGCTATGTGCTGGTGCGCATGATCCTAGATGACGACGCTTGGCAGATTGTCAGAAACACTCCCCATGTGATCAACTTCGTGGGCGCTGAGCAGAAGCGTCCCTATGGGCGGGGGCGCGGCCACGTCAAGCCGATGCCACTGAGCCCAGGCGAGGTCAGTCGCATTTTCAAGCGTGCTCAAGAGCAAAAACCCACAGTCAAAATCGACCTTGCCGAAGGCGATCAGATTTTGGTGCTCTCCGGGCCCTTCAAAGACTTCGAGGGCACTGTGATCGAGGTCAGTCCAGAACGCAGCAAGCTCAAGGCTCTGCTGTCGATTTTTGGTCGCGACACGCCAGTGGAATTGGAGTTTAACCAGGTTCAGAAGCAGAACTAGTTCTCAGATGGCAAAAAAAGTCGTTGCACTGATTAAGTTGGCTTTGCCCGCTGGCAAGGCTAACCCGGCGCCTCCCGTGGGTCCTGCCCTCGGCCAACATGGCGTCAACATCATGGCCTTCTGTAAGGAGTACAACGCCCGGACCCAAGACAAAGTTGGCTTGGTCATCCCGGTCGAAATCTCCGTTTTTGAAGACCGCAGTTTCACCTTCATCCTCAAAACCCCGCCTGCTTCGGTGTTGATCGCCAAAGCTGCTGGAATTGAGCGTGGTTCGGGTAACCCCAACAAAACCAAAGTCGGCAAAATCACGACCGCGCAACTGCGTGAGATCGCTGAAACCAAACTGCCGGACCTCAACACCAAAAATGTTGAAGCCGCCATGCGCATCGTCGAAGGCACCGCCCGCAACATGGGTGTCACGATCGCCGACTAGGGTCGGGTTCACTGTCGTTCATTCACAAGGAGTGGGGAGAGGCAAGGCCTCGCTAGTACCCCGAAAACACCATGACTCGTAAAGTTTCTCGTCGTCTGCAAGACCTGCAGAAGAAAGTTGAAAAGCGGGCCTACGAGCCCCTCGAAGCGCTGAATTTGCTGAAGGAAACGGCAACCGCCAAGTTTCCTGAATCGGCTGAAGCGCACATCCGTCTTGGCATCGATCCTAAGTACACCGACCAACAACTCCGGACGACCGTTGCGTTGCCCAAAGGCACCGGTCAAACCATCCGTGTTGCTGTCATTGCCCGGGGTGAAAAGGTCGCTGAAGCCAAGGCTGCAGGTGCTGACATTGCCGGTTCTGAAGAACTGATCGAAGAAATCAGCAAAGGCTTCTTGGACTTTGACCTGCTGATTGCGACGCCTGACGTGATGCCGCAAGTGGCAAAACTGGGTCGTCAGCTAGGTCCTCGCGGCTTGATGCCTTCGCCCAAGGGTGGCACGGTCACGTTTGACCTTGAGCAAGCGATCAATGAGTTCAAAGCTGGTAAGCTAGAATTTCGTGCCGATCGCACCGGGATTGTGCACGTCCTGTTCGGTAAAGCTGCCTTTTCGGCCGATGACCTCTTGGCTAACCTCAAAGCCTTGCAGGAAACCATCGATCGGAACCGTCCTTCGGGCGCCAAAGGCCGTTACTGGCGGAGCGTTTATATTTCGGCAACCATGGGACCCGCCATTGAAGTCGACATCAACGCCCTGCGCGACCTGAAGCTGGCTGAAGCCTAAACAGGGTTTAACACTCATTTCTGAGTTAAGAGTATTGCTCAACCGTTGTAACTGAATAGCATTGCCAGAGACAGCAGGTGTTGCCATGCAACTTAAATGTCCTGCCGAGGTAGTCCCCACAGTGTGAGCACTGTTGATCTATTCCGCTCTGGCAACCGAATTTGCCGGAGCTTTTTTGTTGCAAGAGCAAGATTCCATTCCGATTCCCGCCCAGGAGGTGAGATAAAGATGGGAAGAACGCTAGCCAATAAGCAAGACATCGTCACTGAGCTCAAAGGGCTCGTCGATGAAGCGCAAATGGCGTTTGTCGTCGACTACCAAGGTCTGACGGTCGCTGAGATCACTGATCTCCGCAATCGTCTCGAAGCCAGCAACTCTGTCTGCAAGGTGACCAAAAACACCTTGATGCGTCGCGCGATCGCTGATGCCGACGAATGGCAGCCTCTAACCGAATTGCTCAAAGGCACCAATGCCTTTGTGCTGGTCAAAGATGATCCCGGTAGTGCCATCAAGGCCTACCAAGCATTCCAGAAAGACACCAAGAAGACTGAACTTCGGGGTGGTCTGCTGGAAGGCCGTCTGCTCAGCAGCGACGAGCTGAAAGCCATTGGCGATCTGCCGTCCAAGGAAGTTCTGATTGCGCAAATTGCAGGCGCAATCAACGGTGTGGCCACCAAGCTCGCCGTGGGCATCAAAGAAGTCCCGAATTCTTTGGCACGCGGTATCAAAGCCGTTTCCGAACAAACCGACGCGTAATTTCTGCGCTGGTTTGTCTCTGATTGTTGTCCAAACTTAATTCCAACGGAGTGCGAAAGCATGTCTGCTAAAACCGACGAAATTCTTGAATCTTTGAAAACCCTGACCCTGCTGGAAGCAGCAGAACTGGTCAAGCAAATTGAAGAAGCCTTCGGCGTGAGCGCTGCTGCTCCTGTCGGTGGTGTAGTGGTGGCTGCCGCTGCTGGCGGTGCTGCTGAAGCCGTTGAAGAGAAGACCGAATTTGACGTTGTCCTGGAAGAAGTTCCGGCTGACAAGAAAATTGCTGTTTTGAAAGTCGTCCGCGGCATCACCGGCTTGGGTCTGAAAGAAGCCAAAGACTTGGTGGAAGCAGCTCCCAAACCGATCAAAGAAGGCGTTTCCAAAGATGACGCCGAAGCTGCCAAGAAAGAGCTGGAAGAAGCTGGCGCCAAAGTCAGCGTCAAGTAGTTTGGCTGGCTTGAGGTCGGCGATCGCTGGCCTCAGGCTTTCCGGATTAACTGCAATAAAAGAGGGACATGGTTTTCCATGTCCCTCTTTTATTGGTCGATTCGCTGTTAGCAGGAAACTGCGCTAGCGAATTAAAAACCTATACCTAGGAAAAACCTCCGGGCGTCTTTCCGTGTTTCGACTCCGGAGGCTTATTCCTTTCACTCCTCACCTGCGCTAATACTAGCGGGGAGATGACAGCTTGGCAAGTTTTTGCTGTGCCGGTTCACTGATTGGCCTACTTAACGACCAAATTCAACTCTGCCATTGAGTCCGCCCTGCTGACTGAGGTGACTTTGCCACTGTTCCGCTAAACTGCGGTTGCGGAAGGGGCCGAGAGCAACCTCGCGGGAGCCGCGCTCAAAGATATTGCTGGCAGGAACACCGAGCTGTTGAATCCGCTGGATCAGCTCTTGGGGGCTCCCTGAAGCCACCGGCACAATCACCAAAAAAGCATCACTGCTCAGCTGCCCTGTCCGACTAATGGTGAAGCGATCGGGAGTGCTGGGGTTGTTGCTGGGAGCTGGGCTAGTTGGAGCCAATGTGGTTGGGCGAAGAGGCCGCAGAGAAGGCGTAGAGGGTGTTGGTCGCAGCATTGCAGGAGAACTGGGCGATCGCAACGGGCTAGCTGCGGCAGGGGCAGGCGTGATCGGAATCGTAGGACTGGTTGTTGGGCTGGGGCTGAGATTCGGTTGGTCGAGGCGAACAACAGGAATCGGGATGGGTTGCTGATCACCAGAACTGGGCAGCAGCGACGGCGTTGCTGGTCGTAGGGAGGCTGACGGCGTCCGTTGCGGGGCGATCGCCACCAGACTAGGATTGCTGGCACTGTAGGCTGCCAGCGTCTGCTCAGCTGCGAAGTAATAGTGTCCGAGGGGTTGCCCTTGGTAGGTCCGGCGCGCCAGCTTCCAGTTGGGTAGTAAATCGACTTTGAGGAAATCTCGCGTCAAGCTGCGGGTGGTGCCTAGCGGAATGGTTGGACCGCGGCCATCGAAAGGCACTGCCACTAGCAGCGCTTGGCTCTCTTGCGTCCGAACTTCAAGCCGATAGCGTAAGCCGAGATCTTCACCCCCCATGCGCAGGGAATAGCCGTTGCTATCGGTGGCGCGATCGCAAATTCCTGTGAAATCAAAATTGAGCAGCAGCGGCTCCACTATGCCATTACCGCGATCGCGCCAACAGCGTTGACTTCCGACCTGTTTTTCTTCAATCACCAAAACGTCATAGCGACTGGAGCCCAGTGGACGCAGGACAACCACAGCTTGCTGATCAGCAATCGACTGCTGGCCGAACAACACGGCTTGGGCAGGTGGTATGGGTGTGGCAAGTAACCCTCCGGTGGTGAGGAGGGCAGCGGTGATGAGTGGATGACAACGCATTGGAAGAGCCTCCGGGCTATTCGCAGACAAGTTTTAGCAGATTGCCGAGGCGGACTGCTAGGATACGCCTGCAGAAAAGACGGAGTTGCGCGTGGACTGGATTCAGGCTGCTTGGCCGAACCCCCTCCTGGGGATTTTGATTGCTGCAGCAATCGTCCATTGCGTTGCTGGACTCTGGGCCACCGCGATCGCGACCCAGAAAGGCTACAGCACCCCTCAGTGGCTGGTGATTGGTCTCATTGGCGGCAGTTTTGCCGTGCTCTGGAGCCGACGACTCAGCGATCGCAACAGCTAGCCTTTTACCCCTGACGAGCGGCTAGGCCGCGACGCACAAAGTTCGGCTGGGCAAAGGCAGCCTGATGAATGTCGCGGTTATAGATTTCGACTTGCGGTTCAATCGCAGCGAGGCGATCGCTCTGGGGCTTTTGGAACTGTCCCAGCGCATCACTGGCGTAAAGCCAACTCCACCAACCACTCGGATACATTGGTACCCAGCCGTAGTAAGGCTTCGCCTCAGCAAAGACAGCTGAGAGGGTTTCAATCATTTCAAGGTGTACCGAGAGGAAGCTGTCCGGCGACTCCGCTTGGCTGGCAAAGACACCACCCGGCTTGAGCACGCGTCGGCAGTTTTCATAAAACTCGCGGTTGAATAATCCTGCCGCTGGACCTGCCGGATCGGAGCCATCAACAAGAATGACGTCGTAGCTTGCATCCAGTGCAGTTTGGACAAAGGCAATGCCGTCGCCAATTTTGACGTTGAGGCGCGGGTCAGCCCAAGCTGTGCCGATCGCCCCTAGGTATTGCTGAGACAATTCGACGACACGGCCATCGATTTCTACCAGATCGACCTGCTCGACCTCGGCATAGCGCAAGACCTCACGCACCGTACCGCCGTCGCCACCACCAATCACGAGCACACGGGTAATGCTCGCTGCTGTCGTCAGAGGCGGGTGGACGAGATATTCGTGATAGCAGACCTCACAGCGTTCGGCGGTCATCCAGCAGTCATCGAGCAGTAGACCCCGTCCGTAATGTTCGGTGTCAACGATCGTGATCTTTTGAAAGGAACTCGTCTCTTCCCAGAGGATCTGGCCGCGCAGACCGTAGCGAACGCGATCTTCAAAGACTTCGTCGATCCAAACAGGGGCGTCGGCGCTCACAGCAGTCCCTCAGGGCGGCAATAGGTCAGCCCTTGATTATACGAGGCACATCAGAGTGTGACGGGTGATGCCGCCTACGCTGGTGCCCTACCGCTGCTAAAGTCGGCCAAACTAAGCAACTGGATGCGATCGCTCTCCCTAGCCTGTTGGCGATCGCGATCGGTGTTATAGCCCCAGTCCGCGAGGTAGAGATCGATGCTGTCCAGATGGGCAGCCGCTTCTAGCGCTGGTAGACGATCTTCAACAAAGGCAATCTGGTCAAATTCTGCTTGCAGTTGAATCAAGGTTTGGGTCTTAGGGACGCCGACTTCCTTGCCGTAGATCGCGAGTGGTGGACACAGATTAGGGATCTGTTCCAGCAACTCTGCAATAAAGCGGCCGTCTTTGGTGGAGATGATCACCCAAGGCGCAGTCTGCTGGGCTAAACGCTCGGCCACGCCAGGATAAAAGCGTTGCAGTTGTAGCCACCCTTGGCGATCGCACTCAATCCAGCGATCGCGAACCCGATCCATTGCTTGCGCGAGTTCAGCAGACGTCAGCCTCCAATCTTGCAAGACGCGATCGCGATGCTTCTGCCATTCTGCAAGTAAGACCACGTCACTGTAGCCCGATCGCAAGGCTTGTAGCAGCACCGGCATTTCCCAGCCTTGCTCAATCACGGGGCGCAGCAACCGGAATCGATTTTCTAGGTCGGACTCAGGCGATTCAGACCAACTGGGATCGCGATCGTGGCCTGCTTGCCACGCTGACAAAAAATATTCGTGCAGGCCATCACAGATAACGCCGTCGAAGTCTAGGGCGAGGAGTGATGCCATAACCGACTGGAGTTAGAACTGGGGCGCTAGGATTCGAACCTAGGAATGGCGGAACCAAAATCCGCTGCCTTACCGCTTGGCGACGCCCCAATGGCTTTGCCTTAACTAAGTTAAAAGTCTAAAAATACTTTGTCAAGTTTTTTCTCAAGATTTGCTGTCAGTGTTCGAGTCTCTAGTGACATGCGGTTGAAGAAGCCATGACCCTGACCCCTCCAACCGCGTTGAGTCCCTAGCGATCGCTAGCGAGATCCAAGGATTTGGCTGAGATCGCGGACGCCACCTCGTGCGGCTGAAGTCGTCATTGCCGCGTAGGCTTGCAGTGCTTGGGAAATCGGGCGGTGTCGGTCTACCGGAGTCCAAGCCTTGTCGCCCCGCGCTTCCATGGCAGCCCGACGCTTCGCCAGTTCTTCCTCCGAGACGGCTAGATGAATGCGGCGATTCGGGATGTCGATTTCGATGCGATCGCCCTGTTCTACCAACGCAATCAGGCCGCCTTCCGCTGCCTCAGGTGAAACGTGGCCGATCGAGAGGCCAGACGTACCGCCGGAGAAGCGACCGTCGGTAACCAAGGCACAAGCCTTACCCAAACCTTTCGACTTCAGGTAACTGGTGGGATAGAGCATTTCTTGCATGCCGGGGCCACCGCGCGGACCTTCGTAGCGAATCAGGACGACATCGCCTTCTTTGACTCGCCCATTCAGAATCCAGTTGACCGCTTCATCTTGGCTCTCACAGACCACGGCTGGCCCCGAGAACACAAGGATGTTTTCATCGACACCGGCCGTTTTGACGATGCAGCCCTGTTCGGCGAGGTTGCCGTAGAGCACGGCTAGACCACCATCTTGCGAGTAGGCGTGTTCAACCTTGCGAATACAGCCGTTCTCGCGATCGAGATCCAAAGCTGTCCAGCGTTTCGACTGACTAAAGGCTTCTTGGGTTGGCACGCCACCCGGTGCGGCCAGATAGCGTGACTTCGCTTCCTCAGTTGCTGTCTCGCGGCCGATATCCCACTGATCGAGGGCTGCCCCGAGACTGGGGCTATGGACGGTTGGGACTTCGCGATGCAGTAGTCCAGCGCGATCGAGTTCCCCGAGGATGGCGATCACGCCGCCCGCCCGATGCACATCCTCCATGTGGTATTTCTGCGTCGAGGGCGCAACCTTGCAGAGGTTAGGGATGGTGCGCGAGAGGCGATCGATATCCTTCATTGTGAAGTTCACGCCAGCCTCGTGAGCGGCAGCCAATAGGTGCAAGACCGTGTTGGTCGAGCCGCCCATAGCAATGTCGAGGCAGATCGCGTTTTCAAAGGCTTTGAAGCTAGCGATGCTGCGAGGCAACACCGACTCGTCATCCTGTTCGTAGTACTGTTTCGCCAGTTTGACCGCTAAGCGGCCCGCTTCGAGGAACAGATCCTTGCGATCGCCGTGGGTCGCCAGTAGCGAGCCATTCCCCGGCAGGCTCAGACCCAATGCTTCCGTCAGACAGTTCATCGAGTTAGCCGTGAACATGCCGGAGCAAGAGCCGCAGGTAGGGCAAGCCGATCGCTCGATCGCGGCCACATCTTCATCGGATTCGCGATCGTCGGCTGCCACGACCATGGCATCCACCAAGTCGAGGTGGCGCTCTTCGCCGTTCAGCAACACTTTGCCCGCTTCCATCGGGCCACCGGAGACAAACACCGCTGGAATGTTCAGCCGCAGCGCTGCCATCAACATGCCGGGTGTGATCTTGTCGCAGTTGGAAATGCAAACCAACGCATCGGCGCAGTGGGCATTGACCATGTACTCGACCGAGTCGGCGATCAAGTCCCGTGAGGGCAGCGAATAGAGCATGCCGCCGTGGCCCATGGCGATGCCGTCATCCACCGCGATCGTGTTGAATTCCTTGGCGACGCCGCCAGCCCGCTCAATCTCCCGCGCTACCAGTTGCCCCAAGTCCTTGAGGTGGACATGGCCCGGCACAAACTGGGTGAAGGAGTTGGCGACCGCAATGATCGGCTTTTCAAAGTCTTCATCCTTCATGCCCGTGGCGCGCCAAAGGGCGCGGGCGCCAGCCATGTTGCGGCCGTAGGTGGTGGTGCGCGATCGGTACTGAGGCATGGTGAGTGTTTCGGCGTCGTCTAATAACCGAATTATCTGAGCAAATGCCCCCGGCTGGGTCAGCACTCAGCTTCAGCGATCGCAATTGCGACAATAGACAAATGGCAAAACCCCAGAAGCTGCAATGCGTTTGAAGGCGATCGCAGTCATTCGGGGTCTTCGTTGCGATGGATCTCTAAGCAGGAAAAATCCGCAGACGACGGTTCGGCTCTTCGCCAAAGCTGGTGGATTTAAGGCGGTAATGCTCCACCAGTTCGTGCTGCATTTTGCGCACGATCGCCGATCGCGGCAGCAGCTCCACTGGCTGGCCCTTGGGCAGCACGATTTGCTCCACCGCTAGCCGCGCTTCTTCCAAGGCCTCGATCTCATCGTTTTTGCCTGCCTGTGTGAACAGGTCCAAGTTGACCGTTTCCGGCTCATCCAACTGCTCTTGATTGAGCAAGCGGCGTAGCGCCCGCACAATCTGCGGCATCGTGTTTGACTTGATCACGTGGATCGGTACGTGGTGATTGCGAGCTACATGGCGCAGTTTCGACTGGCCTTTGAGGTTACCGCGCAGTGCTAGCACCACATCTGCATCGGCCAGATCCTTGGTCAGCAAGACCGGTAGTTGCAGCGTGTCGATCACCTGCTCGAGGTAGTGACGACTGACTGCGTAGGGATAGACGTGCAACGGCAGTTCTTCACCATTCGGCCCGACTGGACGCGTCACATCTTTAGCCAAGGCTTGCTCAAAGGCTACCTCTGGATCGCGCAGATCTTCCCGCGTCGGTGGCACATCCAGCACAGGCGGCAGGGGGCGCATCCGTCCAGACGATCGCCAGCCGCGATCGCTGGTGTGGCTCCAAGTTTGCTGGGTGACTGTCGCCGGCGGCTTGGGCGCATCTTTGAAGGCGGGCGCAATCAACACGCGGCCATCTTCAGAGAGTGTCCGCACCTGCGGATTCGGTTGGCCTTGGCGCAGCAACAGATCGACGGTGTTTGCCACATCTTCATGCACCACCCAGCGGTAGCGCTCCAGCATTTCCACCGCGATTTCAAAGGTCGGCGGGGCTTTGCGCTCCAGCACGGTTTTCTGGCTACCGCGGCGGCGAGCTTCGTCATCACCGAGCGTCACTGATTGAATGCCACCGACTAAATCTGACAGCGTCGGGTTTTTGATCAGGTTCTCGATCTGGTTGCCGTGAGCCGTCCCCACAAGTTGAACGCCGCGTTCGGCGATCGTCCGTGCTGCCAGTGCCTCTAGTTCTGTGCCGATCTCATCGATGATGATCACCTCGGGCATGTGGTTTTCCACCGCCTCGATCATCACTTGGTGTTGCAGTTCGGGCCGCGCTACTTGCAGACGCCGCGCCCGCCCAATCGCCGGATGGGGAATATCGCCATCACCAGCAATTTCATTGGAGGTGTCGATGATCACGACGCGTTTGAGTAGGTCATCGGCCAGCACCCGTGCCACTTCCCGCAGTGCCGTGGTTTTACCAACGCCGGGACGACCTAGGAACAGCAGCGATTGCCCTGTTTCCACCAAGTCGCGGATCATGCCGACGGTGCCGAAGACGGCACGACCAACCCGACAGGTTAGGCCGATCACTTCGCCTTTGCGGTTGCGGATAGCACTGATCCGGTGCAAGGTGCGCTCGATCCCCGCTCGGTTATCCGCGCCGAAATCCCCAACGCGAGCCGCACAGTAGGCCAAATCTTCGCGGCTGACCGGCGTTTCTGACAGGTATTCCGCACCCTCAGGAAAACGAGCTTCAGGGAAGCGTCCAAGGTCGAGCACCACCTCAACTAAGCGGTCTTTCTGGGCATGGCGCAGCAGCTGATCACGGAGCTGGGGCGGCAAAATTTCTAACAGTTCGTCGAGGTTGTCGACCACTGTCTTTTCGCGCACGGCTGCGAGTTCAGGCGTCAGTGTCTCGGAGGCAAGCGTCTCAGACATCAGGGGGTTTGTAGGAGGAAGGCCGGAATCGATCGCGTTGCACCACTCACCGCTTGTTTGAGCGGTCCCACTAAGGCGATCGCCGTTATCACTGCGGATTGCAGAACTTCGGGATGCGCTTCGAGGGATCGCTGCTGTTCAGCCAGAGGCTCTAGCAGATCAGCCAACGGTGTGCGCGCTGCTCCACCGCAGGCGATCCCCGCAACAGAACGGGTAGCCTGAGGCGCTAACAGCTGTAGCTCTTGCAGCTTAGCGACAGTGTGGGCATTGGTGCCGCCCGCTAGCTGCACGTGCCCCGGTGGGCCATCAGTCAGCATGGTTTGGGCAAAACGGACTGCCGCATGGGTGGTACCGGCTCCAATATCGCCACTCATGGGACGTCCGTCCGTCTGCCAAATCACCGTTTTGACCGATCCATTGATCAAGCGGTGCAGATCCCAGAGATAGGCGATCGCCTCGGGATGGGCAGGACAGCTAATCGCGATCGCCTGGAGTTGCGGCAGCCAAGGGTGCAGTTGTTGCCAGAGCTGTTGAAACTCTTGTTGATGCCCAACTTGGGTATGGATCTCGATCGCCTCGATCCCCAGATCCAGCAATTCCGGCAGGAGGGCGGCGGCATCGACTTGCCAAGCCTGGGCTTCAATCAGGCCGATCGGACAGATTGGTAGGCAGCGACCACAGCCATAACAGCGATCACGTTGAACGCCAGTAGAGTTGATTGCATCCGTGGGACAGACCCGCTCGCAGGGTCGGGGGCAATCAGTGGGGCAGCGATCGGGGTCAAACCAAGCGCGGCGGAAGTGCAGATCCTCGCCATCGTTGAGGCTGACCATCAGCCAAGGGCGATCGCGTCCGGTCAGTTGTTGATAGGTTTTCAGACCCGCCAAAGCTGAACGAACAACCGCTGGCTCAGCGGCGACATCGACGCAATCCGCACCCGCAAGAGCATAGGTCAGAGCGAGGTTACGGATCACTGGTAGATGCTGGTAGCTTGCGCCACAGATCAGCTTGAACCAGTGACCCGCTTGTAGAGCTTCGAGGGGGAATGAGGCACTCACTCTCCCATGCTATCGATTTCCCAGCCTAGAGATGTTGCTCAAAGCGAGCGCGGTAATCGCTCTTCATTTTGACACCGCGGATCTCATCGACTTTGGCCTTGTCTTTGAACAGCTGCAGGGTTGGTGTCCCGACCACACCCGCAGCTTGGGCAATCTCCGGATCGGCATCAATGTCGATCAAGACATAGTGCAAGCGATCGGAGAACTCTTCTGCCACCTTTCGCAAGATCGGCTTTAGCGTCCGGCAAGGGCCGCAGGTCGGCGCCGTGTAGAGCACCGCCAAGAGGCGATCGGACTCGTGGTAGAGCTTGCGCAGGGCGTAGCTGCCTTCGTGGTAAACCGCTGTTGGGTCAAACTCAGGGGCTTCAGCTGTCTTGGCAGGAGCCGCTTCTGATTTGGCTTCTGGTTCCGACGCCGCTGCTTCCTGTTTGTATTCCTGCAGCAAGCCAGCCGCTGACAGGTAACGTTCCGCTAGCAGAGCAGCTGCACAACCTGTTCCCGCAGCCGTAATCGCTTGGCGATATTCGTGATCCTGCACGTCGCCTGCCGCAAACACGCCTTCCAGCGAAGTTTCAACCGAATTGGGCTTGGTGCGAATGTAGCCAACTGAATCCAGTTCGATCTGGCCTTCAAACAGCTGTGTGTTCGGGGTGTGGCCGATCGCATAGAACAACCCTTGAGCCGCGATCGCCTTTTCCTCGCCGGTTTGGTTGTTGCGAACGCGCACCGCTTCCAGCAGCGTATTGCCCACGGTTTCGATCGCTTCGGTATGCCAATGAACCGTGACGTTGGGATGCGCCAGCACACGATCCTGCATGGCTTTACTCGCCCGCATGCGATCGCTGCGCACCAACAGATGAACATGCTTGGCGTATTTGGTCAGATAGACTGCTTCTTCGGCTGCCGTGTCACCGCCGCCAATCACCACCAATTCGCCATTGCGGAAGATCGGCGCAGCACCGTCACAGATCGCACAGGCCGAGATGCCATTGTTCCAGAGCCGATCTTCGCCGGGCAGATTGAGGCGGCGCGCAGTTGCCCCCGTCGCAATGATGATGCTATTCGCCAGAACTTCCCGCTCTTGAGAACGAATCCGGAACGGACGCTGGCTGAGGTCAGCGCTAATGACGTCTTCGGTGTAGAGTTCAGCACCCCAACGCACAGCCTGAGCACGCATCCGTTCCATCAGCTCAGGGCCAGTGATGCCATCGGGGAAACCCGGAAAGTTCTCCACCTCCGTCGTCGTCATCAACTGGCCACCGGGCAGGCCGCCCATCTGATAGCCCTCAAACATCAAGGGCTTGAGATTGGCCCGAGCTGCATAGATCGCTGCAGTCAAACCAGCGGGACCCGAACCAATAATGACGACGTTTTCAACGCCAGCCATGACATCTCCCCAAAGTCATAATGACTACATATTAGAGGATTGTTCAGGCCCGCGGGGGCTTATTGTTGGGCGCGATACTCATCAGAGCTCAGAACTCGCCACTGGGACTCGGGCAGGATTTCTAGAACGGTTTCATGGAAATCGCAGAGCGTGGGGCGGTGACCGACACTGACGTAGCTGATCCCGAGGTCACGGAGCAGCGAATAGACACGGTGCTCGTTGGCGACATCAAGGGCGCTGGTGCCTTCGTCGAGGATGGCGAACTTAGGACGGCTGAGCACGATCCGGGCAAAGGCTAGGCGCTGCTGTTCCCCAAGCGAGAAAACACTGCTCCAGTCTTCGAGAGCATCAAAGCCTTCGGGGCGATCGTCGAGGATGTAACTGAGGTTGACCCGTTCCAGCGCATCCAGTAATTCCGCATCACTGAATCGACCTGGAGCATGGGGATAGACCAACTGCGATCGCAGGTCACCCAGCAGCATGTAGGGACGCTGGGGCAGGAAGAGAATATCCTGAGTGGCAGGTCGCTCAATCCGACCTTGTCCACTGTTCCATAACCCCGCGATCGCCCGCAGCAGCGAGGTTTTGCCAAAGCCACTGGGACCGACGATCAGCAATGCTTCCTGATCCGCCAAACTGACATTCAAATCCTTGACCAAGACTTTGCGATAGTCCGGCGTTTCCAAGGTGACATCGACGAGCCGCAGCAGCGGGCCGTACTCGGTACTAATACGAGGGCGATCGCGATCGGTTTCAGTGCGCTCCACCGTCCGCATCACTTGTTCAAAGGAGCCTAAACGGTTGATCCCAGCCGCAAAGCGCGAAATCTCTTGAATTTGATAGGTGATGATCGACAGGGCGCCGAGGATTTGCGAGAAGGCCAGAATCGACTGGGAAATCACCCCGAAATCTTGCTGACCACTGAAATAGAGCGGTACGACAATCAGGTAGGGCGGAATCCGCGAGAAGTAGTCGTAGAAGCGCTGATAGACCGAAAGGATCGTGTTCCAAATAATCAGGCGATCGAAGTTTTGCAGCGCTTGACCAAAGCGATCGCGGACTTGGCGACGCTCTTGAGTTTCCCCTTGGTAAAAGGCGATCGTTTCGGCGTTGTCCCGCACGTGAACCATGCCGTAGCGGAAGTTCGCTTCTAGCCGCAGTTGGTCAAAGTTGATCCGAATCAGCTTGGTACCAGCCAGCACCGAGATGGCCGTCCCAATCACGGCGTAGGCCAACAGTCCTAGCGTCAGCTGTTTGGAAATCGTCCAAAGAATCGCCGTAAAGCTAATCAGGGTCAGAACCGCATCGAAGACCTGAATCAGAAATGAGAGGGTGGTATCGGTAAAGGCTTTGACGTCTTCCGTGATCCGTTGGTCTGGGTTGTCAACCGCCGTATCAGCCGAGTTGGAGTCCAGCCGGTAGTAGACCCGATTGCCAAAGTAGCGGCGCAGGAAATCATCGGTTAGCCATTCCCGCCAGAGCAGCCCCAGTTTGAGCGGCAAGTAACTGAGTGAGCCCCGTACTGGCAGAGCAATCACCAGCGTCAGAACATAGATGCCGAGGAACTGCCAAAAGCTGGCCTGCTCTTTAGCGACGAGGCTGTTGTCTAGCACTCGCGCAATGTAGGTGATCCCAACGTTGATGCCATTAATGGCAAACAGCAGGAAGATCAGTCCGCCCAGCATCAACCAGGGCAGCCAGCGGTGGCGAATCTTGCGCCAAAAAGCTGCAAAGACACCCGCGCCAACGAGGAAGATCAGCGCGCAGATGCCGAGAAAGGGGGACTGTAACCAGGTATTCACCTGCTGGACGAGTCCCTTGGCCACCAGTTCGACAAACTGCGCTGGTAAAACGACTTCCCCGAGCTTGGTGACCCCGACCAGGGCAAAGAAGGTCAGGCTGACCACCACCATTAGCAGGGCAACAAGTAGCCCAAAGAAGGCCCAGAGACTGTTTTTCTCCAGTGGATAGAAATAGGGCTGAGCAATCTGGATAAAGCTATCCCAAAGCTTTTTATCAAAGCGAAAGCGATTGATTTCAGGAGGAGAAGCCGTCATATCAAGCCAAGTTGAGCAGGATTACGAACAGACCGTGACGAACAGTTGGAGTAGCCAAGCCTGCTCACCATCATCCGCCCACTCCAGCATTAATTCCTCGTTGGGGCTGAGCGATCGCTGTAGCGGTTCGAACCGGGCTACTAGGCGATCAAGGACGGTGCGCGGCAGGTCGGCGCTGGAGCCTGAGACCGGCGTGAACTTTTGACCCTCCCAACGATAGTGATCGCGGGGTCGCGAGCTGCGATGCAGGTTTTGACGATCGCCGGGCAACCCCAGAATCTCTGCGCTCTGCGATCGCAGCATCACCCAACCGGCATAGCGAGCTAGAGGCGATCGCTGCAAGATGATCGCCACACCGCTACCAACCGGTTGACGCTGATAGTCAGCCAGTACGGCGTAGATAGCCTGACGCAACTCCACTAAATCACGGACGATCTGGCAGTCTTCGGCCTGCAAGCTTCCGCCTACCGGTGACGACAAGACGGCCAACGGCTCCTCAGGCGTCACATCCGCTACCTGCAGCAACCACTCGGGATCATCCCCTGGCTGCAACACCCAAGCTTGGGGGGTGGCCCCACTCTGCTGATGTAACTGCACCAGATTGTGGGCGCGATGGCCAACGGGCGCTTGGGTGCCGACCAAGCTCGACAAGTCCCGCACGCCGCGTTCCGGTCGCGAAAACACCTGATCCAGAGCAGGAGTGGTAGGGGTACTGACCATCACCAACCAGAGCGCCAGCAACACCGTCAGCGCGACTCGCAGACCATCTTGGCTGTGCATCAGGGCGGTCACGATTGGAAACGCGGCGATCGCGATCGCCCAACTCCAGCGGCTGTTTTGCACCACGATGATGCTGACTACACCCAGCAACAGCGCGATTGTGGCCGTCGGCCAGTCCGACCAGACAAACGCCACCGCGATCGCCGCCAGCAGCGGTTGCCGCTGAGTGAGATAGCCCCCAATGCTTAACGCCAGCAGCGCTAAGAGATAGAGGGGCGATCGCGCGAGGTCTAAGCTAGCCGCGATCGCAAACACCGCACTCCCCTGCAGCAGAGCAATCAGCGATCGCTGCCACGGCCAAGTCTGGAGGTCGAGCTGGAGAGACCCCGCCAGCCTGATCGTTTTTTGTAGGGGCAGCGCCCCGATCGCAAGGGCGAGCAGCACGAGCACTAACTGCGAGAAAGGAGGGCTTATGCCCATGGGAATCGTCCAGCAGAAGAACATCAGCCGCCAAAGCAGCTCCTCTCCAGCCTAAAGCCGCGGGTTTGTAGAGCTAGTCATTAGACAGACTTTTCCCCAGATCGAAGCAAAAGCCTAGTAGCAGGAGCGGAAGGCTCAGTAGCGAATTTGCAACGTCACGGCTGCATTCACCTCCTGATCGCCCCCAACGATCGGGACTGCAGGCGCACTATCTGCTACCGCACCCCGGAACTGAGCCACAGGGGTTGGAGTCGCGGCGTTATTGATCTGGATCGACTGAATGTCCTGGGCACTCAAACCCAGCGATCGCAAGACAATGTCAGCTTTTTGGCGAGCATCGGCCGCTGCTTCCCGCAGTGCAGCTGCTTGAGCTATGGCGACCTCAGCATCTGTGGCCACAAAGCGAATGCTATCGATGCGCGTACTGCCCGACTTGACTGCTGCATCAATGACTGAGCCAGCAGCAGTGCTGGGACTGCGGAAGCGCAGGCTGTAGGTTGCTGTAAAACCGTCAGGAATTTGCTGATTATCGCGATAGCGGTAGCGCGGACTGAGGTTAAGCCCTGTGGTTTCCAACTGTTCCACACGGCGATCGCGCAGCAGCTTGACCAGTGCATCAGCCCGTCGTGACACTTCGGCCTGGGCGGCTTCTGCCGTCGCAGCCTGAACTTCAACGCCCAAATTCACTTCTAATAGCTTGGCCGGAGCCGACTCTTGGCCCTGACCTGTCACCGTAATCAAGCGTTGGGGCGGGGGCTCTGTCAAAGCAGGGCTAGGGAAGACCAGCAAAGCTGCGGTGGTCAAGACTACCCATTGCCAAGGCCGTTGTTGACTCAACACCGATCTGAATTCCTACAGCGGTACAACCGTGATCTTGACGCTGACCAAGGAACAAACGTGCCAATGTATCCCAAGAATTTAGCGATCGCGCCGCGCCTCAACCGTTGCCCGTTGCCGTGCCAGCCACCAGCGACGGCCTAACCAGACCAACAGCAGAACTAAGAGCAGGGCAGCAACCCCTTTGGAGACGGGAGCAAGCCACTGCTCTACGAGGGCAAAGTTACGCCGTAGCTTGTAACCAGCCAGCGTCAGCAACAGGACCCAAATCGTGGTGCCGAGGGTGGAGTAGATCAAAAACTCTCGCAGCCGCATCCGCTCGAAGCCAGCAGGCAACGAGATCAAAGTACGAATGCCAGGAATCAACCGCCCCCAAAACACAATCTTGCGACCATGGCGGTTAAACCAACGCCGCGATCGCTGCAGTTCGTGAGGTCGAATGCCCAACCAGCGGCCATGGCGCTCAAGCCAGAGCAAAATCCGGTCTTCACCAAGCCAGCGGCCGAGGTAGTACCAAGGCAAGGCTCCAACCATCGTGCCGACAACGCCCGCCACGATCGCAGGTAGCAAAGCAATCTGCCCTTGCGCTGCGGAATACCCCGCCAAGGGCATGATTAGCTCCGAGGGAATCGGGGGAAAGAGGTTTTCCAGGAACATCAGTAGACCAATGCCCCAGTACCCCAAGCTGTCCATCGTCATATCGATCCAGCGATCCACGATGTTTCCCCCGATTAGATGGCCACAGGCTTAAACAGATATCGAACTCAGTCTAGGTGCCCGAGGTCCAGGAGTTGATATAGGTGGTTTGGTCGTCCGTCAGGCTATCGATCACAATGCCCATGGCCTGCAGCTTCAGCGTGGCAATCTGGCGATCGAGGTCTTCGGGAATCGAGTGGATACCCGGCTCCAACTGACCGCGATTACTCACCAAATGCTCAACCGCCAGCGCTTGGTTGGCAAAGCTCATATCCATGACCGCACTGGGGTGGCCCTCAGCGGCAGCCAAGTTGACCAGACGACCTTCACCCAGAACGATCACCGACTTGCCCGAAGCAAGGCGATATTCTTCAGTGAACGGACGCACCGTGCGCACGTCGCTCGACAGGGTTTTCAGACCAGCGATGTCGATTTCGATATCGAAGTGACCGCTGTTGCAAACGATCGCGCCATCTTTCATGGCAGCAAAATGCTCTTTGCGGATCACGTGCTTGTTACCGGTGACAGTCACAAACAAATCACCGAGGGGAGCTGCTTCTGCCATCGGCAGCACACGGAAGCCATCCATCACCGCTTCGATCGCTTTGACCGGATCGATTTCGGTAACGATCACATTGGCACCCATGCCAGCAGCTCGCATCGCCGTGCCTTTGCCGCACCAGCCATAGCCAGCCACCACGATCGTTTTGCCCGCCAACAGGATGTTGGTGGCACGAATGATGCCATCCAAGGTCGATTGGCCGGTGCCGTAGCGGTTGTCAAAGAAATGCTTGGTTTCCGCGTCGTTGACGTTCATAGCAGGGAAGGTCAACACACCGTCGCGCAGCATGGCACGCAGGCGCACAATTCCCGTCGTTGTCTCTTCGGTGGTGCCGATCACATCCGGTAGCTGTTGCGGCCGCTCTTGCACGAGGGTCGCCACCACATCGCAACCGTCGTCGATGATCACCTGCGGTTTGTGATCAAGGGCGATTTGCACGTGGCGGTGGTAGGTCTCGTTGTCTTCCCCTTTGATTGCAAAGACAGGAATGCCGTAGTCAGCTACCAAGCTGGCCGCCACATCGTCTTGGGTGGAGAGCGGGTTGCTGGCGATCAAGATTGCATCAGCGCCACCAGCCTTGAGGGCGATCGCCAAGTTGGCGGTTTCCGTGGTGACGTGGCAGCAGGCAACCAGCCGAATGCCGTCCAGAGGCTTCTCAGCCGCGAAGCGATCGCGGATCAGGCGGATGACGGGCATTTCCCGAGCCGCCCATTCAATCCGTTGCTTGCCCAACGGGGCAAGGCTTAAATCCTTGACTTCGTAACTAATGGGGGCGATCGTTGCTGCGGTCATACGTCCTGCAATCCTAGTGCGCGGCGACGCTCGGCACGGAGGCCAAGATCTCAATATCCCTTACACCTTATCAGCTCGGTTTCCGCGGGCTAGGCAGAGCTGCCAGAATCGGATTTAGTGAGAGGCCCTTCTATGCTGATTCTCGATCTGCAAGCAATTACAGACCTTCAATCTCAGCTCGCGGATTGGCCCGCTGCGGTGCGCGCACTGCAAGAGATTGCTGACTGTGATGGAGCAATTGAGGATGCAGCAATCAATCTCGCCCTACAGGCAGGATTGGAACCGAACACCAGCGATCGCTGGCTGGACGGTTTAACAAAACGCTATCGAGCCCAAATCTGCCGGAAATGGACCTCCGACCAGTCCCCTGCCCCGGAGGACCTGCGCTGGATTTTGGCCGCGCTGGAAGAAAGTAGTTGTCCCGACTTGTTGCGACTGCCTGTGGCTCTCTGGGTGCGATCGCAGGGACTCCACGACTTTTGTGACCCGCTGACTGAAAAGCTGCAATAGCACCTAGCAGCTCAGGAGGCGATCGCCTCACTCAGGTAGCTGGCTGTCGCTTCCACGGCCGCCACCGCGTTTTCGTAAAGCATTCGGGTTGGCCCGATCAGACTGACACTCCCGACGGGTTGCTGCTCGCGACAGTAGAACGCTGAGACCAGGCTACAGCCCCGAATTGGAGCCAGGGGTAGCTCTGAACCAATTCGCACCCGCACTTGATCCGCAGCTGGATCCGCCAGCATTAGGGGCAGCAACTGGGTTTGTTCCCCTTCCAGCAACTCCAACAGCGCCTGCACCTGCTGCAGTTCGTTGAATTCTGGCTGACGCAACAAATCAGCTAAGCCACAGACCAAGAGAGAGGTTGCTGGAGTCGGCTGCCAGCGCTTTTCCAGATCGTGCAAGCCCTGCTGCAGAATCAACGCCAGACTTTGCAGATCAGCCCCCAAGGCGTACCAATCCAAGCTGGCCAATGCTTGCAGCGATCGCCCTTGCAGTTCTTGGTTCAGGAAATTACTGAGCAGCAACAGTTGCCGTTCTAGTTGATCGGGGTCAAATTCCGGATCCAGTTCCGGCAGATGCAACACCGCCGACTGGGTTTCATAGTTATCGTTGACCACAATCAGCAAAACCTGACGCGGCGCGATCGCCACCAGTTGCAGATAGCGCACCTGAAATTCCAGCGCCAAGGGAAAGGTAATCAAGCTGAGATAGCCGCTAAGACTGGCCAAAATTTGGGCAGCCCCGCGCAGCAGGGCTTCGAGGCTTTGCCGACGATCGGGCAATTGCTGACTCAGTTGCTGCTCTGTTTGGCGTTGTAGGGCGCGATCGGGCTCCATCAACTGATCAACGTAGAGCCGATAGCCGCCTTCAGAAGGAACACGACCCGCTGAAGTGTGAGGTTGATAGAGCAACCCAGCTCGCTCCAAGACCCCCATCGCATTCCGAATCGTCGCAGCACTGACACTGAGGTCATACTGTTCTGCCAAAGCCTTGGATCCGACTGGCTCCGCCGTCCGCACATAGTGCCGCACCGTGGCGCTGAGGATGGTTTGTTGGCGAGCCGTAAGCCGAGAGACAAGCATGAAAGGCGATCGCAGAAGAACTCGGACGGAGTCGGAAAAAGCTAACTAGTGATCGATTTAGTAGAGCGGCACCCGTGCGTCGACCAGCCGACTGTAGGCATCAATGCCTCCCCGCAGGTTAACAACGTGCTCAAAGCCTTGGGTTAGCAACCACTGACACATCTGGGCCGAGCGCATCCCATGGTGGCAAAGCACGATCGTTTCTTTGCTGCGATCGAGTTCTTGACCAATGCGGTCGACCCATTCTGCATGGCGACTGAGGGAATAGACGCGGAATCCGGGCAACGACGCTAGCTCCACTTCTGCGGGCTCGCGCACATCAATCAGCTGCCAGTCCGGCGTTGGTTGGGCAGCCTGACGCTCCGCGAAGGTCTGGGGATCAATTTCAGTGAAGTCAGCCATGGCTTGTGCTCAGGAGCGGTCCAAAACAGGGACAAGAACCGGCGCGATCGCCCTGCCAGCGATATTCGAGGTTCGGTAACGAAGCGCTAGCACTCGTCGTAGTTTACCGAGAAGCCGGAGCCGGTCTGAAATAATTGAGGGCGACCTGCCGCCGCCGACCCTATGAAGCTGCGTACCTTCTACTTGGCGCTCACAGCCGTTGCCCTCAGTCTGCTGGCCAGTGGGCTAGGGCTGTTTGTCTGGCTGTGGAACGGTAGCCCCCTGCGTCTGCTCAATGGCAGCCGGATCAGCGAACCGGCAGCAGCGATGTTTGTGCCCAAGCAAGCACCGTTAATGACCTCGCTGCTGGTGGCACCCCAACGATTGCAGGCTCTCAGCCAAGTAGTGACGCCGACGCGCCAGCGATCGCAGGTCGATCAGGAATGGCAACAGCTTCAAGACGCCTTGCTGACTGGTTTCAAGGTCGATTTCGCCAACGACATTACCCCTTGGTTGGGCGACGAAGTCACCTTTGCCGTCACCAGTCTCGATCGCGATCGAGACAGCAGCAATGGCCGCCAACCCGGCTATCTGGTCGCCTTTTCAACAGAGGACAGTGAACTGGCGCGGCAAGCCCTGCAGCGCTTCTGGCAGGATCGGGCCGCCACGGGCACGCAACTGGTGTTCGAAAGCTACAAGGGCGTCAAGCTGATCTACGGCGACTCGGCCTTGGTGGGGCGACGGGTCAAACCCTTGGCTACCGCTGTCTTTGGCGATCGCTTTCTGTTAGCTGCCAACGATCCCAAGGTGCTGCGGGAAGCCATCAACAACGCCCAAGTGCCGGACCTCAACCTGCAGCGCTCCGAGTCCTATCAGCGCGCCCTCCAGAGCTTGCATCCCCGGCGGCTGGGTCTGCTCTATGCCGACCTCGACAACCTTGGGGACTGGCTAAATGAACGGGGGCTTAGCCGTAAGGCAGAAGACAGCGATCGCCCCAACCAATTCCAAGGGCTGACCCTGTCGCTGGCTCTCAACAAAGCTGGCATTTTGGCCGACACAGCCTTGATAGCCAAGGAGCCACTACCCAGCAGCACGCTTACCCAAGGCAATCGCCCGTCGGCTGCTCTGCGCTACCTACCGGCAGACAGTCGCTTTGCCCTCGGTTCCCATAACCTCGCGGGCGTCTGGCAAGAACTGCAACAGCGGTTTGGCGACTATCCGGCTTGGCAGGAACTGCAGCAACAACTGCTGGCCACGGTTCAGCAACAGCTGGGGTTAAACCTCCAAACTGACGTCATTGACTGGATTGACGGCGACTACGCCCTTGGCCAGAGCGGTGACGACTGGATCTTTGCGGTCGATCGCCGCCAGACTGCGGCCAGCAGCGGTATCGAACAGTTGGATGCGATCGCCAGCGATCGCGGCTACACCCCCACCAATATCGATCTCGACGGCCATGAAATTACGGCTTGGACACAACTGCGCACCGGCAGCAAGCGCCGGAACTTACAGATTCAAGCCACAGTACGGGGGGGACACGGTCGCGATGGGAACTTTGAAGTATTCGCCACCTCCATCGATCGCTTGGCCTCTGCCCTTGAGGGACGAGACAGTCTCCTGACTAGTCCTGAGTTTCGCCAAGCACAACAACAACTGCCCCAGCCCAACCAAGGCGTGCTCTACCTCGACTGGCAGGCCAGTGCCCTGCCCCTGACGCAACGATGGCCAGTGCTACAGCTGATTGCCTTGCCGCTGCAACCCCTGCTGGAGCATGTGCAGGCGATCGCGATCGCCAGTCCCACCCCGCCGGAAGACAGCTCTGACCTGCAACGGCTCTCAATCGAACTCCTGTTGCGGAGCTAAGAGATGGAACTGTACCTGATCCGCCATGGCATCGCCGCCGAACGGGGCACCTATGCCGACGATGACCAACGTCCTCTGACAGCAACGGGAGAACGTCGGAGTCAGCGCGTCGCGCAGCGACTGTTAGCCTTGGGGCTGCACTTCGATTTACTCCAAAGCAGTCCCTTGGTCCGGGCCCGGCAAACCGCCGTCATTCTTCAACAGGAGGGGCTGGCTTCCCAAGTCGCGATCGCCCCAGAGCTAGCTCCCGAGGGCAGCCTGACAGACTGGCTCCAGCGCTTACCCTCGTCTCTCCCATCCGATCAGCAATGGGCGATCGTGGGACATCAACCTGACCTCGGACTCTGGGCTGAACAGTTGGTCTGGGGTACAGCGCAGGACAAGCTGATCCTCAAGAAAGCCGGTCTGATCGGCCTGCAATTTGCCAGCAATCGCCCCACGATCGGGGCAGGGTCACTGTTTTGGCTAACGCCACCTCGGCTACTGCTCTAGCCACTTTTTTCACCAACTAGTCGACTGTCTCCGCCGACAAGAGAGGGCGGTTTCGTGCCTGTTGCGACGAAGATGCGCCGGTCGGGCTGATAGGGTATTCGGAAGAAAGACTGCATGGGGAAGCCCAGGATTGCTATGACTGCCGTCAGCGAGTTTCGGCCTGGCCTAGAAGGCGTGCCCGCCACACTCTCGAGCATTAGCTTTGTCGATGGCCAGCGTGGCGTCTTGGAATATCGCGGCATCAGCATTGAGCAGTTGGCACAGCAGGGTAGTTTTCTGGAAACGGCCTATCTGCTGATTTGGGGACATCTGCCTACCCAGCAGGAATTGACCGAGTTTGAGCACGAAATTCGCTACCACCGCCGCATCAAGTTCCGCATCCGGGACATGATGAAATGCTTCCCTGATAGCGGCCACCCGATGGATGCGCTGCAGGCCAGCGCCGCTGCTTTGGGACTGTTTTATTCACGGCGGGCTTTGGATGACCCCGAGTACATTCGCGCAGCGGTTGTACGTCTACTGGCCAAGATTCCGACGATGGTGGCGGCCTTCCAGCTGATCCGCAAAGGTAACGACCCCATTCAGCCCCGCGACGAGCTGGACTACGCCGCGAACTTCCTCTACATGCTGACGGAACGCGAGCCCGATCCCGTCGCTGCCCGCATTTTTGATATTTGTCTGACGCTCCATGCCGAGCACACCATCAACGCCTCGACCTTTTCAGCAATGGTCACGGCCTCGACCCTGACCGATCCCTACGCTGTAGTCGCTTCGGCTGTTGGCACCTTAGCCGGCCCACTCCATGGCGGGGCAAACGAAGAAGTGCTGGACATGCTGGAGGCGATCGGCTCTGTCGAGAATGTTGAGCCCTATCTTGACCACTGCATTGCCACCAAAACCCGAATCATGGGCTTTGGCCACCGCGTTTATAAAGTCAAAGATCCACGGGCAGTGATTCTGCAAAACCTAGCCGAGCAGCTGTTTGACCTGTTTGGCCACGACCCCTACTACGAAATCGCGGTCGCGGTCGAAAAAGCAGCAGCCGAGCGACTTAGCCACAAGGGCATTTACCCCAACGTCGATTTCTACTCCGGCTTGGTCTACCGCAAACTCGGCATTCCCAGCGACCTGTTCACGCCGGTCTTTGCGATCGCTCGGGTCGCTGGCTGGCTGGCGCACTGGAAAGAGCAGCTCAACGAAAACCGGATCTTCCGCCCCACTCAGATCTACACGGGTAGCCACAGCCTTGACTACACGCCAATTGAGGATCGCAGCAGCGATCCAGGCAGCTAGATCCTTCGCACCTAGGGCTTGAGATAGGCGACGGTCACACCGTTGCCACCATCGGCCTGGTCTGCAGCTTCAAACTTTGCGACGAGCGGATGTTCACGCAAAAACTGGTGAACACCGTGGCGCAACTTGCCCGTGCCATGGCCATGGATGATCCAGATCGGCCCGATCGCTTGGCGAAGTGCATCTTCGATCACGACTTCAGCTTCAGCGACCCGACTGCCCCGTACATCGAAGGTATTGCGATCGGTTCGAATCGCCGGCGCATCCTTGGGCGCGGGCGGCGGAGTCGTGGACTTGGGCGGTGGCGGGGGCAGGTCCACCTTTTCGCCTTGGAGCGATTCCACATCGCCGTAATGGACTGTCAGCTTGAGAATGCCGCAACGCACGGTCAATTCCTGCCGGTCCGGCGCGATCGCTAGGACTTCTCCGACTTTACCGAGCCGCGGAATCCGCAGGCGATCGCCCAACTGGGGCTGGAAACCGGGCGGCGGTGCAACGACGGTTGTCGTCGGTTGCGACAGCGACTTCAATGTTTCACTGGCCTGCCGCGCCCGCTCAGCTTTCGTTGATTTCGGGCCTTGTTGGAGGCGGCGCACCACCTTGGCAACCCGTTGCCGCGCCTGCTCAATTTCCGATTGGATTGCCACTTCCTGCTGCTGGCGTAGGCTTTGTTCCCGTTCCCGTAATTCTGCAGTCTTGGCTTGCAGTTCGGCGTGTAGCTTTTCGGTTTGTCGCAATAACTGGGCGGCGGCGGCAGCCTTCTCCTCTTGATCGCGCCGTTGCGCTTCCAGCCCTGCAATTACCGCATCAACATCGCGATCGCGGCCGCCTTCCAGTTGCGATCGCGCCTCAGCTACGACTGCTGATGATAGACCCAGTCGCTCGGCAATGATCAGCGCATTCGATCGCCCAGGGATGCCCCAGAGCAAGCGATAGGTGGGGGAAAGACTGCGATCGTCAAATTCGACTGAAGCATTTTCAAAGCGATCGTCCTGATACTTCAGCGCCTTCAGTTCGCCATAGTGCGTTGTGGCAATCGTTAGAGTCGCGTGATCGGCCAAGTAGCGCAGCAGCGCGATCGCCAGCGCACTGCCCTCGGAAGGATCAGTGCCTGCCCCAACTTCATCCAGCAGGACTAAACTAGCCCCTGCCGTCGGCAGCGCCTCCAGAATTCGGCCAATCCGCCGGATATGGCCTGAAAAGGTCGAAAGGCTTTGCTGGAGCGACTGCTCATCGCCAATATCGGTGAGGATGCGCTCAAACCAGGGCAACTCCACTGGCTCACGAGCAGGGACAAACAAGCCTGCCCGCGCCATCAAGCCCGCCAGACCTAAGCTCTTCAGCGTCACGGTTTTACCGCCGGTATTTGGCCCCGTGATCGCCACCACTTTAAGCGACGATTGCAACTGGAAATTGACGGGCACCACCGAACATTCGGGATCTTGGCGCTGTTGCCAGAGCAGCAAGGGATGGCGCAGTTGCCGCAGACAAATCGGCTCTCCACTGGCTGTAAAACGCGGTCGATTTGCTTCTAAATGCAGGCCGTAACGTGCCCGTGCCACTGCCAAATCCAAGGCTGTCGCGATCGCCAAAAGGGTCTCTAAATCAGCACTGACCGCTGCGATCGCTTCACTCAGACGCCGCCGCACCGCCTCCGACTCAACTTCCTCACGGCGCTGCAGTTGACGCAGTTGGTTATTCAGTTCAATGACACTGCGCGGCTCAATGTAGAGTGTTGAACCGCTGCTGGAGCTGTCGTGAACAATGCCGGGTACCGCCTCTTTCTGCCCCGCTTTGACCGGCAGCACATAGCGATCGCTGCGGCGGCTGATCACCAGCTCCTGAAAGAGATTGGACTGGTTGCGCAGCAGACGATTCAGGCGATCGAGAATTTGACTACGGACTTGGCGTTGCTGTTGGCGAATCCCCAGCAGCGCATCACTGGCGCGATCGGCAACTTCTCCCGAATCTTCAATGCAGAAATGAATCTGCTGCTCCAGCTCTGGATAGGTGCGTAGATCAGCAACGATCGCCTGCAGGGTGGGGGCCGCTTCTGCCGCATCGATCAGGCGGCGCAATTGCCGCATTGCAGCGAGGGTGGAGGCGATTTGCAGCAGCTCCTCTCCACTGAGCACTGCCTGTCGCTCCACGCGGGCGAGGGCTTCGCCAATATCAAACACCCCAGCAAAAGGCAGACCTTGGGGCAGCGTCAACTCCAACGCTTGGGCTTCCGCAGTCTGGGCTAACAGGTATTCACTCTCCGCCTGGCTGCTGGCCAACGGCAGCGATCGCGCTGCCCGCCGTGCCAAGGCTGTCGCCGCAAAACTGGCGACTTGGCTGCAGAGCAGCGGCCATTCAAGGAGGTCGAGCGCTTCCTGTTCAACGGGGAGCAAAGGAGCCACAGGTAACCGGAGAGATACCGACAAATTCTAGAACTTTGTCAGCGTTGACCTCGGGCGATCGCCTCTGCAGACGGCTTCTGTCCCTCCAGTTCGGGCCAGTAACAAACGGTTTGAGGACGGCCGATGCTGATGTTGGCGGCTTGTAGTGCCTGGTGGACGCGCCGCCGCAATTCACGCCCCACTTTCCACTGCATGAGCGGTTGAGTTTTGATCCAGACCTTAATCAGCAAACCTTGATGGGTGATGGCATCCACGCCAAGCACTTCTGGCGGCTCACAGATCAGAGCTTGCCACTCTGGCTCGGCATAAAGCTGCTCTGTAACCTGTTGCAGACAGGCCAAAACGCGATCGACATTATTTTCCCAACCCACTTCTAGATTGAAATCGACCCGAGACCAGGTGCGCGAAAGATTGCGGACTTGGGAAATGGTGCTGTTAGGAATCGTGATCAGCCCCCCTTCGGCATCGCGAATTTGGGTGACGCGCAGGTTCAGGGTTTCGACTAAGCCACCCTGACCATTGAGGTTAATCACGTCACCAACAGCGAATTGATCTTCGACCAAAATCAAACAACCGTTGACCAGGTCTTTGACCAAGCTCTGGGAGCCAAAGGAAATCGCCAAACCCAAAATGGCACTACCGGCGAGAACTGAGCTTGCGGGCAAGCCCAAGGTATTGAGCACAGCTAGCAGCACGGCAAACACGATCAGCACCGTCGCCAGCCCCTTGGAGGCACGAACAATCGTGGTAATCCGCAGATCGCGCCGCCGTTGATCGCCCTCAACAGCCAAAAGATTCGTGCGATCCCAAGCCTTGGCCGATCGCTCGATCAGCAAATGGGCAATGCGAATGGCGATACCGCTCGCAAACCAAAGACCCATTAGCCGAATCGGCACATTCAACCATTCGTCACGGAACTGGTCGAGTATCGGCGTGACGGTGATAATCCGGAAACTTGCCCAGTACCAAATCGCAATCAGCAGCCAGAACAGCAGCCAGCGCAAGCCTTGGTTCCAGCTCAACTGGCCTTCCAAACTGCCCGAATGACGCAAGCGATTGAGCAGCCGCGATCGCTGCAGCAGGAGCCGACTCACTGGCTCCGATTCAGCAGGCTCGGGGGGAGCTTCAGACTCGATCGCAGCAGCGGCAGCGGCCCGTTGCTGTGCTTCAAGTTGAGCAGCACGATAGTTTAACTCCCGCTGAATACCCCAAAAGATCAGGGTCGCGATCGCCGCAATCAGCAGAATCCGAGCCACCTCCCGAAGGGTCACAAACCACTGGCGCGGTGAGAGAACTTGGCGCGATCGTTCAATTGCCGCTTGGATCTGCGATCGCCATTGTTCAGCCAGCTCCGCTTGGCTCAAACCGTTGTATTCCGCATCCAAACTTGTGACCGTCACCAAACGGATCGGCTGGGACTGCCCATCGCTTAACAACAGAATCGGCTCACCATTGAGCTGCGACACCACGACCTGAATCCGGCCAGCATCCCGAAAGCGATCGAGGCCGCGATTGAGATTGGCACTGACTTGAGCGGCCCGTTGTTCAACACTGGCCTGCTGCTGGGCCGGATCGCTACGGTCATAGACGGTTGGGGCCGTCACCTCCACCAGCGGCGTTTGCAACAGCGGGAGCCGGACCGGTGCCACCTCAACATTGCCAAAACGCTTCACTTGAGACGGTGGATTGCTGGTAGATGGCAGGGTTGGGGCTATCTGGGCAGCCGTGGGCCAAGCGATCGCCAGCATGAGCCCCAAAGCACATAACCAGGCCCAGCGCACTCGTCGTCCCGTTCGATAGGGATACCCCTGCAAACTCACTGCTCTCCCTCGTAAAACAGACTCCATTCTGCAAGGGCAACCACTCAACCTGCAGCGGCAGGATAGATCAACCTTGCTTAAATGCTGGGTTAAAGCATCCAGGGATCAGGAGAAATCAGCGCGATCACCCAAGCCTCTAGGTCATCCAATCCAAGGCTCGGCTGGCAATCACTGCCAAATTGCCCAAGGCAGCAGTTGCTGGTTCTGTCCAAACCACCAGCCACTGGGGCTGCACGCCAAAGATCACAATCAGGGTGGCCAAGATTAACGCAGGGATATGCTCTCGCAGCGCCACATTCGGCAGGGTTTCCATCTGCTCCGGTAGTCGTCCAAAGAAGGCTCGGTTGACTAGGAGTAGGAAGTAGACCGAGGTCAAGCCCGTACCGACCATGCAGAACAGCGTCTGCACCGTAAAGATCGAGAAGCTGCCTCGAAAAATCATGAACTCTGCAATAAAGCCGACCATCCCCGGCAAACCACCGCTGGCCATCACAGCCAGAATCATCAAGCTACCAACGATGGGCAGACCCCGCTCAGGGGTTAGCAAACCCTGCAGCACCCGTAGATCGCGCGTACCAGTACGGCTGTAAACAAACCCCACCTCCAAAAAGAGCAAGGCTGAGATCAAGCCATGGCTGACCATTTGGCAAACTGCGCCGAGCAGGCTGAGAGGCGTTGCCGCGGCTGCCGCCAACAGGATGTAGCCCATGTGGCCAATCGAGCTGTAGGCCACCATCTTCTTCATGTCCTGCTGCACAATCGCACTCAAGGAGCCATAGAGGGTGCTGATCACCGCCAGCCCAGCCAGCCAGGGTGCAACGAGGGGCCAAACTTGGGGAAAGAGGCCAAGGCCAAAGCGCAAGATGCCATAGGTTCCAAGTTTCAGCAGCACCCCTGCCAAAATCATTGAGACTGGCGTTGAGGCTTCGACGTGGGCATCGGGCAACCACGTGTGGAAGGGCACGATCGGAGTTTTGATCCCAAAGGCCACCAAAATCAGCACCAGCAGCGTCACTTGCTGGGCAATAGGCAAGACCGCAGCCAGATTGGGGTTATAGGCAAAGCTACCCGCCCCACTGAGAATCGTCAGAGCCAGGAAGCCAATCAGCAGCAGCGCCCCCGAAAGCGCAGTGTAGATCAGGAATTTCGTGGCCGCATAGCCGCGACGCGCCCCGCCCCAAATCGAGATCAGCAGGTAGAGCGGGATCAGCTCCACTTCGTAGAAGACGAAGAACAGCAGTAGGTCTTGAGCGAGAAATGCCCCAGACACCGCGCCGCTGAGCAACAACATCAAGCCGTAATAGAGGCGCGATCGCTGTTCTTGGCGATCGAGTCCCGCAATGATCAAAAAGGTAAGCAGGGCATTCAAGCCCACTAAAGGCAGCGACAGGCCATCGACCCCGAGGCGATAGCCCAGCCCCAGCTGCTCAATCCAAGGCAGTTGCTCCAGAAGTTGCCAGTCGTGGATTTGGGGATCGAATTGGAAAAAGAGTGCGATCGCGATCGCCAACGCTGCCCCAGCCGCGATCGCTGCAGACCGCTGTGCCCACACTGCTGTTAGTGTTCCTGGCCAGCAGAGCAGCACTGTTGCCGCCACGATTGGCAGCCAAATCAGGGCACTGAGCATCGTGCGATCGCCTCTAGTTGACACTCGCCCTCAGCAGGCGAGGGCCAGAATCAGTATAAAGTTGTCGCGTTCACTGCCAGAATTCAGGGCAGAAGCGGGAACTGGCTGGCAATTTCACTGCCGGTAAACTGGGCGACCCAGCCTTCGGGATTGTTAAAGAAACGCAGAGCCGTGAAGTAGGGCTGACTGCCCATGTCGAACCAGTGGCGTGTACCCGCCGGAACACTGATCCAGTCATTTTGCGTGCAGAGCAGCGCATAGACACGATCGCCCAGATGCAGCGAGAACAAGCCTTGTCCCGCGACAAAAAAGCGGACTTCGTCTTCGCTGTGGATATGTTCTGCTAGAAACTTTTGCCGGAGAGCAGCGCGATCGGGATGATCAGGTCGCAGGCTAATCGCATCGACGGTGATGTAGCCGCCTTCAGTTTTGACGCGATCGATTTCGGGGGCGTAGGCCGTCAGAATCTGCTCCGGCGTGGCATCATCGGCCAGCTCCGCCTGAGCGGGCCAACGTTCAAACCGCAATCCTTGTTGGGCAAGCAGGGCAGCGATCTCAGCCGCATCTGTGGTGTGGGTCAGGGGTTGCTCGGGTAGATCTTCGCGATAGATCGTTAAAACAGTCATCGAAACCCAGTTCGCACAGCTTCTCAATTATGCCAACCGCTTTTGGTGCTAAGGGATACCCATCTGGCGAAGCAGCAACTCACTGACCGCGTTGGCGACGGCAAACTCACTAAAGAAACTTTGGGAAAAGTCAAAGCCCCGCATCTCTAGCAAAATCGCGAGCAAGAGACAACCGACATCTGTTTCACCTTCCATGCGTTGTCGTTCATAGATCTGGGCAACACGCTGAGCAATATCCGAATTCACCGCTTCGGGGATGAACTCGTGATCCAACCAGTCCTGCAATGCCGCACGAAGCCACCGTCCTTCTGCCGTTGCATCCTGCGCAGGGGGAAGCGTAATGGGGGCCAGAGGCTCAGTCACAACAACAAGCACCCAAGAATCGGCGATGATTGCCACAACTATAGCGACGGACTTCTGCAGGACTGTGACGCCGTCAGAAATCGCAACGGTGATTGACTATTACTCTCGCGGCTGGTTCCTGATGGCGGATGAGGAGTGCGGCGATTTGGGCTGGTATCGCAGTCGCGATCGCTGTCTGATGCCGTTGGATCAGCGCTTTCGCTACCCGCGATCGCTGCAGCGGGTATTGAACCAACAGCGGTTTGAGTTTGCCATCAGCCGTGACTTTCAGGGCACGATCGCCGGCTGTGCCGATCGCCCCAGCACTTGGATTTCCGATGACTTGGCAGAGATTTACCAACAGCTCCAGCAGCACGGTTGGGCTTTGAGCTGGGAAGCTTGGCAGGGCGATCGCTTGGTAGGCGGCATCTTAGGCATTGCGATCGGCTCCCTATTCATCGGCGAGTCGATGTTTTACCGCGAACCCGAGGCCTCCAAAGCGGCCCTTGTGACGCTCGTTCAGTCCTTGCGTCAAGGCGGCTGGCAAGTGTTTGACGTACAGCTGACCAATCCTCACCTCGAACGGTTTGGCAGTTTTTGCATTAGCGATCGCGGGTACTGCCAGCAGATCCAAACAGCTGTGGCTCAACCCGCTCAGTTGCTGACTCCCACAGGCGATCGCTTCTCTAGCCACTCTCACTCACCTGCAGCATCTAACCATGGCTGAAATCCCCCAGACCGAAGCCTATAGCTGGATTCGGAGCTCTCTGCGACTCCGTGGCTCGGTGGTGCCCATCATCTTGCCGCAGGTGATCTATAGCAGCCTCTTTGGAGTGGTGGTCGCTTGGGTTCACACCAACGGCTTCTCCTTGGACTTACCAGCGCTGAGTAGCCTCATTCCCAACATCGTCTTGGGTCTGCTGTTGGTCTTTCGCACCAACACTGCCTACGAGCGCTTTTGGGAAGGACGGCGGATTTGGGGCACACAAATTAATTTGACGCGGAATTTAGCACGGTTGATGTGGGTTGAAATTCCCCACAGCGATCGCGCTGCTGAGCAGCAACTCCGGCAAGCCACGGGCTGGCTAGTCGCCTTAAGCATCGTCATGAAGCAGTGGTTACGGCGCCAGCCCCTTGAAGCCGAGGAACTGAATGATCTCGTCAGTCCCGCTGAATATCAGCAGCTCCTGCGATCGCCCCATCCAGTCCTAGAAGTGGCGCTATGGATTGATCGCTACCTGCAACAGCAGCTGCAGCGCGGGCTTGCGGTTTATCAACTCAATGAGCAAAAGCGGCTGTTAAACGGCCTGATCGACTGTCTCGGAGGCTGCGAACGCATCCGCAATACCCCCATGCCTTTGGCTTACAGCGTTCACCTCAAGCAGCTGATGCTGATCTACTGCTTCACCATGCCGCTGCAGTTGGTGGGCAGTTTGGGCTGGCGTATGCCGTTGGTGGTGGGCATCATCAGCTTTGCCCTGCTGGGAATTGAGGCAATCGGCCATGAAATCGAAAATCCCTTCGGGATGGATGCCAACGACCTCCGGCTTGAGCAGTTTTGCAACACCCTGCGCAGTAACCTCCAGCCTTTTTTGCCAGACGGCACGATTGAGCGATCGCCGCTCCAACAACTGCCAAACCCAGCACCAACAGGAACGCTACTGCCTGCAGTGATTCCACCCAACCGCGATCGCCCTTCCTAAAGCAAAACCCTCCAGCGGACTGATCCACTGAAGGGCTGAAAGTTCACAACCCGGCTGAGTCGCGGGCGATCAGTGAAAAAGGCTTAGGCAGTGACCAGTTCTGGACGCTTGCTGTTGCGGATCGCTGCGATCGCTTCTGCATAGTCCGGCGCATTGAAGACAGCCGAGCCCGCCACGATCGCGTTGGCACCAGCTTCCAGCACTTGCCAGGTGTTATTCGCTTTCAAACCGCCATCGACTTCGATCCAGGGATCGAGGCCACGCTCATCGCACATGGCGCGCAGCTTACGGATTTTTGGCAGCACGGCCGGAATGAAGCTTTGGCCGCCGAAGCCGGGGTTGACGCTCATGATCAGGATTAGATCGCACAGCTCCAGGACATATTCCAGCGTTTCCACTGGTGTGGAGGGATTGAGGACCACACCCGCTTGCTTGCCCAGGTCTTTGATCTGCGCCAAGTTGCGGTGCAGGTGGGGGCAAGCTTCTGCTTGCACAGAGATGATGTCAGCACCTGCTTTTGCAAAGTTGGGGACGTATTTTTCCGGCTCGACAATCATCAGGTGAACGTCGAGGGGCTTTTGAGTCACGGGGCGCAGCGCTTCCACAATCAGCGGGCCAATCGTGATGTTAGGGACAAAGCGACCATCCATCACGTCAACGTGGATCCAGTCAGCGCCAGCCTGATCAACAGCGCGGACATCGTCGCCCAAGCGGCTGAAATCCGCTGACAGAATGGACGGAGCAATAACAACGGATTTTTGCGACATGGCCTTGGGACTGAAGCGGCGATCGCTCCTCAGTTTACCAACAGCTGGCGATCGCACGATTGTCCGTAGTCTCGGTTACCTCCAATCGATCCCGGAGCTGCGTAGGGTAAGGAATCGCGAAGACACTGTGTCTAGCTTGCCAAGACTGACTCACCGGCAGACACTGAGTCTCAGCGCCGCTTGACTTGGGGGAGATCGATTGTGAAAAACGTCCTGGCGATCATTCTCGGTGGAGGCGCTGGCAGCCGCCTCTATCCACTGACCAAACAGCGGGCTAAACCGGCGGTGCCCTTGGCTGGCAAATACCGCCTGATCGACATTCCCGTCAGCAACTGCATCAACGCTGATATCAATAAGATCTATGTGCTGACGCAGTTCAACTCTGCCTCGCTGAACCGTCACCTCAGCCAGACCTACAACCTTTCCAGTGGCTTTGGCAATGGCTTTGTCGAGGTCCTAGCTGCTCAAATTACGCCTGAAAACCCCAATTGGTTCCAAGGCACTGCTGATGCAGTACGTCAGTACCTCTGGCTGATTAAAGAGTGGGAAGTGGATGAGTATCTGATCCTGTCCGGGGATCACCTCTACCGCATGGACTATAGCCAGTTCATCCAACGGCACCGCGATACCAACGCCGACATCACGCTCTCGGTCTTGCCGATCGATGAAAAACGCGCCTCTGATTTTGGCTTGATGAAGCTGGATGGCAGCGGTCGTGTAGTTGAGTTCAGCGAAAAACCGAAAGGGGATGAACTCAAGGCCATGCAAGTCGATACCACGATCCTCGGCCTCGATCCCGTCGCAGCAGCGTCCCAGCCCTACATCGCTTCGATGGGCATTTACGTCTTCAAGCGCGAAGTCCTGATTGACCTGCTCAGTCAGCATCCCGAGCAGACGGACTTTGGCAAGGAAGTGATTCCCGCCGCGGCAACGCGCTACAACACCCAAGCCTTCTTGTTCAACGACTACTGGGAGGACATCGGTACGATCGCCTCGTTCTACGAAGCCAACCTAGCGCTGACCCAGCAACCCAGCCCTCCCTTCAGCTTCTACGACGAGCAAGCACCGATCTACACCCGTGCCCGCTATCTGCCGCCCACCAAGCTGCTTGATTGCCAAGTCACTCAGTCGATCATTGGCGAGGGTTGCATCCTCAAACAGTGCACCGTTCAAAACTCGGTGTTGGGCATCCGTTCACGGATTGAGGCGGACTGCGTGATCCAAGACGCCTTGCTGATGGGCGCAGACTTCTACGAAACGTCGGAGCTCCGCCATCAAAATCGCGCCAACGGCAAAGTACCGATGGGTATTGGCAGTGGCACCACGATTCGTCGCGCCATCATCGACAAAAATGCCCACATTGGCCAGAACGTCCAGATCGTCAACAAAGACCATGTGGAAGAAGCCGATCGCGAAGACCTTGGCTTCATGATCCGTAGCGGCATTGTTGTTGTCGTTAAAGGGGCATTCATTCCCGACAACACGGTGATCTAGGCTCATGCGACTCGGCAAAGTTGTCAAATCCAACTCCCATTTCGACTACGTCGTTCAAGTCGATGACGGCATGGATGTCCCCAATCCACCCGATGCCGAGAGCTATGGGTTTGGCAGCTTTGTTCGTTTAGAAGGCGATCGCCATTGGGCAGTAGGGATCGTCTACAACTCCCAGCTTTTTAATCCCCTCTTTCTGAACAACGGGCCACGACTGTCCAGCGAGCCCGACCCACTCTTTACGCCCGATCTAATCAACGAAACCCGCACCCTGCTTTCGACGGTATTGATCGGTAGCTTGGCCGAAACCGCTAGTGGCGATCGCTATGGCGAGCAGGGAATTCCGCGGGCGATCGTGCCCGTCAATACGCCGGTCTATTGCCTCAGCGAAGCAGAGATTGCCGCTTTTCACCGCGATCGCAGTGGCCAGCCGCAGTTTCGTTACTACAGTCTGTTGCTGCGCTATGCCGGCAACTTCGCTAGCCACCTCACCCAACAAGTCCTGCAAGAGCTAGCCGATCTGCAACTGTTTGCGCCTCGTGAACAACGTGCCCTAGAAATGCTTTGCCGGGAACTGGCCTGGCGCAACACTTTAGGGCCACTCCAAGCAAAATAGAAAGGGCAATCGCGTGGCAGCAACCCTAAATGCGGTAGCAGCCCAGACGCAAAAATCCGGACAGGACTGCCCCCATGTCACCTGCAGATCCCAATTTGGGACGCCTGCTCGACCAACGCTATCAACTCTTGGCCCTGATTGGACAAGGGGCCATGGGCCGCGTCTATCAAGCGCGCCACATCGTTTTGGAAGGGATTGTTGCGATCAAGCTGCTGAGCCGCAGTATTGCCGACCCACGCCAGCAGGAGCGCTTTGCCGAAGAGGCGCGCATCTGTGCTCAGCTCAGTCAGGCTAGCCCAACGATCGTGCGGGTAACTGACTACGGCTTAGCCGAGCAACAGCCCTACTTCGTCATGGAGTATCTCGAGGGCGACACCCTCAAGGACTTACTCTTGCGAGGGCCAATTCCCTTGGCGCAATTTCTGAAGATCACCTTGGCAGTCGCCGACAGTTTGGTACAAGCCCACTACGGGGTCGAAAGCCACGGACAGCGGATTCCGATCATTCATCGCGACATCAAACCCAGCAATATTTTCATCACCAAAGAAGGACAGATTAAACTCCTCGATTTTGGAATTGCCCAGCGCTGGCAAGAGGCTGGTGATGCCGAAAAGCAACCCTTCCTTGGCACCCTCTCCTATGCTTCGCCTGAGCAACTCAATCGCCAAGAACTCGATCCCCGCACCGACATCTATAGCTTGGGCGTGGTGATGTACCAGATGCTGACGGGACAGTTGCCCGTACAGGCTGAGACCTTGATGAACCTCAATAGCTGGGTTGAAGCGCATAATCGTCCGATTCGACCTTTGCGAGAGGCCGCACCGCTCCTCAACATCCCGCGATCGCTGCAACGGCTGATTGAGACTTGTCTCGCCCGCGATCGCAACGATCGCCCCCAGACTGCCGCCGAGATGGTGCGGGTACTGGCCCCCCTCGAAGAGCGCTATCAACTCGCCGATGTCCTCAGCGATCGCCTCGAAGGCTACCTCCAAAAACTACCCACGGCTAGCAACGATACCGACACGGAACCCGCGGTCTCTGCCGAAGCCCTCTGCCGGCTGCAGAGCTGGCCAGCGGATAAACCCTGCGCTCAAATTGTCTTTCCCCAGATGATTCGAGCCGGCAAACTGGTGGTGCCCAGTCTCTGGGCAATGTTTCCCGCTGCAGAAATCGATGCTTGGCGGCTCAATCGTCTCTATCTCCGCACCTATCGCACCTTCTTCTGTACCCTCGTTCCTCGACCCATGCTGCTCTGGGTCACGGCGATTCAAGGCAATCGGGATCAACGCTTGCGCTGGCTGAAAAGCTATTTGGAACTCCAGCAGACGGGCAATCAGGAGCTGTTGCAAGCGATCGCCCTCCAACGGCACTATCGCATTCTCTTTTTTGCCCTCGAACAACCCCAGCGCTGTGCCCACGTTTTAGATCTCAAGATTGATGAGCATCAAGCCGAGCAACTACGGCAGTGGATTCTGCAATCAAGCCAGCTGCCCCGACAGGGTTCGGTCAGTGCGAGTCGCCAGCAGTTGCAAGAGGAATTTGAACGGAAACGCCCCGGTTTAGAAGCCCTGCTCCAAGGCAGCACCGGCACCCTGCGCTCGCAATAGCGTCGGTTTGCCAGCTCGTTCGCCCCATGCCAACAGACGCAATTTGGAAATCCTTCTAAGGTCTCTGGCAGATCTCCCAACCTCCGCGCCCACAATAGCGATGACAGCCCCGGAGAAGCCCGTATGGCGATCGCCCCAATTCCGTCGCCTTCTGAGGTGGCTACGCGCAAACGTATCCTCGAAGCCGCCCAGCATCTCTTTGCTGCCCAAGGCTATGAAGCCACCACTACCCGCGACCTTGCACAAGCAGCAGGGGTGGCAGAAGGCACTTTATTTCGACACTTTGCAGCCAAGAAAGCCATTTTGATTGCCCTGATGCGTCAGGGCTGGCGACAGTTGCTCGAAGACCTCTTGGATGAGTTGAGTGGCCTCAGCGATCGCCGTGCCCTCAGCACTTGGCTCCAACACCACTGGCGAGCTTCGGGACAGCATCGGGAACTCCTGCGAATTTGTCTGCTCGAGCTGCAATTTCATCCCGAATTGCGATCGCTGTTCGAGACTGAAGTCCTAACCACCATGGAAGAGGTGCTCGAAGCCTTTTGTCAGACTGCGATCGCCCAAGGACTATATCGCAATCTTCCCTGCCGCACTTTGGCGCGGCTCCTGCTCAACCTCTTTTTACTGGTGGAAATTCTGCCGCTGAGTCCCTTGGCCAACGACGATTCAGAAGCACAAATTGCTTGTCTCGCCGAAGTCATTGAACACGGCTTGGTTCTGTCATGAGAGTGATTTAAAAATGGCTCAGGCGTGATTTGAACACGCGACCAAGGGCTTATGAGTCCCCTGCTCTACCGCTGAGCTACTGAGCCATAGCTGCTTGCTTGAACAAGCCTTAGCTAGTTTAACAAACTTTGCGGCTACTGCCAATCAATTGACGTCAAACGGCTATGAGAGGCAATCAGAGGGTCTGAATTTCTTATCCCTCAAAACGCAAAAGCGATCGCTGCTTTCAAGGGCGATCGCTTTTGAACTATCTAGCTCAAACTAACGAGCAGGGAGATAGGCGATCGGGTTGACAGCGCCATTACCACGGGGGTGCACCTCAAAATGCAAGTGAGGGCCGGTACTCCGACCGGTGCTGCCCATTTCCGCCACGATTTGACCCTGCTGAACCCGCTCACCCGGACGCACCAGAATGCGATTGTTGTGCGCATAGAGCGTCAGGCTGCCATTGGGGTGTTGAATTTCCACCAAGTTGCCATAGCCACCTGAGTTCCAACCAGCGGTGACTACCACACCAGCAGCAGCAGCCACAATCGGCGTGCCCACCGGCCCCGCAATGTCGATACCGCGGTGCATACGGCCCCAACGCCAGCCATAGCCAGAGGAGAGAATACCCCGTGCCGGCCAGATGTATCCCGCAAAGCGATCGCTACCACCCGGCAGTAGCTCATCGGAGTTGAGACTGGGCAGCTCGGGGGCAACAGCAGTCTTCAGCAGCGATGCCAGTAACGGCTCGTAAGTTTCTGAACCCAACGGAGCAACGGCTACTTTTTCAGGCTCCGGCTGCTGAGGTTTGAGGGCAGGAGCCGGCGAGACCACGGGCGAAAGCGATCGCAGCGATGACAGACCTTGGCTCGGGAAGGAGCTAGCGGCAGTGATATCCAGTCGATTTAGATTACTCGGTGGCGGTGACGACAGGCTCTCAATCGTCAATTCAGCATCCAGACCAGAGCTGAGATTGGCTGCAATCTGACTTGAGGTTTCTTCAGTGACCCGTTGCCGGAGCAGGGGGGGCAACGTCGTGGCTGCCAAGGTGGGTTGACCCGCCTGAGGAATGGTCAGGCGTTGACCCACGAAAATGAGATTGGGGTTATTGAGACGGTTGGCCTGCAAGAGGTCTTGCAAACTGAGTCCAAATTGAGCAGCAATCCGACTGAGAGAATCGCCGGACTTCACCGTGTAATCTTGCGAGCCTGTGGCTGGTTCCGGTACAGGGCTGAGGGGGCGAATTGCAACCGTCGTTGAGGTTAAGGGTTGCGGACGAATCACTGGAACGTTCGTCGCTGCCGACCGAGGCAGAATCGGTGCAGCTTGCGGCGGCAGGCTAGAAATCGGTTCAACCGAGCGCTCATCTGCAGCGGGCGCTGGCATCCGGCTATCTCCAGCCAGAGCCAAGAGGTGCTGTTGAACCGGATCCTGGACAATCGGGGCAGTGGTGGCTGTCGGAACGGGATCAGCAGTGGCTGGCTGCAATCTCAGCACTTGATCGATGCGCAGAACACTGCCTTCCGCGAGTTGGTTGTAGGACAGCAACTGAGCAACAGTCAGTCCATGCGATCGCGCGATCGACCAGAGGGTTTCTCCAGGCTGAACACGATGAGTTTCTTGAGCAGAAAGTGTTCTAGCCGGTGATTCGGCTTCGTTATCGAAAAGTTGGGGAAGGGCACTATTCGTTGCGGCAATAGCTGCCGACTGACGGAGAAGTAGCGATTCAGTGCCAGCAACCGTGAGGGCTAGGCCCACCATAGCGAGAGTTCTTTTGCGACCACCGCTGCTCCAAGCAGCACTGGCGGCTGTAGCAAGAGGCGCTTCAACAGTTTCCGGTTTCGGAACCGCACACTCCCGATCCATCCCGTCAGGCATTGAATCTAGGGTGTAGTAGGAAAGACCAGAAACTTTTTGTGGGAATCCTCTCTTCAAGGACCTACCTCCTAATCTGAACTCGGTCAGCCTGCCGAATGTCAACTGCTTGACTGCTGTGTTTAAGAGCTGGCAGAACTGCGACAGTCGATGAATGGGGGTACCCATTCGCCACAAACTACCTGGGAAGATTACCCCGCTTTCCCGAATTCGACAAGATCAGTACTCGACTACAGCAAAACTGAGGTATTTAATTCGCTACAATCCAGGCCCAGTCTTGTTTTTGGGCCTCACAGGCAAGCATTTTTTGAGGCATTTTTGAGATTTTGACAAATGTCAAGCAGGCTACAGACAGGACTTGACGTTATTTAAAATCGGCTCAAGTTGCCGAGAAAAATCCTGTCATTACCAGTCTTCTCAGGGCTGCAGTCTCCGGTAGAACAAATCCTGCTGACTCTTAAAATCCTCATCACTTTCAAAGGTATCAATCAAAAAAAGTAATCATTTTGGGGGGATTGACGAGCCGATCGCCCTCACAAGGCTGCCGTTCGAGGCACGATCGCGGCAGCTGAACTGCCTGAGAAAATGGGGCCAATGTTCAGAGGAAGTGGCGTGGCGCAGGTTCAATGGCAATCGGTGCGCGAGTACGAAGACATTCGCTACGAGAAATGTGCGGAAGGCATTGCCAAGATCACGATCAATCGCCCCCACAAGCGCAATGCCTTTCGGCCCAAGACGGTTGTTGAGCTGTACGACGCCTTTTCCGACGCCCGCGAAGATACGGCGATCGGGGTGATCCTACTGACAGGGGCAGGCCCCCACACAGACGGACGCTATGCCTTTTGTGCCGGTGGTGATCAGTCGGTACGCGGCGCTGGTGGCTACATCGATGAGGAAGGCTTACCACGCCTCAATGTCCTCGATCTGCAACGCTTAATCCGCACGATTCCCAAGGTGGTGATCGCGCTGGTGGCGGGTTATGCGATCGGGGGCGGTCATGTTCTGCATATCCTCTGTGACCTAACGATCGCGGCCGATAACGCTATCTTTGGCCAAACCGGCCCGAAGGTGGGCAGTTTTGATGGCGGCTTTGGTGCAAGCTACCTTGCCCGTTTAGTTGGCCAGAAAAAAGCGCGGGAAATTTGGTTCCTCTGCCGCCAGTACGGCGCCACCGAAGCGCTGCAAATGGGCTTGGTCAATACTGTGGTTCCTGTTGAGGAACTGGAAGCGGAAGGCATTCGCTGGGCGCTGGAGATTCTAGAGAAAAGCCCGATCGCGATTCGCTGTCTCAAAGCTGCTTTTAATGCTGAGCTGGACGGCATGGCCGGCATTCAAGAACTGGCAGGCCATGCAACACACCTCTACTACCTGACGGAAGAGGGCAGTGAGGGCAAACAGGCTTTCCTTGAGAAGCGATCGCCTGACTTCCGCTCCTACCCTTGGCTGCCCTAGGCGCGTGTGGCGCGGAACATCCCAAAGCGGCAGAGTCCTTGACCAAAGGCAATCCGCATCAGGATTAAGGTCGGGACTTCTCGCAGTGACTTGACCAAGCCCGACAGCCCAAAGCGCACGAGTCCAGTCGGGCGGAGAATCCCCTGCCAGATCGAGTCGAGCCAAGAGGGCAGTGTCTCCCGCGTCCAATCCGCTGTTGTCACGGTTCCGCCGACCCAGCCTGTGGCTTCCAGTAGTTCACTAAAGCCTTCGATGCTGGCAAATTCGGGGTGTGCCCACTGATCCAAAAGTTGGCGCATCACCCAGCGCTCCCACCCTTGGAGCGATCGCATGCGAGCATCTCGCTGATTCCAGTCAGCAACAACCAACGTGCCACCAGGCTTCAGCACCCGTAGCAGCTCTTTGGCAAACAGTGCCTTATCCGGCATATGAGGGCCGGCTTCGATGCACCAAACCACATCAAAGCTGGCATCAGGGAAAGAGAGATTGAGAGCGTCATCAACTTTGAATTGCGCTGTTACCCCGTCTGGCGTCAGCGATCGCGCCCGCTGAACTTGACCCGGACTAATCGTGATGCCGGTCACATCAAAGTGGTAATCCCGCGCCAGAATGCGGCTGCTGCCCCCGATACCGCAGCCCACATCCAAGACTGTCGTGCCAGCCGGCAGGCGATCGAGGCCTCCCCAGCGCACCATCTCATGGACAAAATCGGCTTTGGCTGCCCGAAAATCTTTGCGACGCGGTGGATTGCCGTAGTGCCCAAGGTGAATGTGCTCGCCCCAGTAGAACTCGAGAATGCCGTCCTGAGTCCAGCTGTCGTAGGCCTGCGCCACTGAATCAGACGACTGGTAGCGGCGAGGAGTCAGCAGGTAAATCGCTAGCAGGGAAACCGGCAGCGCCAGCAACAGCCAAAGAGGAGACATGAGCATCTTTAACGAATCTTCATGATCCTAGCTTTGTTGCGATCGCCTGCAGGTCACGAGATCCGCCTCTATCGTGGGGCTAGCGCCAGAAGGAGATGGCCCCATGCGACGGTTTTCCCTGCTACTCGCCGCCTGTTTGAGTATTGCTGCCCTGCCCAGTGAAGCAGTTGTCTTGCGGGGCCGAACCTACTTCGATCGCCCGCCTCGTTTGATCAAAATGGTGACGTTTTTCCAAAACGTTAACCAGTACAGCCCTGAATACTACGTTGTTCTCAATCTTTTACCAGACAGTGGCGAACCTCTGGGCTCAGTGACGCTGCAGCAAACCGAAGGAGTCGATCGCTTCTTCCTCTTCCGGTTGGATGCAACTCGGGCCTATGTCGGTGAACCACGCAGGTTTGGGGCCGAGATCCCAGTCGCAGAGACTACATTTGACAACAGCCGACGCCTGCTCACTGTCCGGTTTGCACAACCTGTAGCTCCCGGCCAGCAGATTACGATCGTTGTCAGGCCCCAAGTGAACCCCGATACCGCAGGGACCTATCTCTGGGGTATCACGGCCTATCCTGCAGGAGAGCAGCCCTCTGGGCAGTTCCTCGGCTTTGGGCGCATCAATATCTATGAACCCAGCAACTATCGCTCCAGCTTCTAATGCCGATCGCTTCCCGGTCCGCAAGGAGACGCTGAGCTTCTGGACCAGAGACGGCATCCGCTTGGATGCTGATCTGTACCGACCGCAGACTGATGAGCCGCTGCCGTTGTTGTTGATGCGCCAGCCCTACGGTCGAGCGATCGCCTCTACCGTGGTCTATGCCCATCCGCGCTGGTATGCCGAGCAAGGCTATCTGGTGCTGATTCAGGATGTGCGCGGCTGTGGCAGCTCTACGGGCAAGTTTGAGCTGTTTGCCCACGAAGCGGCAGACGGTGCTGAGACGATCGCTTGGGCGCAGCAGCTCCCAGGCTGTAATGGCCGAGTTGGACTCTACGGCTTTTCCTATCAGGGGATGACTCAGCTCTACGCGGCGAGTGTTGCAGTCGGTGCAGTTCAGGCGATCGCGCCTGCCATGTTGGGGCCGGATCTCTATCACCACTGGGCCACGGAAGGCGGTGCTTTTCGGCTGCAACTGAGTTTGGCTTGGGCCTTACAACTCGAAGGTCTGCAGGCACAGCGGCGGCAGGATCACGCATCTTGGCAACAGTTGCGGGCGGCTGGTCAGCAACTGCAATCAGAAGCAGGGATTCAGGCAGCTGAAACCTTGCTGCAGGAACTCGCTCCCAACTCGTTCTACTTCGATTGGCAGCGATCGCCCGAGGATGACTATTGGCACGCGATCGCACCGGATCTGAGTGCAATCGACATTCCTGCGCTGCATATCGGCGGCTGGTTTGACCCTTACCTCAATGGCACGATCGCGACTTACCAAACACTGAAGCAGCAAACCACGGCTCCCCAATGGCTACGGATTGGCCCTTGGGCGCATTTGCCTTGGGGACGGCGGGCTGGCGCGATCGATTTTGGCGCTGAGGCGATTAGTCCGATCGATGAACTGCAAGTGCGCTGGTTCGATGCTTGGTTGAAGGATCAACCTGAACGCCTCGCAGATGAACCGGCGATCGCAGTCTTTGAAATGGGCCGCAATCAGTGGCGATCGCTGCCCGACTGGCCGACCGGAACGCTGCAAGTCTGGTCGATCGCTAGCGATGGGCTAGCCGCTATGCGTAGCGATCGCGGTCGGCTTCAGCTCGGAGTGAGTCACAGTCCAACTGATGATTTGCTTGTGCATGACCCCTGGCGACCAGTACCCAATCTTGGCGGCCACAATGGCTTAGCAGCAGGGCCACAGGAACGCAACGCGATCGAGGAACGCAGCGACATCCTGAAATATCGGAGTGAGCCTTTCGCTTCAGGCTTGCTGATCTGCGGGCAACCGCGTCTTTACCTAATTTGCGAGAGCGATCGCCCCAGTTGGGATCTCTACGTGGTGCTATCGCGTCAAACGGCCACTGGCCTCTGGGACTTTAGCCAAGGGTTTCGACGGGTTAAGCAAGTGGAAGCTGGTGCAGGTTACTGGGTTGATCTGCAGCCAATCTGCCAGCGTCTCTCAGCAGGCGATCGCCTCTGTCTGAGTGTTGCTCTCGCTGCCTATCCTGCCTTTGCCGTCAATCCAGGCAATGGCGATCTGCCAACCGCAACAGTGCCCGTGAATGCACAGGTGATTACGATCCAAGTCCAGTCAGCAGGAAGCTTTTTGGAGTTACCAACCGTTGCGATCGCTGTCAGCGACGAATCGGCCTGATAAGCTACCGCTGATACCGCGGAAGTTGATATGAATCGCTCGTTGCGTCTGGGGTCACTTGGCTGTGCTGCTGCTGTGCTGCTCTCTGCACCGTGGCATGGGGGAACTGCGATCGCCTCTGCCCAAACCCCCTCAGCAGCCGAGACCATTCGTTCGTTCAGTCAACTGGCTCAACGGACTTTTACTTTTATGGAGGCGTTTCGGAACAGCAACACGGCATCTATTCTGCCGCTCCTAGAGCCACAACTGGCAAAAGCGCTTACACCCCAAGCTCTGCGCGCCCGTATACGCGAGGATCTCACCAAGGTTGGGGCGCTGCAGGGGTTCAGCATCAGCAGCATTGACCAAGGCCCTGGTCTCGATACCGTGACCGTGCTGCTGCAAACTCCCACGGGACAGACCGTGCTGCGGTTGCTCTTCAACCAAACCTTTCAAATCGTTGGCTATGACCTGCCGGATCTAACGGAGTCACCAGAGCAAGTTGCCGGCGACTTCGTGCAAGCCTTGGCAAACAAACAAGCCCTTGAAGCACGATCGCTGCTCAGTCCCTTCCTCAAAACTGAGATCTTTCCGCAGCAGATCGAGCAACGCTGGCAAGCCCTGCAACAGCGAACTGGCACCTTCCGGCAAATTATCCGCATTGAGAATGCTGGCTCGGAGAATGGGATTACCCTCCTCCTAGTCGAAATTCGCTTTAGCCAAGCGACGGATACACTCTTCATCTCCCTCGATAGCGACAATCGCATTACAAACGTCGATTTCCCTGAGAGTCCGCGCACAAACTAGAGACAAAGCCAAGCAAGAGGGTGAGCGATGGCGGTGCGCAAATTAGGCGTCCTCACCAGTGGTGGCGATTGTCCGGGGCTCAATGCTGTCATTCGAGCGATCGCCCACCACGCTGTCAGTAACTATGGCTGGGAGCTCTGGGGCATTGCCTACGCCACCCAGGGACTGCGTCAGCGCCAAGCGATCGCCATCTACCCCCACAGTTTTGATCGCCAGGGTCCAGACCCCCTGCTCTGCAGTGGCGGTACGATTCTCGGCTCGATCAATCGGGGTGACACCCTTGCCCAGCAGGCGGAAATTCTGGCGGGCTATGCCGATCTCGGTCTTGATGCCCTGATTGGCATTGGCGGTGACGGTAGCCTCGCAATTTTGCAGCAACTCGCGCGAGCCGGCGGCTGGCAGTTCATTGGTATTCCTAAGACGATCGACAACGACGTCGCCTTCACAGAGCGGGCGATCGGCTTTGATACCGCGATTCACACAGTCGCGGAGGCATTGCTGAACTTGGGCAGTACCGCCGCGAGTCACGATCGGATCATGATTGCCGAGGTCATGGGCCGCCAGTCGGGGCATCTTGCCCTCCACGGCGGCATCGCAGGGGGAGCGGATGTCATCCTTTTGCCTGAAATCCCCTATCGCTTGCCAGAACTCTGTCACTACCTTCAGCAACTGCGCGATCGCTGGCAACGCCGCTATGCGGTCATTGCGATCGCTGAGGGAACCCATCACCCTCCAGAGGTGGATCGCAGTCATGCCGGTTTGGGGGAACAACTCGCCCATGCGATCGCGGCGCACGATGCTCGATTGGAAGCCCGAGTTACTGTCCTTGGCCATGTGCAGCGCGGAGGACAACCCGTGGCAAGCGACCGCCTCTTAGCCGCACAAATGGGTTATGCCGCCGTCGAACGGATAGCCGCTGGAGCCAGTGGCGAAATGATGGCTTGGCAAGGCGGACGGGTTGTTGGGGTCGCGCTAGACAGCGTTTGCCTGCACAGCCCTACCCTTGTTGATCCGCACAGCGCACTCGTCGATACGGCTGCAGGACTTGGAATTTTCCTGGGCGATCGCAATCTTGCTCCCTGGCGTGGATCAGCTTGTCCCACCCATTGAACGACAGCAGTCTCTAGGTTTCAGGCGTAGATTGATTCGCTGGTGCTTCTAAATTCAAATCTTCCTGATCTGAGCCTTGCAAGAGCAAGCGCAGACCAATCACAACAAAACCAACGACAGCCGCAAGCTTTAGCCATTGCGGGGGAATGTAGTCTGCGATCTGGTCGCCCAACACCACACCGATCAAGCTGGCCAAAACCAAGGCGCTAGCCGTTCCTAGAAACACAGCACGGGGCGATCGCGAACTGCCACCGAGCGCAACTGCGGCCACCTGACTTTTATCGCCGAGTTCCGAAAGGAACACCGCCAGGAAACTCGCTCCGAGTAACTGCCAATCCATTGCCCTTAGCTCCAGTGTTGCCAGAGGTCCCAACCCAATGCCGCCGCAATCACCAACAGCGTGACACCGGCAGCAATATCCAAGGTGCGCGGGGCGATGTGCTGTGCCAACCAGCGCCCTAACAACACCCCCAGCAGACTCGTACTGATCAGTGCCGTGGCCGCACCGGTGAAGACAATCCACGGTCGATGCGATTCCACAGTCATCAGCAGCGTTGTGACTTGCGTCTTATCGCCCAGCTCCGCCAGAAAAATGGTCAGAAAGGTCGAGACAAAGACACTCCAAGCAGAAGACCGACCTGAACTCGCTGCCGGAGCTTGTGGGGTCTCAAGGTCAGGGGAAGGAGCGGCCACAGCAAAATTTCATAATCGTTTCATAAACCTAGCATTGGTCCCTAGGTTCAGAGCTCCTCTAGTGTCAGCCCTACGGCCTGCCGAAAGCGGATTTGTTCGAGACTGCGATCGCCATAGACGCCCTCAATCTGCTCTTCGCAGCAGGCGATCGCAAAATCGTTGAGGTCTTCCTTGGGCACACCAAACATCGTCTCAAAGGTTTCAGGCTGCACCCGGCAGAATCGGGGCCGATCCTCGTAGATGTTGCACAGCCTCGTACTGTGGTCGAAGTTGATGCACCAGCCATCCGGCCCAACCATGCTCAGGTAGAGCGCCATCTCGTCAGGTTGAAGATACTGATCAAGGTCGGGGCGATCGCGGGGGTCGAGGTGACAGCAGGCACCACACTGTCGCACACATTGCCATTGGGCCATAGAACTCGGATTCGGTGAGGGAAGGTCTCCCTCCAGCCTAGCCGCCCTGATTGATCAACTCGCACTCCTCCCCTGTGGTGCAATCGGGTTGACTGGTAGCTGCTCCGTGTTGGTCTGCCGCCGCTGATGACCAACCTAGGACCGTGTTTTGGCGATCGCCGTGATGGTGGAGTTTTGTAACGATGCTTAAAGCATCGGCGTCCTCTCGGTAGAATCGATTACCGAATCGACATAGGCCCGGTCGAGATCGGGGAGAGATATGGGTTTCCTGAGCAGCATCAATTTCGAAGTCATTTTTCAGCTGACGACGCTGGCATTGCTTGTGATTGCTGGCCCAGCGGTGATTGTTCTGCTGTACCTCCGTGGTGGCGACCTCTAGGTTCCAGCCCAACCGATCAAGAATCGAGATTTTGAGTGAGAGGGGCGGTATCGTCCCTCTCCTTGTTTGCGCCTGTCCTGCTTTGCGTAGCTGCCAATGACTTTTGCCGATCGCCTACCGCGTCGTCTCATGTTGCTGGGTTCTGGTGAGCTGGGCAAGGAATTTGCGATCGCCGCTCAACGGTTGGGCAATACCGTCATTGCCGTCGATCGTTATGCCCATGCACCAGCGATGCAGGTCGCTGATGCCAGCGCAGTAATTTCTATGCTAGATGGCGAGGCCCTGGAAGCGGTGGTTCAAGAGTTCCAGCCGGACTTGATCATTCCGGAAATTGAAGCGATCCGCACCGAGAAACTGCAGGAGTTTGAAGACCGTGGACTAACGGTGATTCCCACGGCGAGAGCCACTCACTTCACCATGAACCGCGATCGCATTCGCGATTTGGCAGCTCAGCAGCTCGGTCTCCGCACCGCCCGTTATGCCTATGCCAGCTGCTTCGAAGAACTGCAAGCCGCAGCAACAGCGATCGGCTACCCAAATGTGATCAAGCCGGTCATGTCTTCCTCGGGCAAGGGCCAGTCGATCGTCCAGCAACCCGATCAACTCCAAGCCGCTTGGGAGTATGCGATTGCGGGTTCTCGTGGCGATAGCCAAAAGGTCATCCTCGAAGAGTTCATTCCCTTTGAGCTGGAAATCACGCTGTTGACGATCCGCCAGTGGCAAGGTCCCACTCTTTTCTGTCCACCAATTGGCCACCGACAAGAACGAGGCGATTACCAAGAATCCTGGCAGCCCGCCCCTCTCAGCGCTGAGTTATTGGCGCAAGCCCAAGCGATCGCGGCTCAAGTTACGGAGGCGTTGGGCGGAGCTGGATTATTTGGAGTCGAGTTTTTTGTCACTCAAGATGAGGTGATCTTCTCGGAACTATCGCCCCGTCCCCACGACACAGGTATGGTCACGCTCATCTCACAAAATCTGAATGAGTTTGAGCTGCATCTGCGCGCTGTGCTCGGACTACCGATTCCGACCATTGAGCTGCTAGGGCCGTCAGCCAGTCGGGTGATTCTGGCGGAAGACAGTGGCGATCGCCCCAGTTATACCGGCGTGGCAACAGCACTCCAAGAGCCCTTGGTGGACCTCCGGCTGTTTGGCAAACCCGATATGCGACCTCAGCGACGGATGGGGGTTGCGCTGGCGAGAGACGCAAGTGTCGAAGCAGCCCGTGCAAAGGCCGATCGCGCTGCTGCGCAGGTCACAGTTCAGCCCAGCTAAGCCCTCAAATAGCAAGAAAAGCTGCCCTAGAAAATGATTTAAGGCAGCTTTCTTTTTTAGGGGGCGATCGTGTGGCTTTAGGCTTGCAGTCGCGTTAGGCGATCGCGTAAAAGTTCTGCTTGTTTTTCAGCCTCCAGCAGATTTTCGCGCGTTTCGGCAACAACTTCTGCAGGTGCTTTATCAACAAAGTTAGAGCTATTCAAGCGTCCCGAGAGAGACTTGATTTCCTTCTCAACTTTTTCCAAGTTACGAGTCAGTTTCGCTTGTAATGCTGCTAGATCGACAAGGCCCGCCAAGGGCAAGAGAACTTGCACCGTAGCAGTCACTCCAACAAGTGCTTGCGGTTCTTCAGCTAGCTGCTCCACAATCGTCAGCGCCTCAGTCTTAGTGAGATCCCGAATGTAGGCTTGAGACTGTTCTAAATTACGGCGCTCTGACTCACTATCGCTTTGAAGAATTGCCGTAATTTTTTGACTCGGCTTCAATCCCGCTTCAGCCCGTAAGTTACGCAGCGTTCGGATCACATCAATCATCAACTGAAACTCGCGATCGAGTTCAGGCTGAATTAACTCAGATTGCGGTTGTGGGAACGACTGGATCGCTAAGAACTGATCCTCCCCAACTTGATTGAGCGTGTGCCAAATTTCCTCAGTCAAGTGCGGCATGAAAGGATGTAAGAGTCGCAGAATTCCTTCGAGGACTTGGGCTAGAGTCTGCTGGGCTACTAAGCGGGAAGCAGCATTTTCGCCATAAAGTCGGGGTTTAACTAGTTCGATATACCAATCGCAGAAGTCGCCCCAAATAAACTCATAGAGTTGTTTAGCTGCTGCACCAAGGTCATACGCTTCAATCTGATTGATCAAAGCTTCTGTAGTAGCGTGGTAGCGACTCAGAATCCAGCGATCGGCCAATTCGAGATCATCTGAGGCAGAAACCCCTAGTTGCTCAGGTGTTTTGTCATCTAGATTGAGAATGACAAAGCGACTGGCATTCCAGACTTTATTGGCAAAATTTCGGCTCGTTTCAACTGTGGCTGACTCATCTGTCTTGCGGTTGTAGTCCAGACGAATATCCTGTCCAGCCCCAACCACTTCACGAATCAGGGCATAGCGGAGAGCATCCGTCCCATAACGATCAATCAAAATCAGCGGGTCAATCCCATTGCCTGCTGATTTTGACATTTTCTTATTGTTTTCATCTCGGACAAGACCATGGATATAGACATCCTTAAACGGCATCTTGCCTGTGAAGTGACCGGCCATCATCGTCATCCGAGCCACCCAGAAGAAGATGATGTCGAAACCAGTTACCAAGGTACTAGTAGGGTAAAACGTCTCCAGATCTTCCGTTTGGTTCGGCCAACCTAAGGTTGAAAAAGGCCACAAACCAGATGAGAACCATGTATCCAAAACGTCCTCATCCTGCTGCAGGACGACATCAGCACCAAATTGGGCGATCGCCTTCTGTTGCGCTTCTTCCGCAGAACGAGCCACCACAAAAGGTGTTGAGTCTGTCACAACACCATGCGTTTCACTCACCGCGTACCAAGCAGGAATTTGGTGCCCCCACCACAACTGCCGAGAGATGCACCAATCCCGTAGATTTTCCAACCAGTCCCGATAGACTTTAGTCCAACGTTCAGGTACAAAACGAGGGCCTTCTTCTCCATTCAAAGCTTCTAATGCTCGTTGAGCCAAGGGCTCAATTTTGACAAACCACTGAGTCGATAACAGCGGCTCAACTGGAACCTTGCCGCGATCGCTAATCGGAACACTGTGCCGATAGTCTTCTACTTTGACAAGGAAGCCGGCATTATCCAGTGCGGCAACAACAGCTTTACGAGCCTCAAAGCGATCGAGCCCTTCAAACTCGCCCGCATTTTCATTCATCGTGCCATCTTTGTTCATCACCGTAATCAGCGGTAATTGATGGCGTTGGCCCATCGCA